>JAPSIA010000121.1 GCA_031179215.1 Agrococcus sp.
GTGCGCTCCGGCGAGCGCTGGTCGGGCTCCCCCGCTCGCCGCGTCGGCTCCGCGAAGCCGTGGTGGACCTCGCGGCGGCCGCCGCGCGCGACGCGCTGGGCGTGGGCCTACGGCGCCTCGGCGTTCGGCCTGTCGCTCATCGTGCCGCTCGCGCTCGTGGCGGGCGGGCTCGTGCTCGCGAGCGGGATCCGCGGCGCGGCCGATCCCCTCGAGGTGTGGTCGCGCTCGCTCGCGTGGCTCCCGCTCGCCGTGCTCGTCGCCGGCGTCGTGCTCGTCGCGCTCGTCGTGCTCGCCGTCCGGCTGCTCTCGATCGGCCTGCGCGAGGGCGTCTTCCCGGTGCACAGCGCGGGCGGCTGGCGCGTGTGGGCGATCGAGCGCGTGCTCGACCTCGCGCGCACGATCCTGTTCCCGCTCTACGCGTCGCTCCTGACGCCCGCGTGGCTGCGCGTGCTCGGCGCGCGGGTCGGCCGCGACGTCGAGATCTCGACCGTGCTGCTCATCCCGAAGATGGCGACGGTGCACTCGGGCGCCTTCCTCGCCGACGACACCCTCGTCGCCTCGTACGAGCTCGGCGGCGGCTGGGTGCGCGTCGCCCACGCCGAGATCGGCGAGCGCGCGTTCCTCGGCAACTCGGGCATGGCGGCGGCGGGCAACCGCATCCCGAACGACGCGCTCGTCGGGGTGCTCTCGGCCGCGCCCCGCAAGTCGAAGAAGGGCTCGTCGTGGCTCGGCTCCCCGCCGGTGCGGCTGCGGCGCACGCCCGTCGAGGTCGACGCCGCGCGCACCTTCGCGCCGCCCGCGCGCCTGCGCCTGGCCCGGGCGCTGTGGGAGCTGTGCCGCTTCGTGCCGGTCGTCGTGACGTGCGCGATCGGCGTGCACGTCATGCTCGCGCTCGCCTGGCTCGCGGATGCGTGGGGCTGGCTCCCCGCGGCGCTCGCGTCGGGCGTCGTCATGCTCGCGGCCGGCGCGGCCGCCGCGGGCGTGAGCACGGCGGCGAAGTGGCTGCTGGTCGGACGCATCCGCGCGGCCGAGACGCCGCTGTGGTCGTCGTTCGTGTGGCGCAGCGAGGTCGCCGACACCTTCGTCGAGATGGTCGCCGCGCCCTGGTTCGCGCACGCCGCCGCCGGCAGCCCCGCCCTCGTGTGGTGGCTGCGGAGCCTCGGCGCGCGCATCGGCAGCGGCGTCTGGTGCGAGAGTTACTGGCTCCCAGAGGCCGACCTCGTGACCCTCGGCGACGCCTCCGCCGTCAACCGCGGCTGCGTCGTCCAGACCCATCTCTTCCACGACCGCATGATGTCGATCGACGCCGTCACGCTCGAGCACGGCGCGACCCTCGGCCCGCACAGCGTCATCCTGCCCGCCGCCCGCATCGGCGAGCACGCGACGGTGGGCCCCGCGTCGCTCGTGATGCGCGGCGAGCTCGTGCCCGATCGCAGCCGCTGGAGCGGCAACCCGATCGGGCCGTGGCGCGAGGTGCACGTGGCCGACTACCACGCGGTGAGCCGTTGAGCGCGTCGCCGGCCGCGCCGCCCACGGGCGGCGAGCCCTACGCGCCGACCTCGGGCGATCTCGCGTGGCGCGCGCTGCACTACGACCTCGAGATCGACTACCGCGTCGCGACGAACCGGCTCGACGGCGTCGCCCGCATCAGCGGCGTCGCCGAGCGCGACCTGACGGCGATCGCGCTCGACCTCGTCGGCCTCCGCGCGAGCAAGGTGCGCCTCGACGGCGAGCGGCGCGCGCAGCACGCCCAGCGACCGGGGCGGCTCACGGTCAAGCCCACGGCTCCCATCCCCGCGGGGCAGCGCTTCGAGCTCGAGATCTCCTACGCGGGTTCCCCCGCGCCGCGCCGCTCGCCGTGGGGCCTCGTGGGCTGGGAGGAGCTCGAGGACGGCGTCATCGTCGCGTCGCAGCCCACGGGCGCGCCCACGTGGTACCCGTGCAACGACCGCCCCTCGAACAAGGCGACCCACCGCATCCGCGTCTCGGCGGAGCAGCCCTATCGGGTCGTCGCGACGGGCTCGCTCGTCGAGGAGTCGGCGGGGTCGGGGCGCTCGACGCGCACCTTCGAGTCGCGCGTGCCGGTCGCGACCTACCTCACGACCGTGCAGATCGGCCGCTACCTGCGCCGCGCGAGCGTGCACGACGGCATCCAGGTCGTCGCTTGGCACCCGCCCGCGCTCGAGCGCCGCGTCACCGCCGACCTCGCGCCGCTGCCCGAGATGCTCGCGTGCTTCGTCGAGCGCTTCGGGCCCTACCCCTTCGACGACTACACCGTCGTCGTGACGCCCGACGACCTCGAGATCCCGCTCGAGTCGCACGCGGGTGCGGTCTTCGGCGCCAACCTCATCGACGGCAAGGGCGGCGAGGAGCGGCTCATCGCGCACGAGCTCGCGCACCAGTGGTTCGGCAACAGCGTCGGCGTCGCGGGGTGGCAGCACATCTGGCTCAACGAGGGCCTCGCGTGCTATGCGGAGTGGCTCTGGTCGGAGGCCGCGGGCCGGCAGTCGACCGACGAGCTCGCTCGCATCCACCACCGCCGCTTGCGGGCGCTGCCGCAGGACATCGTGCTCGGCGACCCGGGGCCGGAGCACATGTTCGACGACCGCGTCTACAAGCGCGGCGCGCTGCTCGCGCACGCCCTGCGGCTCACGCTCGGCGACGTTCGCTTCTTCGCCCTGCTGCACGACTGGACGGCGCAGCACGCCCACGCGACGGCGACGACCGCCGACTTCCGGCGGCTCGCGAACGCGCTCGCTCCCGCGCCGCTCGACGCGCTGCTCGACGCGTGGCTGCTCGAGACGGCGCTGCCGCCGCTGCCGGCGTCGGGCTCGCGCGCGGGCGGCTCGGCCCCGCGGCATCGGCGCTAGGCCCCGCGGCGCGGCTCCCGCTCGATCGCGACGCTCACGACGAGCTCGGGATCGAGCGCGCACTCGAGCACGGCGTAGCGACGGGACGATCCCGGTACCGCTGCGGTGATGCCGTCGGCGGTCTCCTCGAGCACGACGGTCGAGGGCTCCACCCGCAGGCCCCGGCCGTCGGCCTTGAGCACGGCCTCGATCCGCGTCCACTGCCGCAGCGCATCCGGCCCGTCGTGCTCGAGCAGCGCTCGCACGGCCGCCTCGCGATCGGGCGCCACGGCGCGCGCCTCCGCGTCGACGCCGATGCGCGCATCCGCGACCGCGGCGGCGACGTGCGCATCGGCCGCGTGCGCGAGCGAGACGCCGATCCTCCGCGCCACGGGCGGCTCCATGACCACGGGGCGCCCGTGGGGTCCGCCGCAGTCGGGGCACCGCTGCGCGATGCGCACGTCGTGCGCGTCGACGCCCGCGATCGCGGCGACGAGCGCGCGCACGAGCGCGAGCCCCGCCGCGCGGTCGCCGCCGGCCTGGGCGACGAGCGCCGACCCGACCCGCTGCACGCCGCCATCCTCCCAGCGATCCCCGCCGCGCGCGACGCGGGCCGGTCGGCGCGCTACCGGACGCGGTGCCCCGTGGACGGGTCGAAGGCGATCACGCTCGACTCGCGCACCGCGAACGCGAGCAGGTCGCCCCGCTCGGGGCGCGACCCCTTCGGCAGCCGCGCGGTCCAGCGCGCGCCGTGCCCCGAGCCGTACACGTAGGTGTCGGAGCCGAGCTCCTCCACGAGCTCGACGTCGATGCGCACGAGCGGGGCATCCGGTGCCGGGTGCGCGACGAGCTCGAGGTCCTCCGGGCGGATGCCGTAGGTGAGCCGCGTCGCCGAGTGCTCGACGGCGCTGCGGAACGGCAGGGCGAGGTCGCCCACCCTCGCGCCCTCCGCATCCGACCACGAGCCCTCGACGAGGTTCATCTGGGGCGAGCCGATGAAGCCCGCGACGAAGAGCGTCTCCGGCTCGTCGTAGAGCTCGCGCGGCGTGCCGATCTGCTCGATGCGGCCCTGGTTCATGACGACGACGCGGTCGCCCATCGTCATCGCCTCGGTCTGGTCGTGGGTGACGTAGACGGTCGTGACGTCGAGCTTGCGCTGCAGGGCGGCGATCTGCCCCCGCGTCTGCACGCGCAGCTTGGCGTCCAGGTTCGAGAGCGGCTCGTCCATGAGGAACACGGACGGCCGGCGCACGATCGCGCGGCCCATCGCGACGCGCTGGCGCTGGCCGCCCGAGAGCTCGCGGGGCTTGCGATCGAGCAGCTCGTCGAGCTCGAGCAGCTCCGCCGCCTCGGCGACGAGCCGCTTCCGCTCGGTGGCCGGCACCTTCGCGTTCTTCAGCGAGAACTCGATGTTGCCGGCCACCGTCATGTGCGGGTAGAGCGCGTAGCTCTGGAACACCATGGCGACGTCGCGCTGGCTGCCGTCGATGCCGGTGACGTCGCGGTCGCCGAACGCGATGCTCCCCGCGTCAGGGAACTCGAGACCGGCGAGCGCGCGCAGCGTCGTCGACTTGCCGCACCCCGAGGGGCCCACGAGCACGAGGAACTCTCCGTGCTCGATCTCGAGGTCGATCGCGTCGATCGAGGGCCTGGAGGCGCCCGGGTAGGTGAGGGTGACGTCGTGCAGCGAGACGTTGACCATGGTGTTGCCGTCTTCCTTCAGGAGTTGCGGATCAGCCCTCGAGCTGCGGCCGGAGGTCGTTCTCGTACAGGCCCTCGAGCTCGGCCTGCATCGAGGCGAGCTCCTCGGCCACGTCGACGTCGCTCGTGAGGATGCGCTGCAGCCCCGTCGCGAGCGTCAGGTCGCCGCCAGGCAGGAACACGCGCATGTAGTCCTGCGTGCGCGTGCGGGTCTCGAGCTGCTCGACCGCGACCTCGAAGTTCGGGTTCTCGGCGTAGAGCGCGCTCGCGTCGGCGTCGGAGCGCACGGGCATGTAGCCCGTGCCGGCCGAGAACGTCACGGTGTTCTCGGCGCTCGTGAGGTGGTCGGCGAGCATCGCCGCGGCGAGCTGCTCCTCGGGGGTCGAGGCCGCGGAGATGGCGATGCCGGCGCCGCCGGTCGGCACGACGAGCTCCTGCTCGACGGGGCCGCCGGGGAGGAACGCGACGCCGACCTCGAAGCCGGCGGTCTCGGTCACGCCGCCGAGGGAGCCGGTCGAGCCGATGAACTGGCTCGTCGCGCCAGCCGCGAAGTCATCGGCGGGCGAGCCGCTCGAGACGTTCGCCCAGCCGTCCTGCACCGCGTCCTGCGCGAACTGCACGGCCTCGACCGTCGCGTCGCTCGTGATCGCGCTCGCGTCCCACTCGTCCGACCAGCCGCCGCCGTAGC
>JAPSIA010000122.1 GCA_031179215.1 Agrococcus sp.
TCCGGGTCTCGAATGCGCCCGAGCCGGTGCTCGTGGCCTCCGGCGGCCGCTTCAGCCGCTTCGACCGCCCCGACATCGTCATGCGCAAGGGCCGCTACGCGCTCACGAACGGCCACATGACGCCGCACGAGTCGATGATCGAGGATCTGCTCGCGATCGGCACCGCGCTCGACGAGGCGGGCATCCCGTGCCTGCTCGTGCGCGACGACGCCGGCAAGCCCATCGTCGCCGTCGACCGCGCCAAGCGGAAGGAGCTCGCCGCGGCGCTCGCGGCAGCCTTCGCCGACGAGCCCTTCTACGCCGAGGCGATCGCGCCGAAGAAGGCCGCGAGCCGCGAGCCGGCGCTGCTCGCCGACGGCCGGCTCGCGGGCCACAAGAAGGCATCGGCCATGCGGATCTACCGGCCGCGCGTCGAGCCGGCCGGTCGCCTGCGGTACGGACCGGAGACCGCCGTGCAGCTGGAGCTGTGGCGCTTCGGCGAGGAGACCCTCGTCGCGCCGCTGCCGAACGCGCTCATGCGCACCACCATGCCGCGCCACGAGGCGGTCGTCGACACCGTGCACCGCTACGGGCGCGAGTGGCAGACGATCCAGCACATGTGGGAGCCGCTCGCGAGCGACGTCACCTTCGACATCGACATGGTCTTCTCGTGGGTCGACGGCTCGAACAGCGAGTTCCAGCGCGAGCGCGCCAAGCGCATGCAGGCCTACGTCGTCGGCGAGGGCGACGACTCCGAGGCGCGCTACCGGCAGATCGACGAGCTCAAGTACGCGCTGCGGTCCGTGCACATGTACGCACCGTGGGTGCGGCGCATCTTCATCGCCACCGACTCCCCGGCGCCCGAGTGGCTCGCCGAGCACCCGAAGGTCACGATCGTGCGCGCCGAGGAGATGTTCGCCGACCCGTCGGTGCTGCCGACGCACAACTCGCACGCGGTCGAGGCGCAGCTGCACCACATCGAGGGGCTCAGCGAGCACTTCCTCTACTCCAACGACGACATGTTCTTCGGTCGCCCGCTCGGGCCCGACGTCTTCTTCTCGCCGGGCGGCATCAGCAAGTTCGTCGAGGCGACGACGCGCATCGGGCTCGGCGAGGCCGACCCGCGCCGCTCCGGCCACGACAACGCGGCGCGCACGAACCGGCGGCTGCTGCGCGAGCGGTTCGGCGCCATCACGACGCGGCACCTCGAGCACTGCGCGGCGCCGCTGCGGCGGAGCGTGCTGCGCGAGCTCGAGCAGGCGTTCCCGGAGGACTTCCGCCGCACCGCCGCCGCACGCTTCCGCTCCTCGACCGACATCTCGGTGACGAACTCGCTCTACCACTACTACGCGCTCATGACCGGGCGAGCGGTGCAGCAGACGACCGCGCGCGTGCAGTACGTCGAGACGACGCTGCGCAAGGCGATCCCCGCGATGGACCGACTGCTGCGCAAGCGCGACCAGGACATGTTCTGCCTCAACGACGGCAGCCACCCGGAGCTGTCGACCGAGGAGCGCAACCGCGCCGTCACCGACTTCCTGCAGGCGTACTTCCCGATCCCCGCCCCGTGGGAGCGCGTGCCGGCTCGCGAGGCGCTCGCCGACTCCGCCTGATCGGCGACCGGCTCAGCGCGCCAGGAGCGCGTCGACCTCGACGGCGCTCGCGAGGCTCGCGGCTGCGCCTCGGCGCGTGACGGTGATCGCGCCCGCGGCGCTCGCGCGCGCGATGGCGTCGTCGAGGTCGAGGCCCAGGGCGATGGATGCGGCGAGGTGGCCCGCGAAGGCGTCGCCGGCGGCCGTCGTGTCGACGGCCTCGACCCGGAGCGCCGGGTGCTCGCGCACCCCGTCCGCCGTCACGAGCACGCTGCCGGCCCCCGCCAGCGTCACGATCGCAGCACCGGCGCCGCGCTCGAGGAACCAGCGCCCCGCGCGGGCCGCGGAGCCGGGGTCGTCGACCGCGACGCCGGTCAGCAGCGCCGCCTCGGTCTCGTTGGGCTTCACGATGTCGACGAGCGGCCAGAGCTCCTCGGGCAGCTCGCGAGCGGGCGCGGGGTCGAGGATGACGCGCATGCCTGCCGCTCGTGCGCGGCTCGCCGCCGCGATCGTGATCGGCAGCGGCGTCTCGAGCTGCGTGAGCAGCACCGAGACCTCGTCGTCGAGCGCCGCGAACGCCCCGTCGAGCTGCGCCTCGTCGAGGGCGGCGTTCGCGCCGGGCACGATGACGATGTCGTTCTCGCCGCCGGCGACGCGGATGTGGGCGATGCCCGTGTGGTCCGGCACGGCGCGCACGTGCTCCAGGCGCACCCCCGCCGACGACAGGCTCGACGTGACGAGCCGTGCGAACTCGTCGTCGCCGACGCATCCCACCATGTGCGCCGCGGCGCCGGCGCCCGCGACGGCGACCGCCTGGTTCGCGCCCTTGCCGCCGAGCCCGAGCGCGAAGGCGTCGCCCGCGAAGGTCTCGCCCGGCCGCGGCAGGCGGCTCGAGTACGCCGTCAGGTCGGCGTTGATCGAGCCGACGACGAGCACGCCGCCGCGCGCTCGCGGATCTCGCCCAGCGGTCATGGCTCGAGGCTACTGGGCGCGTCGCGCACGCGCCGCTTGGTAGGTTGATGGCCGGACGCAGTCTGCGCGAGAGGAGCTGCCGTGTCGACACCGCCGATGCCCGTCTCCCACCGAGCCGGCCTGCGACGCGCATGACGCTCATCGCGGGCGTCGACTCCTCCACCCAGTCCTGCAAGGTCATCATCCGCACCGACACGGGCCGGGTCGTCAGGCAGGGCCGAGCGACGCATCCGACCGGCACCGAGGTCGATCCCGAGGCCTGGTGGGCCGCGCTCCTCGCCGCGCTCGACGACGCGGGCGGGCTCGAGGGCGTCTCGGCGATCTCGATCGCGGGCCAGCAGCACGGCATGGTCGTGCTCGACGAGCACGGGGCGGTCATCCGGCCCGCGCTGCTGTGGAACGACACGCGCTCGGCGGGGGCCGCCGCGGCGCTCATCGACGAGCTCGGTCGATCGGCGTTCGCCGAGCGCACCGGCAGCGTGCCGGTCGCCTCGTTCACGGCGACCAAGCTCCGATGGCTCCGCGACGCCGAGCCCGACGCCGCGGCGCGGGTCGCCGCGGTCGCGCTGCCGCACGACTGGCTGACGTGGCGCCTGCTCGGCTTCGGCCCGGCGCGGCCGCGCCTCGACGCGCTCGTCACCGATCGCTCCGAGGCCTCCGGCACGTCGTACTGGAGCCCGACGACCGGCGCGTGGGACCGGGAGCTGCTCGAGCTCGCCCTCGGCCGTAGCGCGGTGCTGCCCACCGTGCTGCCGCCCGACGGCAGGGCGGGCATCACCGACGGCTCCGTGCCGGGTGTCCCTGCCGGGATCGTGGTGGGCGCGGGCGCGGGCGACAACGCCTCCGCCGCGCTCGGCCTGGATGCGAGCGCGGGCGACCTCGTCGTGTCGATCGGCACGAGCGGCACGGTCTTCGCCGTCAGCGACGCCCCCACGGCCGACGCCGCGGGCACCGTCGCCGGCTTCGCCTCCGCCGACGGCGGGTTCCTCCCGCTCGTCGCGACGCTCAACGCCGCCCGCGTGCTCGACGCGACCGCGGCGCTGCTGGGGGTCGACCACGCCGAGCTGTCCAGGCTCGCGCTCGAGGCGCCGCCGGCCGCCGACGGCCTCGTCCTCGTGCCGTACTTCGAGGGTGAGCGGACGCCGAACCTGCCCGACGCGACCGCGACGCTCAGCGGCCTGACGCTCGCGACGATGCGGCGGCCGCACGTCGCGCGCGCGGCGATCGAGGGGATGCTGTGCGGCCTCGCGGACGGGGTGGACGCGATCCGCTCGCTCGGGATCCCGGCGCAGCGGGCGCTCCTCGTCGGCGGTGCGGCGCAGAGCGCGGCGGTCGCGACGATCGCGGCGCAGGTCCTCGACGTCCCCGTCGAGGTGCCGCAGCCGGGCGAGTACGTCGCCGCAGGCGCTGCGGTGCAGGCCTCGTGGGCGCTGACGGGCGAGCGACCGAGGTGGGAGGTCGCGAGCCATCGGCTCGACGGCGTCGAGCACGTGCCGCAGATCCGCGCCGCGTACCGGGAGCGCGCCGACCTGCAGCCCGCCCGCGCGCGGCGCTGAGCCCGCCGGGCCGCCGCCTCACGGCATCGCTGCGCGCAGCCACGCGGCGACGTCGGCCGCACCGACGAGGCCGCTGCCGCTGACGAGGGTGGTCGCCCCCAGGCTCGCGAACCGACGCGCCCGCTCGGGCGTCATGCTGCCGTCGACGCCGATGTGCCGGTGGCCGCGAGCGGCGGCCGCGGCGACGAGGTCGTAGCTGCGCGCGTCGAAGCTGCCGCCTGCCTCGCCCGGCACGATCGACATCACGAGCACGCCCCAGTCGGCGGGCGCCGCCGCGAGCTGCTCGGCGTCGGTCACCGCGAGCACCGGCAGGGCGCCGGCGGCGGCGACGAGCTCGAGCGCCTCGCGCCAGTGCGGCTGGCCCGCGTGGACCGCGACCGACGCGCACCACGATGCCCATGCCGCGATGCGCGGCCGCGGATCGCGCTGCATGAGGTGCGCCTCCGCGGAGGCGCCCGGCGGCTGGAGGGCTCGCGCGCGCGGCTCGTCGAAGCCGCCGGCGCGGCTCATCGAGCCGTCGGCGAAGTCCCAGTGGAACCTCGAGACGCCGGCGGCGGCCAGGCGCGCGGCTTCGGCGGCGAGCGATGCCGCGGGCACCGACCACAGCGACGCCGCGACGACGGTCATGCGCCGGGGGCGTCCTCGGCGATGCGGATCGCCTCGTCCGCGAGCTCGGCGTCGACGACGAGCTCGGTGACGAGTCCCGCTCGCGCGAGCGCGACGGCGGCGATGCCCTTCGCCGCACCCGCTGCGACGCCGACGACGCGCGGGATCGCGCGGAGCTGGTCCGAGGTGACCGCGACGCAGCGCTCGGAGAAGTCGGGAGCGACCTCTCGACCCTGGACGTCGATGAGCGTCACGCCGATCTCGGCGACGACGCCGCGCTCGGCGAGCTGGGCGCGGATGCTCGGCTCGGTCGCTCTGGCGAGCTGCGACACCGAGGCGTCCCAGCTGCCGAACGACATCACCGCGGTCGTGACGCGGTCGTGCATCGCGAGCGCGCGGGCGATCTCGGACTGGCGCCGGAACACCGTGGCCGTCGCCGCGTCGTCGGCGATGAGCGGCGCGAAGATGGGCACGACCGCCTGACCGACGTGCTGCTCGAGCAGCCGCA
>JAPSIA010000034.1 GCA_031179215.1 Agrococcus sp.
GCGAGCGCGGCGGCGCCGCCGCCACGAGCGCTCGCGGCGCCGCCCCGCCGAGGGCAGGGGGCGCCGCGAGCGCAGCGCCGCCGGCGCGGCTAGGCGAACGCGACGACGAGCTCGACCTCGACGGGCGCGCCGAGGGGCAGCTCCGCGACGCCCACGGCGCTGCGGGCGTGCTTGCCCGCGTCGCCGAAGATCTCGCCGAGCACGTCGCTCGCGCCGTTGATGACGCCCGGCTGGCCCTGGAAGCCCTCGGCCGAGGCGACGAATCCGACGACCTTGACGATGCGCGTGATGCGCTCGAGCGAGCCGATCTCTGCCTCGATCGCGGCGAGCGCGTTGAGCGCGCACTGCCGAGCGTCGGCCTTCGCGTCCTCGGGCGAGACGTCGCCGCCGACCTTGCCGAGGTGCGGCATCGCGCCGTCGACCATCGGCAGCTGCCCGGAGGTGTAGACGAAGCCGCCGTGCGAGACGGCCGGCACGTAGGACGCGACGGGAGGCACGACCGCCGGCAGCGCGATGCCGAGCTCGGCGAGCCGGTCCGCGACGCTCACGCCTGCTCCGCCGACTCGATCGGGCGCTTCAGGAACGCGACGAGCCCGCCCTCGGGTCCGTTCGCGACGTGCACGAGCTCCCAGCCGTCGCCGCCCCACGTGTTGAGGATCGCGGTCTCGCGGTGGATGAGCAGCGGCGTCGTCGCGTACTCCCAAGTGGTCCTTGCCATCGTCTGTCGTCCCCTGCTCTCATAGGATGTTCCCGTACCCTCGTATGCTATGGCCGCATCACGACACAAGCCAGGAAGCCTGCTCGGCTCGTTCCTCGGGCTCCTCGGCTTCAGCGTCATCGCCGGGATCCTCGTCTCGGCGACGCTGACGCCTGCTCTCGCAGTCGCCTCCAGCACCGCGAACAGCGGCCTCGACCTCTTCGAGAGCCTGCCGTCCTACGCCCAGATCAACCAGCAGGCGGAGCGCAACCGCATCTACGGCATGCGCGACGGGCAGCCGGTGGAGATCGCGCAGTTCTACGCGCAGGATCGCCAGGTGCTCGAGTGGGCGGATGTGCCGGCGAGCGCCGTCAACGCGCTCGTCGCCGGTGAGGATCGCCGCTACTACAGCCACGGCGGGGTCGACGCGCCGTCGGTCGCGCGCGCGGCGATGTCGCAGCTGGGCGTCGGCGGAGACTCCGGCGCATCGACCCTCACGATGCAGCTCGTGCGCATGCAGATCGCGATCGAGGCGTGCCTCTCGGAGGACGAGGAGGCGCAGGCGATCTGCGACGCGCAGTACACCGAGTCGTACCAGCGCAAGCTCGCCGAGATGCGGCTCGCGATCGGCCTCGAGCAGCGGTACACGAAGAACGAGATCGTGCTCGCGTACCTCAACATCGCCAACTTCGGCGGGAACGTCTACGGCATCGAGTCGGGCGCGCAGCGCATCTTCGGCAAGGCGGCGTCCGAGCTCACGGTCGCCGAGTCCGCGGCGCTCATCGCGACGGTGCAGAACCCCTCGATCCGCAACCTCTTCGAGGCCGACAACTGGCCCCGCAACCAGGAGCGGCGCGACTTCATCATCAACCGCATGGCCGACGACGGCTACATCACGGCCCAGGAGCGGGACGAGGCGCTCGCGACGCCGGTCGACGAGAGCTTCGTCAACCTGCAGCCCGCGCGCAACGGCTGCATCGCCGGCTACGACTCGGCGCGCTTCTTCTGCGACTACGTGCAGCGCGTGCTCGCCAACGACCAGGTCGACGGCCACCACATCCTCGGCGCGACCGCCGAGGACAACGCGCTCGCCCTCTCGCAGGGCGGCTACCGCATCTACACCTCGATCGACCTCGAGCTCAACGACGCCGTGCAGGCGACCGTCGACGAGCTCGCGCCGAACACCGAGACGCGCTGGCAGTCGGGCGCCGCGGTCACGCAGCTCGAGGTCGGCACCGGTCGCATCCTGACGATGGTGCAGAACAAGGACTACTACAACGCCGACGACGCACCGCCCACCGCGACGAGCGTCAACTTCAACGCCGACTACCAGCACGGGCGATCCGGCGGCTTCCAGCCCGGATCGGGCTTCAAGATCTTCACGCTCGCGCAGTGGATCATCGACGGCCACTCCGTGCGCGAGCAGGTCGACGCGACCGCCGAGGAGTGGACGAACGGCGAGTTCACCGCCTCGTGCGACCCCGGCGCGACCGTGATCGGATCCTGGAAGCCCCAGAACAACGAGGGCAGCCAGTACGCGCGGATGACCCCGACCGAGATCATGGTGAACTCGGTCAACACCGGCACCCTGCGGATGGCGAGCCAGGTCGACCTGTGCGACATCATGGCGACGGCCGAGGCCATGGGCGTCGAGCGCGCCGACGGCGAGGCGATGGTCCCGTTCCCCGCCGCCGTCATCGGCGGCTCGTGGAACGTCACGCCCATGGGCATGGCCGAGGCCTTCGCCACGGTCGCCAACGGCGGCATCCACTGCGAGCCGATCGCGATCGACCGCATCGTCGCGCGCGACGGCTCGGAGGTCGCCCCGCCCGGGCAGGACTGCAACCAGGCGATCTCGCCCGAGGTGGCGTCGGTGATGCAGCACGTGCTCACCGAGGTGACCGAGCGCAACCCGCTCAACAACCCGCCGGGGACGACGCCGGTCATCTCGAAGACGGGCACGACGAACGGCGTCGTGCAGACGTGGGTCAACGGCGCGAGCCCGACGGTCGCGACCTCGGTGTGGGTGGGCAACATCCGCGGCAACCAGGACCTCAACCAGATGGGCCGCTGGAACGTGCGTTCGTCGATCTTCTCCTCCGCCATGGCGTCGGCGATCGAGCGCTACCCCGGGGGCCAGTTCCTCACGCCCGATCAGGACACGCTCCTCGGCAACGCGAGCGAGCTGCGGGACGTCTCGGGCATGAGCATCGACGAGGCGCGCGCAGCGCTCGAGGGCGAGGGCTTCGAGGTGCAGGTCGCCGACGCGATCGAGGGCATGCAGGCGGAGGGGCTCGTCGAGTACACCGCGCCCGGCGCCGGCTCGCTCGTCACGACGCAGACGCCGATCATCCTCTACCCGTCGAACGGGCAGCTCGCCGCGCAGTCGCCGCAGCCCGAGGAGACGGCCGCCCCCGACGACGGCGCGCAGACCTGGCCCGACCTCGTCGCGCAGCCGCTCGACGCCGCGAGGGCGGCGCTCGCGGGGGCGGGCTTCGACCCCGACCTGATGCAGATCACGTGGCAGGACCACGGCGAGGCCAACCTCTGCACGGTGCTCGCGCAGAACCCGTTCCCCGACACGCCGGGCGCGCCAGGCGACCCGATCTCGGTCGTCGTGGGCACGAACTCCGGCGGAGGCGATCCTGGCTGCTAGCGCGAGGGCGCTCGGAGCCCTCGCCGGCGGCGTGCTCGCCGCGGGCGCCGCGGTCGCCGCGTACGCGACAGCGGTCGAGCCCCGGGCGTTCCGCGTGCGCACCGAGTCGCTGCGCATCCTGCCGACCGGCGCGCGGCCGATCACGATCCTGCACCTGGCCGACATCCACCTCGCGCCGTGGCAGGCCGGGAAGGTCGACTGGCTCGAGGGGCTCACGACGCTCGAGCCCGACCTCATCGTCAACACGGGCGACAGCCTCGGGCACCACGCCGCCCTCCCGGTGCTCGCGGATGCGCTGCGCGCCTTCCGGGGCGTCCCGGGCTTCTTCGTGCACGGCTCGAACGACGTGTTCGGCCCGGAGCTCAAGAACCCGTTCCGCTACCTCGCCGGTCCCTCGAAGCTCGAGAGCGGATCGCGCGCGCACCGCCTCGACACCGCGGGCCTCGAGCGGGCCTACGAGGAGCTCGGGTGGCTCGACCTCAACAACGCCGCGCGCGCGATCGAGGTGCGCGGCACGACCGTCGCGGGCTTCGGCGTCGCCGACCCGCACCGCCACTGGGACCGGCTCGACGAGACCGAGGCGGCGCTGTCGCGGATGCGCAAGGCGCTCGCCGCGGAGCCCGGCGTGACGCTCGGCGTCACGCACGCGCCGTATCGCCGGATCCTCGACGCCTTCGTCGACCTCGGGGCGGATGCGATCCTCGCGGGCCACACGCACGGCGGCCAGGTGCGCGTACCCGGCGGCCGGGCGATCGTCACCAACTGCGACATCCCGCGCGCGCAGGCGTCGGGGCTCAGCGAGTGGACGCACGAGGGACGCTCGGTGCCGCTCAACGTGTCGCAGGGCATCGGCTCGTCGATCTACGCGCCGATCCGGCTCGGCACTCCCCCGGAGGCCGTCGCCGTGTCGCTGCTGCCCCGCACCATCGGGTAGACTGGCGAGGTTGCACGGTGCGGATCCCGCATCCGGTGCGCACCACGGGGTGTGGCGCAGCTTGGTAGCGCGCGTCGTTCGGGACGACGAGGTCGCAGGTTCAAATCCTGTCACCCCGACCACGAGAGAGGCCCCTCCTCCGGGAGGGGCCTCTTCGCGCGCTCAGCAGAGGCGCAACGTTCCCCCGCGCCCTTGCGCGGCCGACGGCATTCCCGAACACTGTTACCGAAGCGGCCGCCTGCGCTCGGCATCCACGTCGAGCTCGGTGCTGCGGAGCACCGCTTCGACGCACAGGAGTCATCATGCAGAAGCAGCTGCTCGCCGCGACCGCCGTCGCCGGTCTCGCCATCGTCGGCCTCGCGGCGCCCGCGCAGGCCGCTCCCCCGGATTGGGCGGCCATGAACCACACCTCCTACTGGGAGGGCCTCGGCTACGGCGACTGCAGCAAGGTCGAGCTGCCCGACGGCGTCGGCAGCGTCACGCTCCCCGAGCTGCCCTGGGGTGAGCAGTACACGCTGCTCGTGCTCAAGGCGGGTTCCGGCTCGAGCGCGAACGACGTGATCCGGTGGCCCGTCGAGGGGATGACCTACGAGCACAGCTCCGGCAAGGACCTCAGCCACGTCATCACGTGCACCGACGGATTCATCAGCTGACGCGATGCGGGCGGCCGGTCAGCCGAGCCGGCCGCCCGACTCCTGCAGGTAGCACGTGGCGCACAGCGACTCGTAGGTGACGGTCTCGCCGTCGATCGCGACCTGGTCGCCGTCGAAGACGAACGCCGTCCCGATCCTGCGGGCGTTGAACATCGCCTTGCGGCCGCAGCGGCAGATGGTCTTGAGCTCCTCGAGCGAGTGTGCGAGCTCGAGCAGCCGAGCGGAGCCCGGGAAGGCGTGCGTGCGGAAGTCGGTGCGGATGCCGTAGGCGAGCACGGGAACGCCGCGCTCGACGGCGATGCGCAGCAGCTCGTCGACCTGCGGGCGCGTGAAGAACTGCGCCTCGTCGACGAGCAGGCACGCGACCGGCCGCGGCTCCGCGGCAGCGGCTGCCTCGAAGGCGTCGAGCACCGACGCGGTCGGCGCGACGAGGAAGTCGACCTCTCGAGTGACGCCGAGCCGCGAGACGACGTCGCGCTCGCCCTTGGTGTCGGTCGCGGGCTTCGCGAGCAGCACGCGCTGCCCGCGCTCCTCGTAGTTGAACGCCGCTTGCAGCAGGCCGGTCGACTTGCCCGAGTTCATGGCCCCGTAGCGGAAGTAGAGCTTCGCCACCGCTACAGGATTCCGTCTTCCTCGGCGCGAGTGATGAGCTCGGCGCGCTTGCCGGCCGAGCGGTCGACCGCGGCGTACTTGGCCCGCACGCGACGGAGGAAGGTCTTGGCCGTCTCGTAGCCGACACCCATCTCGGCGGCGACCTGCACGGTCGTGAGGCCCTGGGCATAGTAGGCGAGCGCTCGCCGCTCGCTCGGCGAGAGCCGGGGACGCCGCCACGACTCGTCGAGCTGCAGGCGAGGCGCGCGCCGCCGCGGCTGCCGCACGGTCGCGATGCGCCCGGCGACAGCGGCCGGGCTCTCCGAGAGCGGCACGACGACCGCGCCGATGCTCACGAGCGCCTCGTGCTGCTCGTCATCGGTGTCGGCGTGCGCGACGACGAGCGCGCCGGCCGCCGCGGCCGTGACGGCGTGGGCGAACAGCTGCCGGCCCGCGGGCTCGGCGAGCACGACGACGTCGCCGGGGAAGCCGGCGTCGACGACGAGCTCGGTGAACCGCCTCGCGACGGCGCTGAGCCGGAGCGCGGGGTCCTCGGCGATCGCGTCGCGCAGCGCGGCGCCGACGGCGTCGCTCGCGACGATGCTGACCGAGCGGGGGATGCCGGCGTCGGCGTCGATGGCGGTCATGAGCGGTCGCCCTACGCGGTCGCGCGCGCTGTGGGTTGCGCCGCCTCGAGCGCGGGCTCCTCCGTGAGCCGCAGCACGCGCGCCGTGCGCGCGAGCGCCGCTCGCGCAGCCTCGGGGTCGTCGTTGAGCTTCGTGCCGTAGCTCGGGATGAGCTCGCGCAGCGTCTGGCGCCATGCCGGCATGCGCTCGGGGAAGCAGCGCTCGAAGATCGTGAGCATGATGTGGACCGCGGTGGAGGCGCCGGGCGAGGCTCCCAGGAGCCCGGCGATCGTGCCGTCGGCGCCCGTGACGACCTCGGTGCCGAACTGCAGCACGCCGCCCTTCTGCGGGTCCTTCTTCATGACCTGCACGCGCTGGCCGGCGGTGATCAGGCGCCAGTCCTCATCCCGCGCCTCGGGCATGAACTCGCGCAGCGCGTCGAGGCGCTGCTTGCGCGAGGCGAACACCTCGCCCAGCAGGTAGCCCACGAGATCGAGGTTCGCGAGGCCGGCCCGGATCATCGGGTACAGGTTGTGCCCCTTGATCGTCTCGAACATGTCGGTGTAGCTGCCGGTCTTGAGGTACTTCGGGCTGAACCCCGCGTAGGGGCCGAACAGCAGGCTCGTCTCGCCCTCGACCACGCGCGTGTCGAGGTGCGGCACCGACATCGGCGGCGCGCCGACGCTCGCCTTGCCGTACACCTTCGCGGTGTGGCGCGCGACGACCTCGGGGTTGTCGGTGCGCAGGAAGGCGCCCGTGATGGGGAAGCCGGCGTAGCCCTTCGCCTCCGGGATGCCCGACTTCTGCAGCAGCTTGAGCGCGCCGCCGCCGGCGCCCACGAAGACGAAGCGAGCGCGCACCTCGCCGGGGGTCTGACCGACCTCGCGGCGCAGGCGCAGGTGCCACTCGCCGTCGGGCAGCCGCTTCAGGCCCTTGACCGTCACGTCGGTGTGGACGACCGCGCCGTCCTCCTGGAGCCTGCCCAGCAGCATCCGCGTGAGCGCGCCGAAGTCGACGTCGGTGCCGTCGGTCGATCGGGTCGCAGCGATGGGCTGCGACTTCTTGCGGCCGGGGATGAGCGTGGGAGCCCAGCCGCGGATGACCTCGGCGTCCTCGCTGTACTCGATGCCGGCGAAGAGCGGCTCGTCCTTGAGCAGCTCCCAGCGGCGCCGCAGGTAGTCGACGTTGGCCTCGCCCCACACGAACGTCATGTGCGGCGTGGGCGAGATGAAGCCCCGCGGGTCGGGCAGGGTGCCGTCCTCGACGAACGTGGCCCACAGCTGCCGGGAGAGCTGGAACTGCTCGTTGATGTCGACGGCCTTGTCGGTCGTCATCGTGCCGTCGGGGCCCTCGGGCATGTAGTTGAGCTCGCAGAGCGCCGCGTGCCCCGTGCCGGCGTTGTTCCAGGGGTTGGACGACTCGAGGCCGACCTCCGAGAGCCGCTCGAAGACCTCGATCGACCACGACGGCTCGAGGCGGTGCAGGAGGGCGCCGAGCGTCGCGCTCATGATGCCTCCGCCGATGAGGGCCACATCGATCGTCTTGGTCACCCCCCGATCCTAGAACATGCCTCGAGAACCGCGATCGGGGTACACAGGCGAGCAGGCCTACGATTGGCGCGCCGGCACGAGATCGCCGGCGTGGCGAGAGGAGCCGGAGATGGGAATCCTGGACGACGCGAAGGACAGGCTGGTCGACGCGGCTGGCAAGGTCAAGGATCGGGCCCAGCGAGTCGGCGGCAGGGCGCAGGGCGCCGGGCACTCGCTCGGCGAGCGGGCCGCCGACGCGAAGCACTGGGTCGCGTCGCGCGTCGGTGGCGCGCCGCAGCGCGAGCAGCGATCCGGCGGGGGCGGCGACTTCGCGACCGAGTGGGTGGATGCGTCGAAGGACGACGACCTCGGAGGGCCGCAGGCGGACGGCGCTGCGGGCGCGCACTCGGGCGAGGATCGCCCGACAGGCGGCGCCGAGGGCGAGCGATCCGCCTGAGGGCGCGAGGCGGCGCAGCACGAGCGGAGGGGCGGGACCGATCGGTCCCGCCCCTCCTGTGCACGGTCGTCAGTCGAGCCGCTGCGCGACGAGCTCCGCGAGCTGCACGGCGTTGAGCGCGGCGCCCTTGCGCAGGTTGTCGTTGGAGACGAACAGCACGAGGCCCTTGCCGGGCTCGGCCGACTGGTCGGCGCGGATGCGCCCCACGAGCGAGGGGTCGGCGCCGGCGGCCTGCTGGGGCGTCGGGACGTCGACGAGCTGCACGCCCGGAGCGCTCGCGAGCAGCTCGCGCGCCTGCTCGGGCGAGAGGTCGCGCTCGAACTCGGCGTGGATCGCGAGCGAGTGCCCCGTGAAGACGGGCACGCGCACGCACGTGCCGGCGACGCGCAGCTCGGGCCGCTGCAGGATCTTGCGCGACTCGTTGCGCAGCTTCTGCTCCTCATCGGTCTCGCCCGAGCCGTCGTCGACGATGGAGCCGGCGAGCGGGAGCACGTTGTGCGCGATGGGCTGCGTGTAGACCTGCGGGTCGTCGAACCGCACGGCGCCGCCGTCGTGCGTGAGCCGCTCGGGCTGCTGCGTCGAGGCCTGCTCGAGCTGGCCGCGCAGCTCGTCGACGCCCGCGAGGCCGGAGCCCGAGACCGCCTGGTAGGTCGCGACGACGAGGCGCACGAGACCCGACGCGACGTCGAGGGGCTTCAGCACCGGCATCGCGGCCATCGTCGTGCAGTTCGGGTTGGCGATGATGCCCTTGACGGCATCGGTGATCGCGTGCGGGTTGACCTCGGAGACCACGAGCGGCACCTCCGGGTCCATGCGCCAGGCCGACGAGTTGTCGATCACGATGACGCCCGCCTCGGCGAACCTCGGCGCGAGCCGGCGCGAGGTCGCGCCGCCCGCCGAGAAGATCGCGATGTCGAGCCCGCTGGGGTCGGCGGCGTCGGCATCCTCGACGGTGATCTGCTGGTCGCGGAACTCGATCGTGCGACCCGCGGAGCGCGCGGAGGCGAACAGCCGGAGCTCCTCGATCGCGACGTCGCGGTCGGCGAGCAGCCGCAGCACGACGCTCCCGACCTGGCCGGTCGCGCCCACGACGCCGAGGCGCACGGGCCGCGCGGCGCCCGCCTCCTCGCGCAGCGCGCGGATCATCGCCCGGTCCCGGCGTGCACGACGGCCGCCTCGGCGGCGTCGAGCTCGAAGGCGGAGTGCACGACGCGCACGGCGTCGATGAGCTGGTCGGCGCGCGTGACGACCGAGATGCGGATCTCGGAGGTCGAGATCATCTCGATGTTGATGTTGGCGTCCGAGAGCGCCTTGAACAGGCGCGCGGAGACGCCCGCGTTCGTGCGCATGCCGGCACCGACGAGCGCGAGCTTGCCGATCTGGTCGTCGTAGTGCAGCTGCTCGAAGCCGACCGACTCGCGGTGCGCCTCGAGGGCGTCGAGCACGGCGCCCGCCTCCTCCTTCGGCAGCGTGAAGGAGATGTCGGTGCGGCCCGTGGCGGCCTCCGACACGTTCTGCACGATCATGTCGATGTTGGCGCCCGTCTCGGCGACGATCGTGAAGATGCGCGCCGCGGTGCCGGGCACGTCGGGCGTCCCGACGACGGTGACCTTCGCCTCGGACAGGTCGTGGGCGACGCCCACGATCATCGGCTCTTCCATGTGAGCCCCCACTCTCTCTGGGTCGTACACGATCGTGCCCTCGTCGTTCGTGAACGAGGAGCGCACGTGCAGGGTGACGCCGTGGCGCCGGGCGTACTCGACGCTGCGGATGTGCAGCACCTTGGCGCCGCCCGCCGCCATCTCGAGCATCTCCTCGCTCATGATGCGGGGGATGCGCCGGGCGAGCGGCACGATGCGGGGGTCGGCGGAGAAGACCCCGTCGACGTCGGTGTAGATCTCGCACACGTCGGCCCCGAGCGCTGCGGCGAGCGCGACGGCGGAGGTGTCGGAGCCGCCGCGGCCGAGGGTCGTGATGTCGCCCGTGACCTTGTTGAAGCCCGCGAAGCCCTGCACGATCGCGATCTGCCCCTTGTCGAGGGCGTCGCGCACCCGCCCGGGCGTGACGGAGACGATGCGAGCGGCGCCGTGCCGGTCGTCGGTGAGCATGCCGGCCTGGCTGCCGGTGAAGGAGACGGCCTCGGCGCCCTGGGCCTTGATCGACATCGCGAGCAGCGCCATCGAGATGCGCTCGCCCGCCGTGAGCAGCATGTCGAGCTCGCGACCGCCGGCCGGCAGGCTCGGCACGACGGCGTGCGCGAGGTCGAGGAGCTCGTCGGTCGTGTCGCCCATCGCCGAGACCACGACGACGACGTCGTCGCCGCGCTTGCGCGTCTCGACGATCCGCTTGGCGACGCGCTTGACGCCCTCGGCGTCGCCCACACTGGACCCGCCGTACTTCTGCACGATGAGGCTCACGTCGCTCCTTCTGCCCTGACCTCCCAAGTCTAGGCGCGACCACGTGCCGAAGCCGCTCCCAGCCTGCGGCGCGACGGCCCTCGAGCCCTCCGGGCTCAGTGCTCGACGGCCCTGCGGCCCTCGAAGGCGCGGCCGAGCGTCATCTCGTCGGCGAACTCGAGGTCGCCGCCGACCGGCAGCCCGCTCGCGAGCCGCGACACCTTGACGCCGAGCGGCAGCAGCGTGCGGATGAGGTACGTCGCCGTCGCCTCCCCCTCGACGTTCGGGTCGGTGGCGATGATGACCTCCTCGACCGCGGCGTCCTGCAGGCGCGTCATGAGCGAGGTGACGCGCAGCTGGTCCGGGCCGATGCCCTGCATCGGGTTGAGCGCGCCGCCGAGCACGTGGTACAGCCCGCGGTACTCGCGCGTGCGCTCGATCGCGACGACGTCCTTCGCCTCCTCCACGACGCAGATCGTCGTCGGCACGCGGCGCGGATCGCGGCAGATGGCGCACCGCTCCTCCTCGCCGATGTTGCCGCAGATGACGCAGAAGCGCACGCGCTGCCGCACGGTCTGCAGGATCGTGGCGAGCCGGTCGACGTCGAACGACTCGGTCTGGATGATGTGGAAGGCCATGCGCTGCGCCGACTTCGGGCCGATGCCCGGGAGCCGGCCGAGCTCGTCGATGAGGTCCTGCACGATGCCGTCGTACATGTCAGCGCTCCCCTCGCACCCGCGGGCGCTCCTCGATCAGCTCGGCGCCGAGCTCCTCGCGCACGACCGCCTCGCCGTAGCGCGCCGCTTGCGAGGCCGAGAGCGCGGGCTCCGGCTTCGGCGCGCTCGCCATGGCGTCGCGCAGCGGCGATCGATCCGCCGGAGCGCGCGGCTCGGGCTCGGGCGCCGCCGCGACCGGCGGCGGCGCGTCGGGCGCGGAGACGAACGAGAACGGGTCGGGCTCGGGCTCGTCGGGCAGCGGCGGCTCCGGCATGTCCTCCGGCGGCGCTTCCGCGTCGCTCGGGATCGGCGCGACCGCCCAGCCCAGCACGGGCGCCGCCGCGGCGCCCGCGGACGCGCTGCCGCGGGCGGCGCCGCGCTTCGCAGCGCCGACCTCGGCAACGCTCGCGCGCTCGGGAGCACCGGTCGCTGCAGGTGCGCCCGCGGCCGCCCGGGCCTGCCGCGCGGGCGCGGTGGGCGGCGCGGCCGCCGAGGCGGGCGCGGATGCTCGAGGCGCCTCCGGCGCGGAGGCGGGGGCGGCCTGCGGCGGCGCGGTGGGCTCGCCTGCTGCGCTGCGGGCCGCCCGGCTGGCGACCGCGGCCGTCGTGGCGGCTCGGTGCGCGTCGTCGCCGGCCGAGGCCTCGGTTCCGCCCTCGCTCCGCGCGGCTTCGCGCTGCCGCCGCGGCGCCGGCAGGTACTTCACCTCGATGCCGAGCAGCTCCTTCACGACGGCGCGCAGGGCGTCGGCGACGCTCGGACGTGCGCCCTGCGACTCGCGGAAGCGCTGCTTGTCGGTGTCCGACTGGAACTCGACCACGAGCACGTCGCCGTCGTGGAGCTCGACGGGCGTGACCGTCGAGGCGACCATCCACGCCGAGCGGTTCTGGTCGGCGAGCCGCTGCAGCACCTCGTCCCACGAGTCGCGCAGCTGCGCGAACGTGATGGGGCCGGCGGGCGCGGCGACCGGCGCCGGCGGTGTCGAGCCCGCGGCGGGAGCAGCGGCGGCCCCGGCGCCCTCCGCAGGCTGGCCGGTCGGCGCGACGGGCGCGGCCTCCGCCGACGCGGCAGGCGCGGGAGCGGGGGTGGCTGCGGACGCAGGGGCCGGCACGACCGGCGCGACCGCCGCTGGCACGGTCGCGGGTGCACCGGCGGGCTGCGCCGGTCGCGGCGCGGCGGACGGTGCCGGCGCGGCGGCCCCCGCGGGCGCCGCAGCGCCCGGCGCGCCGTCGAGGCGAGCCTCGAGCCGCTCCACGCGCGCGAGCGTGCCCACCGCGGGATCGCCCGTCTCGGGCACGAGCAGGCGCGCGGCCATGAGCTCGAGGTGCAGGCGCGGGCTCGTCGCGCCCGCCATGTCGGTGAGGGCCTTCGCGACGATGTCGGCGGCGCGCGAGAGCTCCGCGGCCCCGAAGCCGGCGGCCTGCTCGACGAGCGTCGCGAGCTCGTCCTCGGGCACGCCGTGCAGGATCGCGGCGGGATCGCTCGCGGCGCGCGCGACGATGAGGTCGCGCAAGCGCTCGAGGAGGTCCTCGACGAACCGGCGCGGATCCTGCCCGGACTGCACGACGCGATCGATCGCCGCGAACAGGCCCGGCGCATCCGCCGCGGCGAGCGCGGCGACGATCGCGTCGAGCAGCTCGCCGTGCGTGAATCCCAGCAGCGCCACGGCGCTCTCGTAGGTCACGCGCGACTCGGACCCCGCGATGAGCTGGTCGAGCAGGCTGAGCGTGTCGCGCGCCGAGCCGCCGCCGGCGCGCACGACGAGGGGCAGCACGCCGGGCTCGACCTCGACGCCCTCCTCGGCGCACAGCTGCTGCACGTACTCGAGCATGGGCGCCGGCGCGATGAGGCGGAACGGGTAGTGGTGCGTGCGCGAGCGGATGGTGCCGATGACCTTCTCGGGCTCGGTCGTGGCGAAGATGAACTTGATGTGCTCGGGAGGCTCCTCGACGATCTTCAGCAGCGCGTTGAAGCCGCCGGAGGTCACCATGTGGGCCTCGTCGATGATGAAGACCTTGTAGCGATCGCGGCTCGGCGCGAAGGTCGCCCGCTCGCGCAGGTCGCGTGCGTCGTCGACGCCCCCGTGGCTCGCCGCGTCGATCTCGACCACGTCGAGCGAGCCGCCCCCGTCGCGACCGAGCTCGACGCACGAGTCGCACACGCCGCACGGATCCGGCGTCGGCCCCTCGGCGCAGTTGAGGCAGCGAGCGAGGATGCGCGCGCTCGTCGTCTTGCCGCAGCCGCGAGGGCCGGAGAACAGGTAGGCGTGGTTGACCCGGTCGGCGCGCAGCGCCGTGCGGAGCGGATCGGTGACGTGCGCCTGCCCGATGAGCTCGGAGAACGACTCCGGCCGATAGCGGCGGTAGAGGGCGGCGACCATGGACTCCAGGCTACTTGCCGCCGGTGACGCACGAGGGCGCCTTCCCACAGCGCGCCGGCAGGGTCGCGGCGTCGCGCGAGGCTCAGCGCCAGCCGAAGCGTCGCTGAACTGCATGAGCATCCGCTGAAGTGACTTGCGCGACGGGCATTTCTGCCTGAATCCTCATTTTGACAGACCGCTCTGCTGCATCTCCCGAAGGATCCCGCCGCGGTGTGACGACGCGATCGATGGAGGAAGACATGACGCAGGAGACGAAGCGGCGGAAGGCGCTCGCCGTGCTGGCGGGCGGCCTCGTGCTGGGCGTGGGAGCCGCGGTCACGCTCGCGGCGTGGAACGACTCGGAGTTCGCCACTGGCGCGTTCTCGGCCGGCTCGTTCGACCTCGAGGGCGCGACCGACGGTGCCGCCGGGACGTACAGCGACCACGACGCGGCCGATGCGGCGGCGACGCTCGCCTTCACGCTGCCCGTGGCCGAGGACCTCTCGCCCGGCGACGTCGCCTACGCGCCGTTCTGGGTGCGGCTCGACGCCACGACGACGAGCGCCGCGCAGCTGGCAGCGACGAGCGTCGAGGCGACGGGCGCGAACGCCGCGCACCTCGCCTACACCGTGCACGCGATCGACGCGGCCGCCTCGTGCGGCGCCGCGACGGCGACGACCGGCACGCAGCTGGCTGTCGGCGCGAGCCTGAGCGCCTTCACCGCCGGCGGCACGCAGCCGCTCGGGGTCGGCGCGGGCGACGCGGCGGGTGCGCCGACGCAGCTGTGCTTCGCCGTCACGGCGCAGGACTCGCTCGTCGAGGGCGAGTCGGCCGTCGCCACCTGGGCGTTCACCGCGACCTCCGAGTAGGCGGCCGTGCGCGCAACGGCGCCCGCCGCGCAGCGCTTGCGCTGGCGGCGGGCGCGAGCCCTGCTCGCGAGCGGCCTCGTGCTCGGGGTCGGGGCTGCCGTCACGCTCGCCGCCTGGAACGACAGCGAGCACAGCTCGGCGACCTTCACGGCCGGCACGTTCGGCATCGAGGGCGCCGTCGACGGCACGTCGTTCTCCGAGCACGCATCCCAGGCGACGTCCGCGGCCATGACGTTCCCGGCCACGCCCATGGCGCCCGGCACGACGAGCTTCGCGCTCTTCAGCGTGCGGACGACGAGCGCCTCGATCGGGGGCACCGCGCAGCTCGCCGCCAACCCCGGCAACAGCACAGGGCTCGGCTCGCACCTCACGTACGGCGTGCGCGCGATCGCCGGCACGACGTGCGATCAGTCGAGCTTCGACGCCGGCGCCGCCGTCGTCCCCACCGGCTCGCCGCTCACGACGAGCGGTGCGGGCACGCAGGTGCTCCAGCCGCGCGGGGCGGGGACCGTGCACTACTGCTTCCGGGTCACGCTGCCCGCGAGCGCACCGAACGCCGCGCAGGGCCTCGCCCTCACGGCCCGCTGGGAGGTCGTCGGCACGTCCTCGTGACGCCCGACGCATCCGCCCGAACCCCGGAGCACCGTTGACCCCTCGACCGCACCGCGCCCGTCGCGCCCTCGCCTGGGCGGGCGAGCTCGCCCTGTGGCTCGCCGCCGCGGCGGGCGCTGCGTGCATCGTGCTCGTCGTGCTCGCTCACACGATGGGCATCACGCTCATCATGTTCAGCACCGGCTCGATGTCGCCGACGATCCCGGCAGGCTCGGTCGCGGTGGTGCAGCGGGTGCCGGCGAGCGAGATCGCGGTCGGCGACGTCGTGACGGTCGATCGCGCCGGTCAGCTGCCGGTGACGCACCGCGTGACCTCGATCGCAGCCGGCGCGAGCGACGCGGAGCGCACCATCACGATGCGCGGCGACGCGAACGAGGAGGACGATCCGCACCCCTATGCGGTCAGCTCGGTGCGCGCGGTGCTGTGGTCGGTGCCGGGCCTCGCGAGCGTCATCGTCAGGTTCAGCGACCCGCTCGTGCTCGGCGGCATCACGATCGCTGCCGCGCTCGTCGTCGGATGGGCCTTCTGGCCCAGGCGGGCGAAGGACGAGGCGGATGCGCCGGAGGCCGAGACGGCGCCCATCGCGGTGCCGGGCGGGGCGTCGTGATGCGCAGCGCGGCGGCCATCGCACTCGTGCTCGTCGGCGTCCTCGCCGGTGCCGCACCCGCCGCAGCGGCGCCGACGTCCGATGTGGTCGAGGGCCGGCACGTGCGCATCGTGTCGACGACCGACCCCACCTCCATGCGGCAGATGCTGCCCGGCGACGTCGCTCTCTGGGATGTCTCGGTGAGCGCCGACGCGCCGGAACCCGGTTCGATCGAGATCGCGCTGTCGGGCAGCGGCGACCTGCCGCTCGTGATCGACGTGCGCTCGTGCGCGGAAGCGTGGCACGGCTCGGGGTGCGCCTCCGGCGAGGAGCCGGTCGCACGGGCGCTCCCTGCACCGCTCGATGGGGCGCTGATCGCGCTGCTCGAGACCGACGCGCACGACGCGACGCACCTGCGGCTCGAAGTGGCCGTGCCGCGTGAGGCGGCAGCTGCACCCGGGTCGACGACGCTCCTGCGCGTGCACGTCGACGGCTACGGCGACGCCCTCGAGGCGACGACTCCCGGCGGCGGCATCGGCGCGCTCCCCAGCACGAGCTCGCCGCTCGGCGGCGCGGCGCTGCTCGCGCTCGCGGCCGTCGCCTGCGGCGTCGGCACGGCGATGCTCGCCGCGGGCGCTCGGCAGAGGCGGCGCTCGTGACGGCCCCGCGCAGGCGTCGCGCGCTCGTCGCGCTCGCCGCGGCATGCGTCGGCGGCTCGGTGCTCCTCGCGCCGGCGCTGCAGCGCACCGATGCCGCCTTCACCGACGCGGAGCACGGCAGGGCCGCGCTGTCGGCGCTGCGGCTGCAGCCCCCGCAGGTCACCGCGACGCCCACCTGCCAGAACCCCGGGATCCTCGGAGGCACCGTCGTGGATGCGCGCTGGCGCTGGCCGAGCTCGTCGACGCCCTACGGAGCCGCGACGAGCGCGCAGTGGTACGTGCGCAGCGGCAGCGGAGCCCCCTCGCCCGTGTCGCCGACGACGACCGGGCCGAGCGGCGGGGAGTACTCGAGCCGCTTCTCGAGCGGCCTGCTGGGCTCCCTGCTCGGCGCGCAGTTCGACCTCGAGGTCGAGACGACCTGGACGACCCCGGGTGGGCTGCGGTGGACGTCGCCCACGCGCACGTCGATCCGGGTGACCCTGCCGCTCCTCGGCGGTTCCGGAACGTGCTCCGTCGCGAACGGCGCATAGGCCGCGAGACGAGAAGGACTCCCCGCGCACCCGCCAGAGCCCGGTTGCCCTTGCTTCGTCTCCGACCTGGGGGAGTTGGCCTGGATGGCGCCACGCGGGGAGCCGCATCCATCGTAGCGCCCTTCGACACGGTCTGCCTCGAGGCGGGCGGGCCCGTTGAGCCGCGCGCGGTACCGTTGCGCCATGCCTCCGCTCGCGGACTCGACCGGCCCGTTCGACCTCGCCTTCGACCTCCCGCTGCATCCGCTCGCGGTGCACGTGCCGGTCGTGCTGCTGCCGCTCGGCGCGATCGGCCTCGTGCTCGTGCTGCTCGTGCCCCGCTGGCGCGGCACGCTCGCGTGGCCCGTCGTCGCGGTGCTCGGCATCGCCGCGGTCGGCGCGCTCGTCGCCAAGCTCTCGGGCGACGCGCTCGCGGCGCGCGTGGGCTCCCCAGGCCAGCACGAGCAGCTCGGCAACTGGGTGCTCGCCATGGCGGCGATCCTCTTCGCGAGCGCCCTCGGGTGGTGGCTGTGGCAGCGGCACCTGCGCCGTCGCCGGCGCTCCGGTGGCGTCATGGGCCTCATCGCCGGCACGGTGCTCGCGACGCTCGCGCTCGGCTCGATCATCGTCGCCGTGCTCACCGGCCACACGGGCGCGACCGCCGTGTGGGAGGAGCGCATCGCGGCCGCGGGCGCCGGCAGCACCGCGGCGCCGACGCCGAGCGATGCGAATGCCGCGGGCGACGACGAGGGCGAGATCGGCCTGGCGGAGGTCGCGCAGCACGACGACGCCGCCTCGTGCTGGGTCGCCATCGAGGGGACCGTCTACGACGTGACCGCGTGGGTGCCGCGGCACCCGGGCGGGCCCGACCGCATCCTGGCGATCTGCGGCACCGACGCGAGCGAGGCGTTCGCGGCGCAGCACGGCGGCATGGCGCTCCCGGCCGAGCAGCTGAGCCAGTTCGCGATCGGCGCGCTCGCCGAGCGCTGAGCCGGTTCAGCCGACGAGCGCCGCCACCTGCCGCGCGATCTCGAGCTCCTCGTTCGTCGGCACGACCCACACCTCGATCGCCGAGCCGTCAGCCGAGATCCGCCGCTCCCCTCGGCCGGCGTTGCGCTCCGCATCGAGCACGATGCCGAGCCCCTCGAGGCCCGCGAGCGCCGCGGCCCGCACGAGCGCGGCGTTCTCGCCGATGCCGGCCGTGAACGCGATCGCGTCGGTGCGGCCGAGGTGGGCGAGGTAGGCGCCGACCGTGCCGCGCAGCCGATGCGCCACGATCTCGAGCGCCTCGACCGCGCGCGGGATCCCGGCCTCCGCCGCCTGCTGCACGTCGCGCATGTCGCCCGTGCCGGTCATGCCCAGCAGCCCCGAGCGCTTGTTCAGCAGCGCGTCGATCTCGTCGACCGACATGCCGGCGACGCGGTGCAGGTGGAAGATGACGCCGGGGTCGATGTCCCCCGAGCGCGTGCCCATCACGAGTCCCGCGAGCGGTGTCATGCCCATCGAGGTCTCGACGCTGCGGCCGCCGCGCACGGCCGTCGCCGACGCGCCGTTGCCGAGGTGCAGCACGATCGAGTTGACGTCCTCGAGCGGCCTGCCGAGCAGCTCGGCCAACCGGCGCGACACGTACTGGTGGCTCGTGCCGTGGAAGCCGTACTTGCGCACGCGGTGCTCCGCGGCGACGGAGGCGTCGATCGCGTAGCGGTGCGCGGCCGGCGGGATCGTGAGGTGGAAGGCGGTGTCGAACACCGCCACGTGCGGGTAGCCCGCGAAGGTCGCGCGCGCCGAGCGGATGCCCTGCAGGTTCGCGGGGTTGTGGAGCGGGGCGAGCGGCGCGAGGTCGTCGATCTGCTGCGCGACGTCGTCGTCGATGCGCACGGCGGCGTCGAAGCGCGCGCCGCCCTGCACGACGCGGTGCCCGATGCCGAGCAGGTTGGCCGCGTCGAGATCGGGGCCGTGCCGGTCGAGCTGCCGCAGCACCCAGCCGAAGGCGTGCTCGTGGTCGGTGATGACGCGGTGCTCCACGATGGCGTCGTGCCCCGGCAGCTGGTGCGTCGCGATGCCGGTCGTCTCGCCGATGCGCTCGATGAGGCCGCTCGCGAGGGCGGTGCCGGCGTCGACGTCGACGAGCTGGTACTTCAGGCTCGACGAGCCGGCGTTGATGACGAAGACGGAGCGGGTCATGCGCTCGCCTCGCCCCCGGCGTGCTCGCCGCCCGAGCCCTGCGCCTGGATCGCGGTGATCGCGATCGTGTTGACGATGTCGCTCACGAGCGCGCCGCGCGAGAGGTCGTTGACGGGCTTGTTCAGCCCCTGCAGCACCGGTCCGATCGCGAGCGCGCCCGCGGAGCGCTGCACCGCCTTGTACGTGTTGTTGCCCGTGTTGAGGTCGGGGAAGACGAACACCGTCGCCTTGCCCGCCACGCTCGAGCCGGGCATCTTCTTCTCGGCGACGGCCGCATCCGCCGCCGCGTCGTACTGGAGCGGCCCCTCGACCGCGAGCTCCGGTGCGCGCTCTCGCACGAGCGCGGTCGCCGCGCGCACGCGGTCGACCTCCGCGCCCGTGCCCGATTCGCCCGTCGAGTACGAGAGCATCGCCACGCGCGGCTCGATGCCGAAGTCGCGCGCGGTCTGCGCCGAGGAGATCGCGATGTCGGCGAGCTCCTCGACGGTCGGCTCGGGGATGACGGCGCAGTCGCCGTAGACGAGCACGCGGTCGGCGAGCGCCATGAGGAACACGCTGGAGACGACCGAGACACCGGGCTTGGTCTTGATGGTCTCGAACGAGGGCCGGATCGTGTGCGCCGTCGTGTGCGCGGCGCCGGAGACCATGCCGTCGGCGTCGCCCATGTGCACCATGAGCGTGCCGAAGTAGCTCACGTCGAGCA
>JAPSIA010000123.1 GCA_031179215.1 Agrococcus sp.
GCCGTCCGAGATCTCGTACTCGACGCGCGCGGTGCCCTCCTCCTGCGCCTCGAAGCGGATCCCGCGACCGTCGGGCGTGACGGTCGCGGATGCGTCGTCGCGGTCGACCCGCACGTCGGTGATGACGATCGGGTCGCCGTTGGCGTCGGCGTCGTTGAGGAGCACGGGCAGCACCGTCACGGCCCCGGGGCGGGCCCCGAGCTCGTCGTCGCGCGCGACGGGCGGCTGGGGATCGGACTCGACCGTCTCCTCCACCGTCTCGCCGTCGGAGGGGTCCTCGGGCTCGGGCGCGTCGTCCTCGCTCTGCCAGCCCGTGATCCGGGTGCCGTTGTGGTCGACCGACCACGCGTCGCCCGTGCCGGGATCGACCGCCGCGGTCGCGCTGCCTCGGTGCACGATGCGCAGGGCGCCGTCGGCCGCGACGCCGTCGAGGGCCATGACGACCGGCTCCGCTCCCTCGCACGAGCGCCACGCGGTGCCGCCCTGCCAGGCCGAGAACGCGCATCGGTCGGTCACGAGGGGCTCGGCGGGCGCGCCCTCGGCACCGGAGGCGAGCACCGCCGCGCTCGGCACGCCGAGCTGCTGCCGCACGAGCGAGTCGTCGGTCGCGTACACGACGGAGGAGGCGGCGTCGCCGGGCTGCTGCAGCCGCACGCCGCTCGCGTCGATCTGGGTCTGCCACGTGCGGGTCGAGAGCACGCCGGAGCCCGCGTCGTAGAGCACCCACTCGTCGCCGAGCGCCGTGAGCTGCAGCTCCGGCGCCGAGGGCGAGACGGGCGCGCGGTCGCTCGAGACGACCTCGCCCGCGGCGTCGACGCGCAGCACGCGCCCGAGGCCGGGCGAGGCGGCGAGCAGGCCGGACTCGGCGAGCACGGCGACACCGCCGCGGCCCAGCGCCACGACGGCCTCCCCCAGCGGCGCGCCCTCGGCGAGCGCGCCGGTCGTCGAGCGCCACACGTCGCCCGTCGAGGGGGAGGTGACGACGACGCGATCGCCGCGCACGCCCACCACGGCGCCGGAGGCGATGGGCACGGCGGGACCGGGCTCCGTCGCGCCCTCCCGCACGACGCGGACGGTCGAGGCCTCGCGATCGACGACGACCGTGCCGGTCGCAGCCTGGTGCGCCTCGGCGGCGGCTCCGACCCGGATGACGCGCTCGATCGTGCTGTTGGCGGTGTTCGCGAGCCCGATCGCTCCCGCCTCCTCGTTCGCGAGCCACACGCTCGAGCCGTCGAGCTGCGGCTCGACCCAGGCGTAGCCGGGGTGCAGCACGGCTCCGACGACGACGCCGGCCGCGAGGAGCGAGCCCAGCGCGACGCCGGCGGTGCGGCGCTTCACGGCAGCGGCTCCGCGCACGCCTCGGCGGCGTCGCCCGTCGACCCGTCGCGATTGACGGCGACCTCGACGCAGACGCGCTCCCCTGGCTCTCCCGCGAGGGAGAACTCGCGCCCGCCCTGGATCACCGCATCCCCCGTGGAGGTGCGCACGTGGTAGGTGTCGGTGTCGACGAGCCCCGGGTCGGGCCAGCTGAAGACGACGCGGCCCGACTCCGGCGTCGCCTCGATCGACTCGACGACCGGGATCCGCTGCGAGACGCTCGAGATCGCCATCGCGGCGACGGCGACGATGCCGAGCACGATGATGCTCGCGACCCCGATGCCGAGCCCGACCGCGAAGCGCTTGGGCTTCTGCGGCTGCCGCCTGCCCGTCGAGGCCGAGATGTCGACGCGGCTGCCCGTGATCCCCGCCGAGCGCCGGGAGCGGCGCTGGCGCAGCCGCAGCGCATCCGAATCCTCCTCGACGCCGGTCTCGACCGGCGTCTCCGCCGCCCACGGGTCGACCTCGACCTCGATGGGCGTCTCGTCGAAGCCGAGCTCGCGCTGCACGCGCTGCAGCTCGACGAGCATCGCGTGCACGGACTCGAAGCGATCGCCGGGCTTCGCGGCGAGCGCCGTGTCGAGCACGGCGCGCAGTGGCGCCGGGATCGCGCGGGACGGCAGCAGCTCGTGGCCGATGATGCGCGCGGTGAGCGCGTCGTGGTCGTTGGCCCTGCCCGGCAGCTCCGCGGGGCTGCGGCCGGCGATGAGCGAGAAGATCGTCGCGCCGAGCGACCAGATCTCCGTCGCGACGGTGCCGCCCGTCTCGCCGCGCAGCACCTCGGGCGCCGCCCACGGCACCGAGATCCCCGCGGCCTCCGTCGTGTCGTGCTGCAGCCCCGCGATGCCGAAGTCGCTCAGCACGGGGTGGCCGAACGACGTCGTGAGGATGTTCGCGGGCTTGATGTCGCGGTGCAGCACGCCGGCCCGGTGGGCGGTCTCGACGGCGGCGCCGATGCGGATCGCGACGCGCAGGGCCGACTCGACGGCGAGCGGCTCGCTGCGGAAGCGCTCGCCGAGCTCAGGGTTGGCGAGCTCCATGACGAGGTACGGGCGGCCGTCGCTCGCGACGCTCGCGCCGTAGACCGTGAGGATGCTCGGGTGCGAGGAGAGGCGGCCCATGAGGTTGACCTCGGTGCGGAACGAGCGGCGCACCTCCTCGTCGACGAGCTCGGCCAGGAGGACCTTGACGGCGACGGGCCGCCGCGGCAGCGCCTGCTCGTAGAGGAACACGTCGGCGTACCCTCCCGTGCCGAGCACGTGGAGGTGCGAGTAGCCGGGCAGGACCGGCGGCGCGGAGGGGAGCCGCCTGGCCATCAGCTGCGCCTGGTCTCCTCGTCGCGCAGCGTCGTCCGGGGCACCGTGCGGTCGACGTCGTCGACCGTCGGCGCCTTCGTGACGTCGACCACGATGACGCTCACGTTGTCGCGACCGCCGCTGTCGAGCGCGGCGGCGACGAGCGCCTCGGCCGCGGCCGCGGGCTCCTCGTGCTCGAACAGCAGGCGCTCGATCTCGATGTCGGGCACCTCCTTGGTGAGCCCGTCCGAGCACACCAGCAGCCGCAGGTGGGGCATGATCGGCAGCAGGAAGTAGTCGGGGACCGGATCGATGCCCCCGCCGACGCCCCGCGTCACTACGTTGGCCTCGGGGTGCGTCTCCGCCTCCTCCTCGGTGAGCAGGCCCGCGTCGATCAGCTCCTGCACGACCGAGTGGTCGACGGTGATGCGCGTGAGGCGCTCGCCGAGCATCGCGTAGGTGCGCGAGTCCCCGACGTTGAAGACGGCGAAGTGCGGCGCGTCGTCGTGGAGCGCGAAGGCGCATCCCGTGACGGTCGTGCCTGCGGCGCCCTCGCCCTCGCCGAGCCGCTCGATGCTGTCGGTCGCGCGGCGGAGCGCGTCGACGACGTCGATCGGCTCGACCGTCTCGAGCTCGTGCAGCCCGCCGAGCTCCTCGGCGACCGCCTTGCTCGCGAGGTCGCCGTGCGAGTGGCCGCCCATGCCGTCGGCCACCGCGAAGATCGGCGGGAGGGTCACGAGCGAGTCCTCGTTGTGCTGCCGACGCAGTCCCGTGTCGGTCAGCCCGGCCCAGCGCACCGCGAAGCGACGCCCCTCCGGGCCCTGGGTCGCGTGCTCGCCGGTCGCCGCTCCGATGTGGGTCACGCCTTCCAGTCTCCCACGCTCGAGCCCCTGGCCGCGCACCGCCCGCTGAGCGCGGCCCATCAGAGCCGCCCCCGCAGGATCCGGTGCCAGTAGATCTGCGGCAGCGCGAAGCGGTCGAGCGCGAACCAGAGCGGGCTCGAGCGGATCTCGTCCGGCACGGGCAGCGAGCGCCGCACGCGCAGCGCGCGGTCGTACTCGCCGAAGGAGAGGCTGCTGCGCGCGGTCGCGACGGGCGCGACGGTGTAGCCGTCGTAGCGCGCGAGCGGCAATCCCGCGCGGGCCCGACGGATGTTCTCGACGACGATCTGCACCTGCATCCGCAGCGCACCGCCCGTGCGCGCGTCGCCGAGGTCGGCGCCGTCGCCGATCCCCCACACGCGCGGGTGCGCGCGGTGCTGCAGCGTCTCGGGATCGACGTCGGTGAAGCCGCCGCTCGCCGGACCGGCGAGACCGGAGTCGGCGATGACGGCGGGGGCGACGTAGGGCGCGTGCAGGTGGATGAGATCGGCGCGCTCCACCGTGCGGCCCGCTGGCCCCTCGAGCTCGACGGACGCGCCGTCGAGGCCGACGACCCTCGTGTCGAGCCGCACCTCGACGCCGTAGCGCTCGAGGTGCTTGCGCAGCTCGCGCTCGATCGCGTCGACGCGGTGCAGCCGCGATCCCTCGTGCACGAGCACGACCGACGAGCGCTCGAGCACGCCCGTCGCGCGCCACCGGTCGCACGCGATGAAGAGCGGCTTGAAGGCCGTCTCGAGCCCCGAGGCCGGCTGCACATGCACGTGGAAGAGGGCGCGGCCTCCCTCGAACGCCGCGATGCGCGCCCGCGTGCGCGCGAGCCGGCCGACGTCGAACGTCGAGACGGCGTCCCCCGACGCGAGCGCGCGCTCGGCCCCTGGCAGCAGCGTCCAGTCGATGCGCATGCCGGGGGCGACGACGATGTCGGCGCCGCCCAGCACCGTGCCGTCGGCGCACCGCACGGTGCGCGTCGCCGGATCGATCGCGACCGCGGCCGTGCGGTGCCACGCGACGCGGTCGGGGATGAGCGAGGCCTGCGGCCGCGAGAGCTCGTCGTCACGGGCGATGCCGGTGCCGACGTAGTGCTGCAGCGGCTTGTAGACGTGCTGCTCGACCGGATCGACGAGCCCGACGTCGCGGCACCCCTTGCGCAGCAGGTGCGCTGCCGCGGAGATCCCGCCGTTGCCGCCGCCGATGATCAGGACGTCGTGCCGGTGCTCGCTCGCCATGCGCCGACGCTACTGCCCGCGCCCGAGCGTCGCATGGGCGTCGCGAGCGCCCAGCACCCAGTCGGGAGCGCCCTTCGCGTCGACGATGTCGCGCAGGAGCGGCGCCATCGAGAGCGCGGGGTCGATCGCGATCGCGAGCTCCGCGCAGCGGCCCGCGGTGCGGCCGCGGCCAAGGAAGAAGTGCAGGAACCCGCAGATCACGAGCAGCGGCGCGCGCAGCTCGAGCGGCGTCGCGTCGGCGATGGCGCTCCATCGGCGGAGCCGGTCGTGGAGCCGCTCGGGGTCCGGCGCGGGACCGCAGCCGAGGAAGCGGTCGGCCGCGTCGCCCGCGGCGGTGCCGGTGC
>JAPSIA010000124.1 GCA_031179215.1 Agrococcus sp.
CGAGCAACGCGTCGGTCGTCGCGACGGCCGTCGCGATCGCCGGCCTGCTCGTCGCGCTGCTCGCGCCCGTCATCGGGCAGCGCTCCGACGGCGGCGGCCGCCGCAAGCGGTGGGTCCTCGTCAACACCGGCGTCACGATCCTCGCGATGGTCGGCATGGTCTTCGTCGAGCCCGTACCCGGATACCTCTGGCTCGGCGCCGCGCTGCTCGCGGCGGGCAACCTCTTCTTCGAGTTCGCGGGCGTGAACTACAACGCGATGCTGCACCAGGTCTCCACGAAGGAGTCGCTCGGGCGCACCTCGGGCTTCGGCTGGGGCATGGGCTACGTGGGCGGAATCGTGCTGCTCGCGCTCCTGCTCGTGCTGTTCATCTTCCCCATCGCCGACCCGGACGCCGGCGGGCTCCTGCAGGTCCCCAGCGGTCGTGAGGGCGGCGCGCTCGACGTGCGGCTCGCGGTGCTCGCGAGCGCCGCCTGGTTCCTCGTGTTCGCGCTGCCGCTGATGCTGCGCGTGCCGGAGCTGCCGCCGACCGGTGCCGTGCCCGAGCGCGTCGGCCTCGTGGAGTCGTACCGCATCCTCTTCCGCACGATCGGCCGCATCGGCCGCACGGCGCCCAAGACGCTGCTCTTCCTCGTGGCCTCGGCGATCTTCCGCGACGGGCTCTCAGCCGTGTTCACGTTCGGCGCGATCATCGCCTCGACCGTGTTCGGCTTCAGCTCGACGGAAGTGATCCTCTTCGCGATCGCCGCGAACGTGACCGCGGGCATCGGCACCTTCGTCGGCGGCTGGGCGGACGACCGCTTCGGGCCGAAGATCGTCATCGTCATCTCGCTCCTCGTGCTGTCGGCGTCGGGGCTCGCGGTGCTGCTCGTCGAGGGCAAGGGCCTCTTCTGGGTCTTCGGCCTCGCGCTCTCGACCTTCGTCGGGCCCGTGCAGTCGGCGTCGCGCTCGTTCATGGCCCGCATCACGCCCGAGGGTCGCGAGGGCGAGATGTTCGGGCTCTACGCCACGACGGGCCGCGCGGTCTCGTTCCTCGCGCCCGCCCTGTTCGCGATGTTCGTGACGCTCGCCGGCGACACGCGCTTCGGCATCCTCGGCATCGTCATCGTGCTCGTCGCGGGCCTGCTGCTCGTGCTGCCCGTGCACCCCAAGCCCACGCGCATCGACGACCGCGCCTGACGGTGCGCGACCCTGCGCGCTCGGGCAGGCTTGGAGCATGGAGGCGCGCAGGTCGAGCATCGAGCTGCTGCTCGACGAGCGCGCCGAGGCGCGCGTGCGAGCCGAGTGGGACGCGCTCGCAGCGGCAGGGCTCTCGAGCCTCGCTCGGCACGAGGCGTCGAGCAACCGGCCGCACATCACGCTGCTCGAGCGAGCGGGCCTGCCCGCGCTCCCGCTCGAGGGCGTCGCGCTGCCGACGCCGCTCGCGCTCGGGCCGCCCGTGCTGCTCGGCGGCGGCGATCGGCGCGTGCTCGCGCGCGCGGTCGTGCCGAGCGCGGCGCTGCTCGCGCTGCAGGCGCGCGTGCGGCACACGGCGGCTCCCGGCGACGTCGACGCGCGCTTCGAGCCGGGGCGGTGGATGCCGCACGTGACGCTCGCGAGGCGGCTGCGGCTCGTCGACGCTCCGGTCGCGCTCGCGCTCCTCGGGGAGCCGCTCGAGGCCATGGCCGTCGCGATGCGGCACTGGGACCCGGAGACGGCGACCCTCACGACGCTCGCGCCCTGATCGCACGGTCACGCGCGACGTGCGAGCGCCGTCAGACGAGCGGGTCGTGCGCTCGCACCCGCTCGGCCTCGAGGCGCGGGTGGGCGAGGAGGCGGCCGATGAGGCGAGCGCTCCCGCCGACGTGCGTCACGTCGAGATCGATCTCGGTCGCGACGAACCAAGCGGGCGCGGCATGCGGCTCGGCGGGCCAGAGCGCGTTGGGCGTGCGGCCGGGGTGCGGCCAGTCCTCGCGCCATCCGAGCCCCGCCTCGCGCTCCCACGACGTGTCGGCGAACGTCGTGAGCTGGCCGCGCAGCAGCACGTGCCCGCGGCCCTGCTGCTCGCGCGGCAGCCCGAGCACGCTGCCGCGCTCGATCGCACGCGTCACCTCCGGATCGATCGAGGCGCGCACCGCCGCCGCGTGCGCGGCCTCCGCCTCGCGGCGCTCGCGCTCCGCCCCGTGATCGTCGCCCGGCGCCCAGAACATCGCCACGCCGGTGCCCGACACGTCGAGGCCGCTGCCCTCCCACACGGCCGCGAGCACCTCCCGGTCGCCGTGCGCGTCGAGCAGCAGCTCCGCGAGCGTCGCCAGCAGCTCGACGGGGATGTCGCCCTGATGCGGCTCCTCGATGCGCCCGCCGTCGGGCACGGTGTGCCCCTCGCTGAGGCGGCTGCCGTCGGGCAGGTCGCGGCCCACCTCGCCGAAGCGGCGGAGCCACCCCGTCCACGGCTGCGGCTCGCCCGGCCGGTCGCCGATGAGCGCCGCGGCCTCGGCCCACGTGATCTCGCGGCGGTAGAGCTCCGGCATGCCCCACGCGTCCGTCGCCCCGGTCGGCGTCGCGAGCGTCGCGGGATGGAGGATGCGCGCGTACGCCTCGAACACCGGCGGCACGACCGAGGCGACCGAGCCGTCGAGGTCGGAGAGGGCATCCTGCACCCAGCGCGCGCGCTCGACGTCGTGCTCGACGCCCAGCGGCCCTGCCATCAGCGCATCACGCGGAGGCGGCGCCGCCGGCAGCGGCCTCGCTCGGGGCGACCTCGATGCGCGTGCGGTGGAAGGAGCGGAACGACCGCGAGGCGGTCGGCCCGCGCTGCCCCTGGTAGCGATTGAGGTTCGCGCCCGTGCCGTAGGGGGCCTCGGCGGGCGACGAGAGCTGGAAGTAGCAGACCTGGCCGATCTTCATGCCCGGCCACAGCTTGATCGGCAGCGTCGACACGTTCGAGAGCTCGAGCGTCACGTGCCCGGAGAAACCCGGATCGATGAAGCCCGCGGTCGAGTGCGTCAAGAGGCCCAGGCGCCCGAGCGACGACTTGCCCTCGAGCCTCGCGGCGACGTCGTCGGGGAGGGTGACGCGCTCGTAAGTCGCGCCGAGCACGAACTCCCCGGGGTGCAGGATGAACGCCTCGTCGGGCCCCACCTCGACGAGCCGCGTGAGCTCCGGCTGATCCTCGGCGGGGTCGATGTAGGGGTACTTGTGGTTGTCGAAGAGGCGGAAGCCGCGGTCGAGCCGCACGTCGACGCTCGAGGGCTGCACCATCGACAGGTCGAGCGGGTCGAGGCCGAGGTCGCCCGAGTCGAGCCGGGCGCGGATGTCGCGATCGCTGAGCAGCACGAGTGCGAGCGTATCGGGCGCGCGTCGTGCGACGGGGCGGGAGCGCTGGCGGAGTTCACAGGCGAAGGGGGGACGATGGTGGGGTACGGTCCGCGAGGCGGGCCGGCGGTCGCGGGGAGGTGACCATGGACGGCAGGCGTCGACGGCTCGAGGTCTGGGTCGAGCTCGCTGCGGCGGCGGTCGAGCGAGCGCGCCGCTCGCTCGGCGACGACGAGGTGGCGCGCCGCGTGGAGGCCGCCGTCACCGACGAGGAGTACGAGACGGTCGTGCGCGTGCTGCGCACCATGGGCCGCGATCTGCAGTCGACGGCACCCGATCTCACGATGCTCGAGTCGCAACTGCGCGCCGCCCACGTCGAGCAGCACCCGCACGTGCCCGAGGCGCCCGAGGACACGGGCACGCCTCACGCCGCGCCTGCTGCGTCGACGGGCGGCGCTCACCGGCCCGTCGAGCGCAACCCCGAGTCGACGCTCGACGAGCTGCCGCTGCACGAGCGCGACGCCGTGCGGCCCGCGGAGCTCGCGAAGCGGCTCGCACGGCTGCGCAACCCCGTCCTCCCGCACCCGCGGCGCGGCCGCGGCGCCTAGCCGCGGGCCCCGAGCGCGAGGCGATCGGCCGCCGCGCCGGCACCGCCGCGCCGATGCGGACCCCGGGCACCGGAGCGGACCCGGTGCACCGGGTCCCGGTCGGCGGAAGGGGTCCGCCCCGGAGTGCGGCTCGCGAGCGCGGCGCGCTCAGCGCGACCAGGCGCCTCGCGCGAAGCAGTACGCGCCGTAGAGCATGAGCCCGAGCGCGATCCCGACGAGGGCGAACACCCCGCCCGGCACGGTCGTGAGCGAGTGCAGCGCGCCGTCGAGGCCGCCCGCCTCTTGAGGGTCGTGCTGCACGGCCGCGATGACGAAGAGGGCACCGACGATGACGACGGCGAGCCCCTTCGCGACGTAGCCGGCCCCGCCGAGCGCCTCGACGAGCGGGCGGAGGCGCGCGGGCGGCGCGATCTCCTCGCGGAAGCGCAGCCGCGCGCCGCGCACGACGAAGGCGACGCCGACGATCGCGACCACGACGCCGATCGCCGCGACGAGCCACAGGCCGAGCGGCGCCGCCATGAGGTCGGCGGAGAACGACTCGGTGCCCTGCTCGCTGTCGGAGGAGCCGCCCGAGGCGGCGCCGAGCGCAGTCACGCCGACGACGAGGTACGCCACGGCGCGACCGGCGGAGCGCGCGGCCGCCCAGCGGTCGCGGCGGGAGTCGGCGACCGCGCGCACGACCGCGTGCACCGCGAGCGCGACGAGCGCGATGCCGACGGCCCAGAGCGCGAGCGCACCCGCCGGGGATTCGCGCAGCGCGCGCATCGCGCCCGACTGATCGGCCGAGCCGCCGCTGCCGAACGCGACGCCGAGGGCGATGCCGCCGATGATGAGGTGCACGATCCCGTTGGCGGCCTGCCCGATGCCCTCGACCCAGTCGGCGATGCGGTGCCGCTCGGCCTTCGCCGCGGCGTCCTGCGCCGAGTCCGTCGCGCGACCGGCCGCGCCCTTCGCCTCCGACGCCGCTGTCCGCGCTCGCTCGCCCATCCGCTCACCGTACGGCCTCTCGGCTGCACAGCGACCGCACAGGGGCCCGAGAGCGGAACCCGAGGATTCGCAGAAGATCGTGGCGGCACGAGCGCCATCGGGTTCAAGATGTGCGCATGAACGCGGCTCGACCCGTGATCCGCACGCCCGACCAGCGGCTCCGCGTCTTC
>JAPSIA010000125.1 GCA_031179215.1 Agrococcus sp.
CCTGCGGGGCGATGCCGACGCGGGACTGCACCTCGCCTCGCTCGCGGGCCTGTGGATCGCCGTCGTCGCGGGGTTCGGCGGCCTGCGCGACGGCGGCGACGACCTGCGGTTCGCGCCGCGCCTGCCGTCGCAGCTCACGCGGTTGCGCTTCGGCATCCGCGTCGAGGGCCGCATGCTGCACGTCGACGTGCGGCCGGGCGCGACCGCCTACCGCCTCGGCGAGGGCCCGCCGCTGCGGGTGCGACACTTCGGCGAGGAGCTCGTGCTCGAGGCAGGCCGCACGGCGACCGCGGCGACCCCGCCGCTGCCGGATCCCGGGCCGCGCCCGTCACAGCCCCCGGGGCGCGCGCCGCGCCGCTTCGACGAGGTCTTCGGCGAGTGAGCCCTCGGGGAGCCGTGCGGTGCTCGAGCGCGCGGCGTCGCGCACCGCACGCCTCAGAGGAACTCGAGCGGGTCGAACTCGTCGATCGGGATGACGCGCACGCGCGGCAGTCGGCTCGTGAAGGCCGAGACGTCGTACTCGAGGTCGAAGAGCTCGACGCCGGGCACGTCGCGCAGGCTGCCGGCCATGAACTCGCCGAAGCCCACGACGCCGACGCGGCGCTCGCTCCGCTCGGCGAGCTGCTGCAGCTGCGGCGCGAAGTCGCCGTCGTGGCTGACGAGCATGACGTCGGCGTCGCGCTCCACGAGCGCCTCGGCGGTGCGCTGGATCGCGATGTCGACGACCTTGCCCTCGCCGCGCAGCGGCACGGGCGTGTAGCCGATCGAGATGAGCGCCTGCACGAACGGCAGCGGCAGCTCGCCGGGAACGGCGAGGAAGAACAGTCCCCGTGCGGGCTGGCGCCACGCGCGCTCGGCGTGGGCGAGCACGGTGTTCCAGCGCGGCCGCTCCTCGGGCTGGGGCCTGCGGCCGAGCACCGAGACGCCGAGCGTCGCGTCGATGTTCTCGCCGTCGACGAGGAGGTAGGTGGTGCGCTCGGCCATGCGCCGACCCTACCGCGCGGACGCGAAGCGGCCCCTCGACCGACTGCGCGCGAGGGCGCAGCCGGTCGAGGGGCCGCTCTGGCCGGGTCTCAGCCCTGCTCGGCCGCGGCGTCGCCGCCGACCTGGGCGCGCAGCTGCTCGAGCTCCTCGGTCTGCTCGTCGACCTGCACCTGGAGGCGGTCGCGGTGGTCGCGGATGAGGTCGAGGCTGCTGGCGAGGATGTCGGCGCGGGTCTCGAGGTCGGCGTACTCCGATCGCGCCTCCTGCAGCTCGGCGCTGGCGCTCGACGCCGATGCCGTCGCGATGCCCGTGCCGGTCGCGCCGAGCGCCGCGACGACGACGAGCGCGACGATCCACGGCCAGCGGCGCGCCGTGCGCGCGGGCTGGGCGTCGGTGCTCGTCGCGGCGGGGGTCTGCTCGGTGGTGTCTGCGGTGCTCATGCCTGGCTCCTTGGTTCGGTGCGGGCGCCAGGACGGCGCCGGGCGCGGAGGCGCGCTCGGTCGCCGGGTGGCGCTGGAGGGAAGGGAGCGCAGCCTTCGTGGGGGCGCTCCGCCCGCCATTCTGGCACTGAGCCGGCCTCAGCATCCAATCGGCCCACGCGCGGCGAGACCGGGACGGGCCACCCCGCCGCCGTACGATCGTCACGATCCACACGGGCGTCGACGGGAGAGCGCATGCGCGCACCGCGCGGGAAGCGAGCGGCAGGGGCCGCCGCGGCCATGGCAGTCGCGACGATCGGTCTGGCGGGCTGCATCCCGGGCCCGCCGCCCGTGCCGCAGCCGACACCCGCGGCGCCGGTCGTGCAGGGCGACGCGGCCGCGAGCGAGGTGCGCGCGGGCCGCATCGCCAGCGACAGCACGACGGTCGTCGACCTCGACGTCGCCGAGCGCTCCGCGGTCGTCATCGGCGCGACCTCGCCCGACGGCGACGACCTCACGCTGCGCCTGACGGGCGGCTCGGTCGAGCTCGAGGCCGATGACGCCCACGGCGAGCCCGACGGCTTCGCGTTCGAGCTCTCGAGCCGCGACCCCGTGCTCGGCGCGGTGCTCGAGCCGGGCGCCTACGCGCTCGAGATCGCCGAGTACGGCGGCGCGAGCACGAGCTTCGAGCTGCAGGTGCTCATGGGCACGACGACCGTCGCACCCGGCGAGAGCGCCGCGATGACCTTCGCGCCAGGGGCGCCCGGGATCGCGATCGTGCCGGCCGGCAGCAGCGCGATCGCAGCGACCTCACCGCACGACACCGTGCTGTGGGCACGAGCGGCGGCGGCCGACGAGACCTTCGACGACGACGACGGCGGCGGCGACCGCAACCCGCGCATCGAGCTCGCCTCGTCGGCCGCCGAGGGCCTGGCGGTCGTGCTGACCGGGTACGCGCGCGACGCCTCGGGCAGCGCCGAGCTGTCGGTGGAGTGATGGCCGGGCCGCGCCCGCGCATCGTCCCGGCGCGGGTGCGTCGCGTCGCGTGGGCGGGCTTCGTGCTCGCGGTGCTCGTGCAGCTCGTCGTGCTCTACGCGCCGTCGACGCCCGACGCGGCCCCGAGCATCCCCGGCCTCGACAAGCTCGTGCACGCGGGCGTGTTCCTGCTGCCGGCGCTGCTCGGCGTGCTCGCGGGCGCGCGGCCCGGCTGGCTCGGCGCCTCGCTCGCCGCGCACGCGGTGGTCTCCGAGCTCGTACAGGGCTTCGCGCTGCCCGAGCGCTCCGGCGACGGCGCCGATGCGGTGGCCGACCTCGCCGGGCTCGCGCTCGGGCTCGCGCTCGGGGTCGCGCTCACGCGACGCGCGAGCCGTCGCCCCGAGCATGACGCGGCGCGCGAGTGACGCGGCGCCGGCGCTCGCCGAGCGCGTGACACCTACGCGCTGAGCGGCAGCTCGGACGCCGCCTCGGCGCCGTCCATGGTCTCGGGCGCCTCGGCGATGGCCTCGACCGCCTCGGTGAGCTCCGGCCCCTGCGCCGCCCGGGGATCGAGGTGGATGCCGGCGATCATGCAGCGCACCGAGCCGCCCGCGAGCTCGATCGTGGGGATGTCGATCGCGACGATCTCGCACGAGTCCTCGATGACGGCGACCTGCTCCTCGGTCAACGACGCGCGGGCCCGAGCCGACATGGCCATGATCGTGCGGCGGCGACCGTCCGGCCAGCGCCCCGCGAGCTCGACGGCGTTGCCGGCGAACTCGCGCACCTGCGCCTCGGTGAGCTCGACGATCCTGCGCCCCGTGAGCGCGAGCCGCTCGCGCACCTCCCGCCGACGCCGCGCATCCGGCAGCATCTCGAGCGCGAAGAGCGCGACCTCGGTGCCGATCGTCGCGATGACGTTGGTGTGGTAGACCGGCACGCCGTCGGCGTCGACCGCGTCGAAGACCATCGGCTCGTAGGCGAAGTCGGTGCAGAACCGCTCGAGCACGTGCGTGTCGGCCCGGTGGCTGCGCGCGGTGTAGGCCACCCGCGAGACGGGATCGAGCACCATCGCGCCCGTGCCCTCGAGGAAGATGCCGTCGGGCTCGAGCCCCGAGTAGTCGACGATCGCCTGCACGCGGTAGCGGGCCTTCAGCATCTCGAGCACGTCGGCGCGCCGCTCGTGCCGCCGATTGGATGCGTACATGGGGTAGACGGCGACGGACCCGCCCGCGTGGGTGCTGAGCCAGTTGTTCGGGAAGACGCTGTCGGGCCGGGTGTGGTCCTCGTCCTCGAAGACGTGCACGGTGACGCCGACCTCGCGGAGGGCGTCGGCGACCGCGTCCATCTCGGCGAGCGCCTTCGCGGCCGTCTCCTCCGCCGTCTCGCTCGCCGGCGCATCGCTCTGGAAGGCGTTGTCGATCGACGTGGCCGGGTTCGGGTGGAAGTGCCGGGCGCGGATCAGGATGACGGCATGGGGTGCGACGACGCTCACGACGCCGAATCTAGCGGCGATCCCGCGCGCGTATCGGGCATCGGCGCAACGATCCGCACCTCCGCTGCGAGCGGACGCTCGATCTTTGCGAGCGTCGGCGGCGCGGCAGGATGAGCGCGCGCGACGCCGCAGCGCGTCGGGCGCGGTCGGGCTGGAGGGCCGCGCCCGCGACGGGCATGCTGGTCGCATGGACGCTGGCCACCTCGAGACCGTGCACCTGCCGACCCTCGCCGAGGAGCTGCTCGCCCAAGCGCGAGTGGCGACGAGCGGGCGCGCCGCCGTGTCGATCCGCTCGGGCCGCGAGCTGCGGCTGCGCGAGACCGTGATCGCGCTCGTCGCGGGCTCGGGCATGGACGACCACGAGACGAACGGCGAGGCGACGCTGCAGGTGCTCGAGGGCCGTGCGCGCGTGCGCTGGATGGGCGAGTCGCTCGAGGTCGGAGCGGGCGAGGCCGTGGGCCTGCCCGCCATGCGGCACGCGCTCGACGCGCTCACCGATGCCGTGGTGCTGCTCACGGTCGCGGTGCGGTAGCGCGCTGCCGGCTGGGCGGGCGGCTCGGGTGGCGACCGGGGAGTGCTGCCCATGGTGCGGCGGTGCGCGCCTCGAGGGTCGACGCGACCGAGTGACGTGTGGGTGGCCGGTGGTGGACTGAGGCTCGAGCGCACCACCGGGGCTGTCGCGGCCGGGCCGGTCCCGGGGTGCGTCAGCCGGCGGCGAGCGCCGCCGGGACCACCGGGAGGGGCACGATCATGGCACGGGTCAAGCGCACGCACAGGCAGGCCGACCACCGGCTGCCGTGGCAGCAGCGGCACACGCTCAGCCCCGAGGCTGAGCGCATCATCGAGCACCAGGAGGAGCTGCGCAGCGCCGTCCGCGCGCAGCTGCACTGGTGACGACCGCGACGCGAGCGACGGGCGCCCGGCTGGTCGCCGGCGCGCCCGTCGCGCGCGGCTCGACTCAGCCCCGCGCGTCCTCCGCGCCGTCGTGGTCGCCCTCGCCCGCCTGGTCGTCCGCGCCGCCCGCGTCCGCTTGGTCGTCCGCGCCCGACTGGCCGTCCATGCCGACCTGACCGGTGTAGAAGCCGAAGGTCGCGTCGGCCTGCCGCTTCGCGGTCGCCGCATCGGTGCCGCTCGCGACCGACGCCGCGGCCCACGCATCCGCCGCGCCGCGGTAG
>JAPSIA010000126.1 GCA_031179215.1 Agrococcus sp.
GCGCGATGACGGCGCCGACCTCGACGGTGTCGTCCTCCTGCGCGAGGATCTCGGTGATCGTGCCGGCGATCGGCGACGGCACCTCGGTGTCGACCTTGTCGGTCGAGATCTCGACGATGGGCTCGTCAACGGCGATCTCGTCGCCCACTGCCTTGAGCCAGCGGGTGATCGTGCCCTCGGTGACGCTCTCGCCGAGCTCGGGGAGCTTGATGTCAGTCATGGATGCTGTCTCCTGGATCAGATGGCGTGCAGCGGCGTGCCGGCGAGCTTGAGCATCGTCTCACCGAGGGCCTCGTGCTGGGTCGGGTGCGCGTGGATGAGCTGCGAGACGTCCTCGGGGTACGCCTCCCAGTTGACGATGAGCTGTGCCTCGCCGATGAGCTCGCTCACGCGGCGCCCGATCATGTGCACGCCGACGACCGGGCCGTCCTTGAGGCGCACCGCCTTGACGGAGCCCGTGGTGCCGACGATCTCGCTCTTCGCGTTGCCGCCGAGCGAGTACTCGTAGCTCTCGACCTTGTCGTCGCCGAACTTCGCCTTCGCCTTCGCCTCGGAGTAGCCGATCGAGGCGATCTCCGGGTCGGAGTACGTGACCTTGGGGATGTTGACGTCGTCGACCATGCGCGGGTTGAGGCCCGCGATCTCCTCGGCGACGAAGATGCCCTGCTGGTAGCCGCGGTGCGCCAGCTGGACGCCGGGGACGATGTCGCCGACGGCGTAGATGCCCTCGACGCTCGTCTGCAGGCGGTCGTCCACCGTCACGAAGCCGCGGTCGAGCTGGATGCCGACCTCCTCGTAGCCGAGGTTCGCGGTGGCCGGTCCGCGGCCGACGGCGACCAGCAGCAGGTCTGCGTCGATCGTCTCGCCGGTCTCGAGCGAGACGTGCACGCCGGAGTCGTCCTGGGTGACGCCCGAGAAGCGCGCGCCGAGCTTGAAGTCGATGCCACGCTTCTTGTAGGCGCGCTCGAACTGCTTCGAGATCGACTCCTCCTCGTTCGCGACGAGGTGGGGCAGGCCCTCGATGATCGTGACCTCGGCGCCGAAGGCGCGCCACACGCTCGCGAACTCCACGCCGATGACGCCGCCGCCGAGGATCGCGACGCGCTGCGGGATCCAGTCCAGCCGCAGCGCGTGCTCGCTCGTGATGACGTTGCCCGTGATCTCGAGCCCGGGGAGGGTCTTCGAGTAGGAGCCGGTCGCGAGCACGATGTGCTTGCCCGTGAGGGTCGTCTCGCCCACCTGCACGGTGGTGCGGGAGGTGAGCTTGCCCTCGCCCTCGAACACGGGGATGCCCTTGGCCTTCAGCAGGCCCTGCAGGCCCTTGTGCTTCTTCGAGACGATGCCCTCGCGGAAGGCGGTGACGCGCTCGATGTCGATGCCCTTGAGCTCGGCGTCGACGCCGGCGTGACCGGCGGTGCGCACCTCGTCGGCGACCTCCGCCGAGTGGAGCATGGCCTTCGTCGGGACGCAGCCCTTGTGCAGGCACGTGCCGCCGAGCTTGTCCTTCTCGACGATCGCGACGGTCTTGCCGAGCTGCACGGCGCGCAGCGCCACGGCGTAGCCCGCGCTGCCTCCACCCAGGACGACGATGTCAAAGCTCTGATCGGACACGCACTTGCTCCTTATGAGTCTTCGTTGCCGCATCGGTGGACGCAGCGGTGCACGGCAGTTCCTGCCCGTCCCAGCCTAGTCGGATGCCACGACCCGGATGGGGTCACTCCGCTGAGCGCGACATCTTCGCGAGCATCCGCAGCAGCCCGCGCACCGTGACGCCCGTCGCGCCCGTGGGGATGAAGCCGAACGCCGAGCCGGTGTTCGTCGACGGACCGGCGATGTCGATGTGGGCCCACGGGATGGGCGCGCCGTCGCGCTCGCCGACGAACTCGCGGAGGAACGCCGCCGCCAGCAGCATGCCGCCGGCGCGGTTGCCGACCTTCGCGTTCGCGAGATCCGCGACCTCGGAGTCGAGCATCGAGCGCATCTCCTCGGGGATCGGCATGGGCCACACCTGCTCGCCGACCTCGCGCGAGGCGCGCAGCAGCGCCTCGACGAAGGCCTCGTCGTTGCCCATCACGCCGCTCACGCGGTTGCCGAGCGCGACCATCTGCGCGCCCGTGAGCGTGGCGACGTCGATGATGGCGTCGGGCTGCGCCTCGCTCGCGAGCACGAGGCCGTCAGCCATGACGAGCCTGCCCTCGGCGTCGGTGTTCGTCACCTCGACGGTCGTGCCGCCGCGCATCGTGATGACGTCGTCGGGGCGCGTCGCGGTGGAGGAGACGAGGTTCTCGGCGAGGCACAGGTGCGCCGTCACGCGGATGGGCAGCTGCAGGGCGGCGGCCGCGACGGTGACGGCGTACACGGTCGCGGCGCCGGTCATGTCGTACTTCATGTGCTGCATCGACGCGGCGGGCTTCAGCGAGAGGCCGCCCGAGTCGAAGGTGATGCCCTTGCCGACGAGCACGACGTGGCGCGTCGCGTTCTCGGGCGCGTGCTCGACCGTGACGAGCCGCGGCGGGCGGCTCGAGCCCTGCCCGACGGCGACGATGCCGCCGAAGCCCTCGCGGCGCAGCCGGTCCTCGTCGCGCACCACGACCGAGACGCCGCGCTCCGGGCCCTCCGCGGCGACGCGGTCGGCGAAGTGCACGGGGCTCAGCAGGTTGGGCGGCGTGTTCGCGAGGTCGCGCGTCGTCCAGACCGCTTGCGCGGCGATCGCGGCGCTCTGCACCGCGTACGCCGAGACCTCGGCCTCGCCGGCGACGACGGCGATCTCGCACACGACGGGCTGCGACGCATCGCGCTGGCGGTGCTCGTAGCGGTAGGCGCCCATCGCGGCGCCCTCGAGCACCGCCTGCACGTCGTCGCCCGTCGAGACGGGCAGCGCGATCGCGATCGAGGGCACGTCGCGCAGGGCGCGCACGGCCGCGCCGGCGACCTCGCGCAGCCGGTCCGGCGTCACGGCGTCGCCCATCCCGACGAACGCGATCCGTCGGCCGTCGACGAGCGCTCGCGTGACCTGCTCGCGCTTGCCCGTGATGCCGAGGGCGGCGAGCAGCTCGCGGTCGAACCCGGGCGCCGAGGGCTCGTCGCCGGCGAGCACGCCGTGCACGGTGAGCTCGGCGGTCGCGTCCTCTGGCCTGGCGATGATGGAGAGTGCGGGGATGGGCATGGGTCACGAGGATACCCGCGGCGCTGCGATCACTAGGCTGGGAGGGTGTTCGAACCGCACGAGCTGACGCTGCCCCTCGAGGATCTCGACTCGGTGCCCCGCGGACTCGACCTCGTGATCGCCATCCACGGGTTCGTCGACGCCGGTGCCGCCGCTGAGGCCGCAGCTGCGGCGATCCTCGACACGCTGCCGTACCGCGGCATCGTCGAGTTCGACACCGATCTGCTGATCGACCACCGCTCGCGCAGGCCCCGCATCCTCTTCAACGAGGACCGCATCGAGGAGTACCTGCCGCACTCGCTCACCCTCCTGCAGGTCGAGGACGACTCGGGCAGGCCCTTCCTGCTGCTCACGGGCCCGGAGCCCGACTGGATGTGGGAGCGGTTCACGGATGCGCTGCTCGAGCTGCACGAGCGGCTCGGGGTCGCCACGACGACGATCATCACCTCGATCGGCATGCCCGTGCCGCACACGAGGCCGCTCGTGTCGACCGTCTCCGGCAGCCGCGCCGACCTCATCGAGCAGTACTCGGCGTGGCGACCGGTCTCGTCGGTGCCCGCGTCGGTCATCCACCGCATCGAGCACCGCCTGCACGGCATCGCGCCCGTCGCGACCTTCACGGTGCTCGTGCCGCACTACGTGGGGGAGTCCGGCTCGGCCGGCCCCGCGCTCGCTGCCCTCGAGGGCATCACGAGCGCGACCTCGCTCGCCTTCCGCACCGAGGAGCTGCGGCAGGCCGATCGCGAGTTCCAGCAGCTCGTCGCCCAGCAGATGGAGACGAACGAGGAGCTCCAGCGCATCGTGCGCTCGCTCGAGGCGCGCTACGACGCGTTCATGGCGCAGACCTCGGTGCGCTCGCCGCTCACCGACGAGGACGGCACGCTGCCGAGCGCCGACGAGATCGCCGAGGAGCTCGAGCGCTACCTGCAGCAGCGACGCCGACCCGGCGCGGACCCGCTGGGATGAACAGCGCCCGCTCCTGGCTCGTCTGGGGCGTCGGCGCACTCGCCTACATCGCCGCCGTCCTGCATCGCTCCTCGCTCGGCGTCGCGGGGCCCGCCGCGACCGAGCGCTTCGAGGTGCAGGCGACGCTGCTGTCGACGCTCGGCGCGGTGCAGATCGGCGTCTACGCCGCGATGCAGATCCCCGTGGGCGTGCTGCTCGACAAGTACGGCCCCCGCATGCTCATCGCCTCCGGCGCGCTCGTGATGGTCGCGGGGCAGGTGATGGTCGCGCTCGCCGAGTCGCTGCCGCTCGCGGTCGCCGGGCGGGTGCTGCTCGGCATCGGCGACGCGGCGACGTTCATCTCCGTCATCCGGCTGCAGGCGGGCTGGTTCTCGGGGCCGATCGTCGCGCAGATGGCGCAGTGGACGGGCGTGAGCGGCCAGCTCGGGCAGCTGCTCTCGACCGTGCCGTTCGTGTGGCTGCTCGGCGAGATCGGCTGGACGCTCTCCTTCGGCACGCTCGCGGTCGTCGGCGTCGTCGTGCTCGCGCTCGTGCTGCTGCTCGTGTTCGACTCGCCGCCGGGCGGCACGCCCCCGACGGGGTCGATCGACGTCCCCGAGGGCTGGTGGCCGCGGCTCAAGCACGCGTACCGGCAGCCGGGGACGCGGCTGGGCTTCTGGACCCACTTCTCGCTGCTCTCGTCGACGAACCTGTTCCTGCTGCTGTGGGGCTTCCCCATGCTCGTCGACGGGCTCGGCTTCTCGAACGCCGCCGCGGCTGGCCTCATGTCGATCATCGTGTTCACGGGCATGGTCGCCGGCCCCACGCTCGGCATCGCCGTCGCGCGCTTCCCGCTGCGGCGCTCGACGCTCGTGCTGTGCATCGTCACCCTGCTCGCGGCGACGTGGGCGGC
>JAPSIA010000127.1 GCA_031179215.1 Agrococcus sp.
CGCATCCCCGGCTCGTTCTTCCGCCGCGAGGGCCGCCCCTCGACCGACGCCATCCTCACGTGCCGCCTCATCGACCGGCCGCTGCGCCCCTCGTTCGTCGAGGGCATCCGCAACGAGGTGCAGGTCGTCGTCACCGTGCTCGCGATCGAGCCCGACGAGCTCTACGACGTGCTGGCGATCAACGCCGCGTCGATGTCGACGCAGCTCTCGGGCCTGCCGTTCGACGGCCCGATCGGCGGCGTGCGCGTCGCGCTCATCGACGACCAGTGGGTCGCGTTCCCGAAGCACTCGCAGCTCGAGCGGGCCGTGTTCAACATGGTCGTCGCCGGCCGCGTGGTCACGGACGCCCAGGGCAACGACGACGTCGCGATCATGATGGTCGAGGCCGAGGCGACCGACAACGCGTGGGAGCTCATCGAGGGCGGCGCGACGAAGCCGACCGAGGAGGTCGTGGCGCAGGGCCTCGAGGCATCGAAGCCCTTCATCAAGCAGCTCGTCGCCGCGCAGGAGCAGGTCGCGAAGACCGCCGCGAAGGAGACGCAGCAGTACCCGCTGTTCCCGCCCTACTCGGATGAGGCCCTCGAGGTCGTCCGCGGGATCGCGAAGGACCGCTTGAGCGAGGTCTACCGCATCGCCGGCAAGCTCGAGCGCCAGGCCGCCGACGACGAGCTCAAGGAGCAGGTCAAGCGCGAGGTCAACGAGCGCATCGAGCGCGGCGAGCTCGAGGCCGTCATCGCGACGCAGGTCTCCGGCGCCTACAAGGCCGTCACGAAGGAGGTCGTCCGCGGCCGCATCCTGACCGAGGGCGTGCGCATGGACGGTCGCGGCCTCGCCGACATCCGTCCGCTCGACGCGGAGGTCGCGGTCGTGCCGCGCGTGCACGGCTCGGCGATCTTCCAGCGCGGCGAGACGCAGATCATGGGCATCACGACGCTCAACATGCTCAAGATGGAGCAGCAGATCGACTCGCTCAGCCCCGAGACGACGAAGCGCTACATGCACAACTACAACTTCCCGCCGTACTCGACGGGCGAGACGGGCCGCGTCGGCAGCCCGAAGCGCCGCGAGATCGGCCACGGCGCGCTCGCCGAGCGGGCGCTCGTGCCGGTGCTGCCGAGCCGCGAGGAGTTCCCCTACGCGATCCGCCAGGTCTCGGAGGCGCTCGGCTCGAACGGCTCGACGTCGATGGGCTCGGTGTGCGCCTCGACGCTGTCGCTGCTCAACGCCGGCGTGCCGCTCAAGGCGCCGGTCGCGGGCATCGCGATGGGCCTCGTGAGCGACACCGTCGACGGCGAGACCCGCTACGCGGCGCTCACCGACATCCTCGGCGCCGAGGACGCGCTCGGCGACATGGACTTCAAGGTCGCCGGCACGCCCGAGTTCGTCACGGCCATCCAGCTCGACACGAAGCTCTCGGGCCTGCCCGCATCGGTGCTCACCGGCGCGCTCACGCAGGCGAAGGAGGCGCGCACGAAGATCCTCGAGGTCCTCAACGCCGCGATCGACGAGCCCGACGAGATGGCGCCCACGGCGCCGCGCGTCATCAGCGTGCAGATCCCGGTCGACAAGATCGGCGAGCTCATCGGCCCCAAGGGCAAGACGATCAACCAGATCCAGGACGACACGGGCGCCCAGATCTCGATCGAGGACTCGGGCGTCGTCTACATCGGCGCCGTCGACGGACCCTCGGCGGAGGCCGCGCGCGCCGCGGTCAACGCGATCGCCAACCCGCTCAACCCGGAGATCGGCGAGCGCTACCTCGGCACGGTCGTGAAGATCGCGTCGTTCGGCGCCTTCGTCTCGCTGCTGCCGGGCCGCGACGGCCTGCTGCACGTGACCGCCATGCGCGGCCTCAACGGCGGCAAGCGCATCGAGAGCGTCGAGGACGTCGTCTCGGTCGGCCAGAAGCTCCAGGTCGAGATCACGAAGATCGACGACCGCGGCAAGCTCTCGCTCGAGATCGTCGATGACAGCGAGCCGGTCGCCCCGGTCGCCGCGGGCGGCGACGCCGAGTCGTCGGTCTCCTCGGTCTCGGCCGACTCCGCCGAGTAGCGCTCGGCACACGGATGCCCCCACCCGACCGGGTGGGGGCATCCGTCGTCTCTGCGCGCTCGAATAGAATCGTCGGATGCCTGCCGTCGCGCTCCCGCTCGAGACTCCTGAGATCGCCATCGATGCCGCGGGGGGCTCGCTCGTGCGGCGGAGCGTGCTGCCGAGCGGCGTGCGCGTGCTCACCGAGCGCGTGCCGGGCGCGATGAGCGCCTCGGTCGGCTTCTGGGTGCCCGTCGGCTCGCGCGACGAGCGCGACGATGCGCGCGGCGCGACGCACTTCCTCGAGCACCTGCTGTTCAAGGGCACGCCGACGCGATCGGCCTTCGACATCGCCGTCGCCTTCGACGAGGTCGGCGGCGAGCACAACGCGCTCACCGCCAAGGAGCACACGTGCTACTACGCGAAGGTGCGCGACCGCGACCTCGGCATGGCGGTCGACGTGCTCGCCGACATGATCACCTCGTCGCTGCTCGACGCCGACGAGTTCGAGCACGAGCGCGAGGTCATCCTCGAGGAGCTCGCGATGGCCGACGACGATCCCGGCGACGTCGCGGGGGAGCGGCTGAGCGAGCTCGTGCACGGCCTCGAGGCGCCGCTCGGGCGGCCGATCGGCGGCACGAACGACTCGATCCGCGCCGTCTCCCGCGACCGCGTCGCCGAGCACTACCGGGAGCACTACGCGCCGAGCGACCTCGTCGTCACCGTCGCGGGCGCGGTCGATCACGACACCGTCGTCGAGCAGCTGCAGGAGGCGCTCAGCCGCTACGGCTGGACGCTGGGCCCCGGGGGGCCGAAGGAGCGCAGGGATGGCGCGCTGCAGCCCTACACCGACGGCGGGCTCACGGTCGTGCGCCGGCCGCTCGAGCAGGTGAGCCTCATGCTCGGCACGCCCGGCCTCACCGCCGCCGACCCGCGCCGCAGCACGATGGCCGTGCTCAACGCCGTGCTCGGCGCCGGCATGTCGTCGCGGCTGTTCCAGGAGATCCGCGAGAAGCGCGGGCTCGCGTACTCGGTCTACTCGTTCGCGACCGGCTACGCCGACGCCGGGCTCATGGGCATGGCGGCGGCGTGCCAGCCGCGGAAGGCGCTCGAGGTGGCCACGCTCATGCTCGCCGAGCTCGAGCGGCTCGCCGAGGGCGCGAGCGACGAGGAGCTGCGCCGAGCCAAGGGGCAGCTCGCCGGCGGCTCCGCGCTCGCGCTCGAGGAGAGCGACACGCGGATGTCGCGGCTCGGCCGCGCCGAGCTGACGCTCGGCGAGTTCCTCGACCTCGACGCGACGCTCGAGCGCATCGAGGCCGTCACCGACGCCGACGTGCGCGCGCTCGCCGCGGAGCTCGCGAACGGGCCCCGCTCGATCGCCGCGGTCGGGCAGGTGCCGGACGGGCTCGAGCGGCTCGTCGAGCCTGCGGCCCGAGGTACGGTGGAAGCGGCGGTCCCCGCCGCTCGATAGCAGGGACGGGTGCGACCGCGCCCGCACGAGATGAGACCGGGTGCAACGGCGCGCCCGCCCGGAGGTTTGAGATGGCGCATCTGCTGTACCTGGTCCGACACGGAGAGCAGGTCGACGCCGAGCACGGCGTCGACGACGGACGGCTCTCGCCGCGAGGCGTGCGGCAGGCGCAGGCGATCGCCCAGCGGCTCTCCGGCGTGGCCTTCGACCACGCGTGGACCTCGCCCCTGCAGCGCGCGACCGAGACCGCGGCGATCATGCAGCAGCGGCTGCCCGCGGTCGACTTCGAGCCCTCGGCGCTCCTGCTCGACTGCATCCCGTCCGGCAAGACCGACGACGTGCCGGTCGGCTACCACCGCTTCCTCGAGACGGTGCGGCCGGAGGAGGCCGAGGCCGGCGCCGCGCAGATGCAGGACGCCGGCGAGCAGTGGCTGCGGCCGTCGCGCGGCGACGTCAACGAGCTGCTCATCACCCACAACTTCGTCATCGGCTGGTTCGTGCGCGAGGTCATGCAGGCGCCCGCGTGGCAGTGGATGAGCCTCAACCAGGCCAACTGCGGCCTCACGATCATCCGTCGTCGCACGGGCAAGCCGCCGCAGCTCGTCGTGCACAACGACCTCGGCCACCTGCCCGCCGAGGACCGCTCCGGTCTGCCCATCCCGCAGCCCTACTGATCGGGCGCCCGCCTCGCGCGGTCGATCGCCGCTCGCGCGCCGCACGTCGATGGCCGTGTCGTCGCGGCGACGCGGCCGGGCCTACTCGCCGCGCGCGGGACCGACGGGCTTCCAGAACCAGCTCGTCGCGTTCGGGTTGTCGTTGTAGGGCGGGATGGATGCGTAGCCGCGGCTCGCGTAGAGGCCGTTCGCCGCCGCGAGCGAGCTGTTGGTGTCGAGCACGACCTCGCTCGCCCCGAGCTCGACGGCGCGCGCCTCGAGCGCCTCGAGCAGCGCGGCGCCCGTGCCCTTGCCGCGGCCCGAGGGGGCGACGTAGAGGTGCTTGACCTCGAGCCGGTGCGGCGAGAGGCGGCGCAGCGCGCCGCAGCCGACCGGCTCGCCGTCGCTCCACGCGACGAGGAACGCGCCGTCCGGCGCCCGCAGCGTCGCGGGATCGGCGGGCTTGGGCTTGTACTCGCCGCCGATGAAGGTGATGGCGCGATCGGTGAAGTAGGCCTGCAGCAGCGCTTGCGCGACCTCGGTCGCGGGGTCCTCGGGAGCGATCGTGATGGGCACGGAGCAAGCCTACGGCGGCACGCGGGCGAGCCACCGCGCGCTCGACGCCCATGCGCAGCGCACCGCTCGTCGCCCGTAGGCTGGGTGCCATGGCAGGCACGAGGCGCGTCGGCATCGCAGGCTCCACCGGCAGGCTCGGCTCCCTCGCGCTCCGGCTCGCCCGCGACGCCGC
>JAPSIA010000128.1 GCA_031179215.1 Agrococcus sp.
GGCCGAGCCTCGCGGGCGGCCACGGCCCACCATCTTCGATCTGCGGAGGATAGGGGATTCGAACCCCCGTGGGAGCCCTGCGGGCCGCCACGGCCGCCGGCCCGGGGCGACCACCTTCGATCTGCGGAGGATAGGGGATTCGAACCCCTGAGGGCTTGCACCCAACACGCTTTCCAAGCGTGCGCCATAGGCCACTAGGCGAATCCTCCTGGCTGGCCGTGAGGCCAACCCTGCGATTCTAGCCCGAGACGGGAGGAGGCGGGGACCGCGGCCCCCGCCTCCACCGTCAGGATGCTGCTACTGCAGCTGACCGCGGCCCGTCGAGGGACCGGGCATCGACTCCGCGTACACGTAGGTGCGCTCGGTCGAGCCGGCGAGCTCGTACTCGACGACGCCGAGGTACTGCTCGTTGGCGCCGAGGCCGTTCCAGCTCAGCTCGAGCTGGAACTCGTCGCCGGTCGCCACCTGCAGGCTGCTCGGGTCGACCCGGAGCTTGCCCTTGCCGCCCTGCTGCGTCACTGCCGCGTGCTCGAGGAGGAAGGGCGTCTGCGCGCCTCCCGCGGCCGAGTACACGTGCACGAGCGCGACGTAGTCGCCCGGCTGCGGGTCCTCCAGCAGCACCGCCTCGTCCGCCGACGCCGTGCCGCCGACCCACTCCTCGACCGCCTGGCCCTGCTCGTTCAGGCGGTAGATGTACAGGTCGAGGTCGGCGACGGACTCGTCGCCGTTGAGCACGAAGTCGTGCACGAGCTCGCCCTCGCCGATCGTGACGGGGTAGACGAACTGGTCGTCCGTCACGCCGCTGTCCTCGGCGATCTCGCGGTACGGCGCGAAGCCCGCGGTGTCGATCGAGAGCTCGCCGGTGGCGCCGGCCTGGCCCTCGATCTCGATCACGTCGCGACGGCCCTCGCCCTCGACCCACTCGGGGACGACGACGGCGAGCGGACGCACGGCGATCGGGGAGCGGACCGCGTTCGCCTCGTTGGCCCAGGTGAGGAAGCCCGTCGCCCACTGCTCGGGCGCAGCCGTCGTCGTGGTGAACGTCACCTCGTACGACAGCTCCTGGCCGACCTCCGTGAACTCGAGCACCTGCGGCGAGACCTCGACGTCGACGCCCGCGACACCCTCGACCGACACCTCGTAGGTGCCGGGCTCGAGCGCGGTGAGCGTGCGCGTGACGGTCTGGGTGCCGGCGAGCGAGCCGATCCCGATCGACGGGATGTTGAGGTCGCTCGGGTCGATCGCCTCGCCGACCCACGAGTCGGGCAGGCCGTAGCCGAGCCCACGCAGGTAGCCGAACCAGTCCTCGGTGCCGTTCTGGTAGATGAGACCGGGGTCGAGGAACGACGGCGAGTCGACGATGCCGGCGCCCTGGGAGAACGGGTTCGTCTCCCGGCTGCCGTCGGCGAGGAACGTGTCCTCGGCGCTCGTCATGAGCGCGCTCTTGACCTCGGCGGGCGTCGCGAGCGGGTGCTCCGACAGGTAGACGGCCGCGAGCCCCGCGATGTGCGGCGCGGCCATCGAGGTGCCGGAGAGGAACTCGTAGCGCGGGTCGCCGCCGGGCGCCTGGTAGGAGGCGGCGATGATGCCCACTCCGGGAGCCGCGACGTCGGGCTTGATGATGTCCGAGCCATCGGCGAGCGCGGGACCGCGCGACGAGAAGCCGGCGACCACGGGAGCGACGGTGTCGACGCCCGAGGTGTTGCCGGGCGTGAGCGTGACCGTCTCGCGCGCCGCGGCCGCGGCCGAGACCGCACCGTGGTGCTGCGCATCGACGTGCACCGTGGGCACGGCGTGGTCGTCGAGGTCGAGCGAGCCGGGCGTCACGTTGGCGAGGATGACGCCGATGGCGCCCGCCTCCGCGGCGACCTCCGACTTCTCGACGCGGGCGTTCTGGCCGCGCTCGCACAGCACGATCATGCCCTCGGCGCCTGCCGGGTCGATCGAGCCGGGCAGGCACAGCGCGGCCTCCTCGGCGGTCCGGCCGGCAGCCGGGATGGCGGCCGCGTCCACGAGCGTGCCCGAAACCGAGCCGTCGAACGGCACCGTGATGGAGGCGCCGGCGATCTTCGAGCCGTCGGCGAGGGTCACCGTGGCCTCGTAGTTGGGGATGGTCGTCGCCGCGACGGTCGTGTACCAGGGCGCCGCGTGGTCGAGCGTCGAAGCCGAGGGGCCCGAGTTGCCCGCCGAGGCGGAGACGAACACGCCCGCGGCCGCTGCGCCGAGGAAGGAGATGTCGGTCGCCGTCGCGACGGAGGTCGCCGCCCCGCCGCCGATCGAGTAGTTGATGACGTCGACGCCGTCGAGGACGGCCTGGTCGATCGCCTGCACGAGGTCGGTCGAGGCGCAGCCGTCGTCGTCGGTGGACGCCGGGTCGGGACCCGACCAGCACACCTTGTACGCCGCGATGCGCGCCTCAGGAGCGACGCCCGACATCGTGCCGAGGTCGGCGCCGCCGACCGAGGTGATCGGCACGTCGGCGTTGCCCGCCGCCGTGGAGGCGGTGTGCGAGCCGTGGCCGTCGCCGTCGCGCGGCGAGACGTACTCGCCCGGAACCTGCGTCTCGGTGCCGAGGCGGTCGACGCCGAAGCCCTCGACGTAGTAGCGAGCGCCGACGATCTTCGTCGAGCAGTCCTCGGCCGTGAAGCCCGATCCCGTCTGGCACGCGCCCGTGAACACCTGGCCATCGGCCTTCTCGTACATGATGACCTCGCCGTCGCGGTACGGCTCGTCGCCAGGGGTCGTGCCGAGGGGCTCGCCGGCGAAGAAGGGGTTCTCGGGGGCGATGCCCGTGTCGATGACACCGACGACGACACCCGCGCCGGCCTCGCCCATGCCGCCGACCTGGTTCCACAGCTCGTCGAGCTGGAGGTAGTCGTTGGCGGGGGAGCTCTGCACCTGCAGGATCTCGTTCGCCTCGACCGAGCGCACGCCCGGCTGCATCGCGAGCTCCGACGCCTGCTCGGCGGTGAGGTCGGCGACGAAGCCGTTGACCGTCGCCGTCAGGTCGGCCTCGACCGTCGCGCCCACGGAGGCCGCCACATCGTCGTGGCGGTCGTTGAGGTGCGCGGTGTAGGCGCGCGCTGCGCGCGAATCGGGGTCGAGATCGCCGCCGCGCTGCGGGGCGGTCGCGGCGAGCCCGGAGACGCCGCCCTCATAGGTGGCGAGGGCGTCCTCTGCGAGGACGACGATGTAGCGCCCGTCCTCGTACTCGAGCGTCGTGGACGGAGCTGCGGCCGCGTTGGCTGTGGTCGCGCTCAGAACCGCGGCGCTCGCGCCGAGCGCGACCGCCGTTCCGATCGCGGCCACGCGGCGCAGCGTCGTCCGCGCTGTGCTGTGTGAAGTCACGTTCTTCCCTTCCGTGGCGTGCCGACGTTGGCACTGCCGTCCATACTGAACCTGCGCTCAAGACTCGCTCAGGGGATGACGGAACCGTTATCGATTCGTGACCTTCGAGCAGGTCTACGCTGGGGGCGTGCCGACTCGCATCGTCATCGCATCGCCCGAGGGCCACGCGGGCAAGTCGATCGTCGCGCTCGGGCTCGTCGAGGCCCTGAGCCGCCGGGTCGGCCGGGTCGGCGTCTTCCGGCCGATCGCCCGATCCGAGCGCGAGCGCGACCGCGTGCTCGAGCTGCTGCTCGCCCACGAGGCGGTCGACCTCGAGTACGAGGATGCGATCGGCACGACCTACGCCGCCGTGCACGAGGATGCCGACGCCGCCCTCGCGACGATCGTCGAGCGCTTCCACCGCATCGATGAGCGCTTCGACGCGATCGTCATCGTCGGATCCGACTACACCGACGTCGGCAGCCCCACGGAGCTCGGCTTCAACGCGCGGGTCGCGGCGAACCTCGGCGCCTCGGTGCTGCTCGTGCTCGGGGGCCACGACCCGGAGACCGACGCTCCGCGGACCGCCGACGAGCTGCGGCAGCTCGCCGACGTGACGACGGCGGAGCTCGCGCACGCCCACGCGTCCATCGCCGGCATCGTCGTCAACCGGGCAGAGCCGAGCGCGATCGACGGGATCCCGGAGGCGATGGCGGACGCCGTGCCGGCGGGCGTGCCGATCTGGTCGATCCCCGAGGACCGGCTGCTGAGCGCGCCGAGCGTCGGGACGCTCTTCGCCGCGACCGACGCGGCGCTCGTGCGCGGCTCGCGGGCCCTGCTCGCGCGAGAGTCGCTCGGCACCGTCGTCGCCGGGATGTCGATGGAACACGTGCTCGAGCGGCTCATCGAGGGCGGCATCCTCGTCATGCCGGGCGACCGCTCCGAGGTCGTCGTCGGCACGCTGCTCGCGCAGCAGTCGGAGACCTTCCCCTCGATCGCGGGCATCATCCTCAACGGCGGGTTCGAGCTGCACCCCGCGGTGCAGCGGCTGCTCGACGGGCTCGACCTCGAGCTGCCGATCGGGGCGAGCCCCCATGGCACCTACGAGACGGCGCGACGGATCGCCTCGACGCGCGGCTCGCTCATCGACGGCACGCAGCGCAAGCGCGACGCGGCGCTCGCGCTGTTCGAGCAGCACGTCGACGCCGAGGCCCTCCTCGAGCGGCTCGAGGTCGCGACGACCGACGTCGTCACGCCGCTCATCTTCGAGCACAGGCTCATCGAGCAGGCGCGCCGCGACGTGCGCCACATCGTGCTGCCCGAGGGCGACGACGACCGCATCCTGCAGGCCGCCTCGACTGTGCTGGCCCGTGGCATCGCGCGCCTGACGATCCTCGGCGACGAGGCGACCATCCGCCAGCGCGCCGCGAGCCTCGGGCTCGACCTCTCTGGCGCCCGCATCGTCGCGACCGACGACCCCGAGCTGCGCCCGAAGTACGCGGCGGAGTACCAGCGCCTGCGCGCCCACAAGGGCATGACGATCGAGCAGGCGATGGAGCGG
>JAPSIA010000129.1 GCA_031179215.1 Agrococcus sp.
CGAGCGAGCTGCCCGAGCAGCCCGGCGTGCCCGTCAAGCGGCTCGAGCCGCGCGAGGGTGCGGGGCCCGGCGACGTCGCCGTGCACCACCTGCCCACGATCGAGGACGAGTCGCGCGAGCTCGCCGCCTGGCTGCGCTCCCACGGGGCGGGCGTCGCCGGCTCGCCCGTGACCGCCGCGGTGCTCGTGCGCTCGCACTCGCAGGGCGTCGAGCTCACGCGCGCGCTGCGAGCCGAGCACATCCGCGTCTTCCGCTCCGGCGGCGGGGGCCTCCTCGACGAGCCCGAGGTCGTCGACCTCGTCGCCGCCCTGCGCGTGCTGGGGCGCCCCGAGGAGGGCTCGAGCCTCGTGCGGCTGCTGGCAGGCAGCCGCTGGCGCGTCGGCGTCGCCGACCTCGCCGCCCTCCAGCGGCATGCCTCGATGCTCGCCAAGCGGGGCTTGAGCGACGCGCAGCGCAGCGCCGACCGCGTCGCGATCGCGCCCGAGGCGCACGTGTCGATCGTCGACGCGCTCGACGCGCTCGTCGACGACCACCGCATCGACGGCGCGACCGAGGAGGGGCTCGCGCGCATGCGCGACGCCGGCGCGCTGCTGCGCGAGCTGCGCCGCCGCGCCGGGATGCCGCTGCCGGAGCTCGTGCGCAGCGTCGAGCAGGCGCTGCGGCTCGACATCGAGGTCGCGGTCAAGCGCCACCACGCGCACGGCGCGCTCGACGCCTTCGCGCGCGAGGTGCAGGCGTTCGCGGCCGCCGACGAGCGCGGCTCCCTCGAGGCGTTCCTCACCTACCTCGACGTGCTCGAGGCCGGTCGCGGGCCCGACGTCCCGGAGCCCGAGCCCGAGCCCGGCTGGGTGCAGGTGCTCACGATGCACGCCTCGAAGGGTCTCGAGTGGGACGTCGTGGCCCTCCCGCGGCTCGCGGCCGCGAAGCAGGACGACCAGCCGCTCGGCTGGCTCACGCACGCGGCGCTGCCGTACCCGTTGCGCGGCGACGCCGCCCTCCTGCCGAGGCTCGAGTGGGAGGGCCACGCGACGCAGCACGCCTACGCCGAGGCGCGCGAGCGCTTCCTCGCCGAGCTCTGGGAGCACTTCCAGTCGGAGGAGGATCGTCTCGCGTACGTCGGCGTCACGCGCGCCCGCCGCGCGCTCTGGCTCTCCGGGGCCCAGTGGTACGGCATGGCCAGGACCGCCGCGAAGCCGAAGCGCCTGCTCGAGCTCGCGGCCGCGACGATGGGCGCGGAGCTCCTCGAGCTGCCGGAGCGCGGCGCCGAGAACCCGCTGGGCGACCGCAGCCCCTCGCTCGCGTGGCCGGTCGACCCGCTCGGCCCGCGCCGCGCCGCCGTCGAGGCGGCCGCCGCGCGCGTCGAGGCCGCCGATCCGTCGGCCCCGACGCCGTGGGACGGCGCGATCGAGCTGCTGCTCGCCGACCGCGGCCGAGCCGCGCTCTCGCTCCCGAGCCGCATCGCAGCATCCGGCTTCAAGGACTGGGCCGCCGACCCCGTCGCGGTCGCGCAGCAGATCGCGAGGCCCATGCCGCAGGAGCCGTTCGCCGCCACGCGGCTCGGCACCCTCTTCCACGGCTGGGTCGAGCGGCGCGGCAGCGCCGTGAGCCTCGGCGATGCGGTCGACGACGAGCCGCTCGACGACGAGCTCGTCGGCATCGACGCCGCACGGCTCGAGCGCCTCAAGCAGACGTTCCTCGCCTCTCCCTACGGCGCTCGGCAGCCTGCCGAGACCGAGCTCGAGATCCACCTGCCCCTCGCCGGCACGACCGTCGTGTGCAAGATCGACGCGGTGTACCGCGACGGCGACCGGGCGACGGTGGTCGACTGGAAGACCGGGCGGCTGCCATCGGGGGAGGCCGACCTCGAGGCGCGGCAGCTGCAGCTCGCGCTGTACCGGGCGGCGTACGCCGCGCACGCGGGTCTCGATCCCGAGCTGGTCGACGCCGAGCTGTACTTCGTCGAGCACGACCGCATCATCCGGCCCGAGCGCATCGAGTCGCTCGCGGAGCTCGAGGCGCGGTGGCTGCGCGCGCAGCAGGCGGTCGCGGAGGCGTCAGCGCTCGGGTGACGCCGCGTCGCCGGCGCGGGGCGCGGCCGGGGCGATGACGTCGGTCTCGCGCTGCGCGAGGTCGCCCGCCGTGGACTCGCCGAGGTAGGCCTGCACGCCCGTGAGGTCCATCGTCTCGAGCCGCTGCGGCGCGATCGCGGCGCCCGGATCCGCGTCGACGCGCGCGACGAGGCTGCCGAGCATGCCCTTCGCGTCGTCGACGATCGACGCGTCGTCGTGCTCGATGCCGTGCAGCAGCCACCGCGCGATGTCGAGCTCGGCGTGCAGCATCGCGCGCTGGCGCACGTGCCGATCGCCGATGCCGCGCGCGGCGGCGTGCGCGTCGAAGGCCTCGTCGACGCTGCCGAACTCGCTCGAGCCGAGCAGGAACGCGAGGTCGCGCGCCGGGTCGCCGATCGAGAGCGCGTGCCAGCCGTCGATGCCCGCCACTCGTGAGCCCTCGATGCGGAAGGCCGGCGCCTGCAGGTCGCCGTGCACGAGCGTGGGCTTGAACTGCCACAGCCGGTCGTCGCCGAGCGCCGACTCCCACCGCTCGAGCAGCGCCGAGGGCACCGATCCCGTCGCGGCTGCGCGGTCGAAGGTGTCGAGCAGGCTCCCGCGCAGCGCGGGCGCGGTGCGGCTCGGCAGCCCCGCGTCGGCGGCGACCGAGGTCGGCAGCTCGTGGATCGCGGCGATGGCCTGCCCGACGCTCGCGGCGAGTCCCGGCTTCGCCGGCGAGAGGTCGCCGAGCCGCATGACGGAGCCGCCGAGGCGCGTGAGCACGAAGAGCGTCGACTTGCCCGCCGCGGCGGTGCCGAGCACCGTCGGCGCCTCGAACGGCAGGCGCGAGCGCGTCGCGAGCGTGAGCGCCGCGAGCGCTGCGGCGTGCTCCTGCGCCGTCCGCAGCGCCGCGACCGACCGGGGGAGCAGCACCTGCACCGTCTCGCCGTCGGCGAGGCGGGCCGCGACGATCGAGCGGTGCTCGTCGGAGCCGTCGTCCGTCGCCCCGGCGACGTCGAGGCCGGGCACGGCGGTCGTGGCGAGCGCGGCTAGAGTGAAGGGGTTCGAGCTCATGGATGCCAGGCTAGGCCGACCTCGCCCGCCCGAGGCCGCGCCACGCGACGGAGGTGACGTGCCCAGCACCGCAGGTGACGGCAGCGTCCCGCCCCTCGCCCGCTCGGGGCTCGACCGGGACCACGCCTCGCGCATCGCTCCCGACGCCGTCGCCCGCGCCCTCGAGCTGCCCTCGACGCAGGTCGTCCTCGTCGCCGGCGACCGGGCGCCCGTGCGGGAGGGCCGGCTCGTGCGCTTCGCGCCCGACGCGCTGCCGGCAGCGGCCGTGCCGCTCGATCCGCCCGTGCCGCCGAGCTGGCTCGGCAGGCTCGAGCCGACGGCGCCGGGGGAGCCGGGCGCGATCGTGCTGAGCATGCTCGTCGCCGAGCCGTTCGAGGTCGACGGCGCCGAGTGGCGGTCGCTGCGCGAGGTCGGCGCCGACCTCGACGACGCCGACGCGGGCGTGCTCGTGCAGGCCGTGGCGCTCGGCGTCTGGCAGCGCGAGAGCCTCCACAGCCCCGTCGACGGGCTGCCGACGCGGTTCGAGGAGTCCGGCTGGGTGCGGCGCTCGCCGAGCGGCATGCCGCACTTCCCGCGCACGGATCCCGCGGTGATCGTCGCGATCCACGACGAGGCCGACGAGCGGATCCTGCTCGGGCACAACGCCGCGTGGCCAGAGGGCCGCTACTCGCTCATCGCCGGATTCGTCGACCCGGGCGAGTCGCTCGAGGCCGCGGTCGTGCGCGAGGTCGCCGAGGAGACGGGGCTCCGCGTCGTGCGCCCCCGCTACCTCGGCTCGCAGCCGTGGCCCTTCCCGCGCAGCCTCATGCTCGGCTTCGAGTGCGTCGCGCCGGAGCCGGACGCGCTCGTGCCCGACGGCGTCGAGATCCTCGACGTGCGCTGGTTCACGCGCGAGGAGCTGCGCGCCGGCGCGGTGCAGCTGCCGGGACCCACGTCGATCGCCTCCTGGATCATCGAGGCGTGGCTCGCGCGATGACGAGCAGCACGACGGGTGCGGGGCAGCCGCACGCCGCGGTGAGCGACGCCGACCGCATCCTCGCCGGCCTCGACGAGCAGCAGCGGCTCGCGGCGACGACGCTCGGCGGTCCCGTCGCGATCCTCGCGGGCGCGGGCACCGGCAAGACGCGCGCGATCACGCACCGCATCGCCTACGCGGTCGCGACGGGCGAGCAGGCCGAGCACGCCTCCCTCGCCCTCACCTTCACGACGCGCGCGGCGGGGGAGATGCGCACGCGCCTCGCCCGCCTCGGCGCGGGCGGCGTGCAGGCGCGCACGTTCCACGCCGCGGCGCTCGCGCAGCTCTCGCACTTCTGGCCGCGCGTGACGGGCTCGCGCATGCCGCAGCTGCTGCCGCAGAAGGCATCGACGATCGCCGACGCGGCCGCGCAGCTGCGGCTGCGGCTGCCGACGGCGCAGCTGCGCGACGCGGCGGGCGAGATCGAGTGGCGCAAGTCGCAGGCGATGACGATGGAGGACTACGGCGTGCAGGCGCGCGTGCGGCCCATGCCCACCGGCATCGCACCCGAGACGATGCTCGACCTGCACATGGCGTACGAGCGCGTGAAGGACGAGCGCCGGCAGATCGACTTCGAGGATGTGCTGCTCGCGACCGCTGGCATGCTCGAGCGGGAGCCCGTCGTCGCCGACGAGGTGCGCGCGCGCTACCGCCACTTCACCGTCGACGAGTACCAGGACGTCTCGCCGATGCAGCAGCGCGTGCTCGCCGCGTGGCTCGGCGACCGGCGCGACGT
>JAPSIA010000130.1 GCA_031179215.1 Agrococcus sp.
CCGCGACGGTCGCGACGAGCATGGGCTGCAGCGCCGCGATGAGGGAGGCCGTGCCGCCGTCGACGCCGAAGCGCACGCCCTCGAAGATCATGAGCAGGTAGCCGAACTGGCTCAGGAGCGCGATCGTCCCCTGCCGCCGCCAGCTGTGCCAGCGCGGCCATCGGCGGCGCGCGACGAGCATCGCGACGACGAGGACGCCTGCGAGCACGACGAAGCGCCACGTGAGCACCGTGACGGGCTCGCCGTCGGCGCGAGCGGCGAGCTCGGCGCCGACGAAGCCGGAGCTCCACGTGACGACGAGCGCGATCGCCGCGATGACGATCGCCGTGGGGCCGAGCCGGTTGCGCGACGCGTCGCGCGGGGAATCTGACACCGCTCGATCCTGCCACCTCGCGCCGACGCATCCGGCACGCGGCGCGAGGATGCGTCAGATCGAGCCGAGGGAGGGATGCGTCAGGTCTGCACGACGAGGAACGGCTCGGTCGTCGGGGCCTCCGACCCGCCCTCCGGCTCGACCGTCACGCCTACGGCGACTCCGGCTCGCAGCTCGCCCTTCAGCAGCACCGCGGTGCTGCCCTCGTCGGCCTGGAAGACGCCGGCGCTGTGCGGACCCGCCGCATCGATGTACCACGCCTGGTACTCGTGGCCGTGCGGGGCGGGGCCGAGGCCGTCGAACAGCAGCACCGACTGCGCGAGCTCGGCCGACCAGATGACGGTCGCGGTCGCCCCGCCGTCCAGCTCGACCTCGCTGCGCTGCGCGTCGTCGGCGGCGACGACCGCGCCGAGCGCCTCCTGCTGCGTCGGGCCGCCCAACTGCGCGCCGATCGCGATGCCGCCCGCCAGGAGCGCCCCGGCGGCGGCGACGGCGGCGATGAGCTGCACCGGCCGCCAGCGCGCGCGGGCACGCCGCTCGGCGGGCCCGGGCTCGCGCCCGGCGGACCCGCTCGCGTCGTGGATGGGCGCGGCCGCGCCGCGCGGGTGGCCGGATGCATCGGGACCACCGGGCGCGCGGGGCGCGTCCTGCCGGGTCGCGTCCTGCCGCAGCGCGTCGGCCGTGGTCTCCTGCGGCACGCCCGGCGCCGTCGCCTGCGGCGCAGCGGGCGCCGCATCCTGCGGCTCGCCGCGGATCGCGTCGAGCACGCTCGTGCGCAGGCTCGGCGGGGGAGCGACCTCGTCGTCGGCGAGCTGCGCCGCGGTCCCGGCGAGCTCGGCAGCCTCGCGCAGGGCTGCGGGCGACGCCTCCGCCTCGAAGCGCGCACGCTCCTCGGCCGAGAGCGCGTCGAGCGCGTAGGCGGCCGCGAGGTCGTCGACCGATCGCTCCTCGCACATCCCGCTGCCTCCCGTCATCCTGCCGTGCTCCATCCCGTCACCGTCCTGCGCGCTCATGTCGCGACCCCCAGGATGTCGCGCAACCGGCGCAAGCCGTCGCGCATGCGCGTCTTCACGGTGCCGAGCGGCGCGCCGAGCCGCTCGGCGATCTCCGTCTGCGTGAGCCCGCCGAAGTAGGCGAGCTCGATCGCCTCGCGCTGCGGCGCGCTCAGCTCCGCGAGCGCGCGTCGAGCGCGCGCCGACTCGAGCAGGACCTCCACCCGCTCGGCGACCTCGTCCACCGGCACCGCGGTGTCGCGCGCACCGATGCGCGCGTCGCGGTCGCGCTGCGCCTGCGAGGCGCGCACGCGGTCGACCGCTCTCGCGTGCGCGATCTGCAGCAGCCAGGCGATGGCGGCCCCGCGCTCGGGGTCGAAGCGGCGAGCACCGCGCCACGCCTCGAGGTAGACCTCCTGCGCGACCTCCTCGGCTTGCGAGCGATCGACGAGGATGCGCAGCACGAGCCCGAACACCCGCGGCGCCGTGGCGTCGTAGAGCTCGGCGAACGCGCGCTCGTCGCCGTCGGCGGCGCGCGCGAGGCACTGCTCGACGTCGATCTGCACGAGCCCGAGTATTGCAGGCTCGCCTGCGCCCACCCAGAGCGCCCGCCGCGCGGCGGGCGCGACGGGTGCGGCGAGGGCGAGGGAGGTCATGCGAGGGGTTCGTCGCCGGCGAACGAGCGGATTGCGGGGGCACGCCGCGCGGCCGGTAGACTCGGGCGATGATCCGCCCGTTCGCGGGGGATCCGGCGCGCCCTCGCGTCGACGGCCGGCACGGCCGGCACATCCACGAACCCCTCAGGAGATCACCTCGTGAAGACCACGGTCGAGAAGATCGAGAACACGCGCGCCAAGCTCACCATCGCGGTCGAGCCCGAGGAGCTGCGCCCCGCGATCGACCAGGCGTACAAGACCGTCGCAGAGCAGATCAGCGTGCCCGGCTTCCGCAAGGGCAAGGTGCCGGCGGCGATCATCGACCAGCGCGTCGGCCGGGGCGAGATCCTCAGCCAGGCGGTCTCCGACTCGATCGACGACTTCTACCGCCAGGGCGTCGCCGAGGCCGGCGTGCGCCCCATGGGCCGCCCGCAGGCCGACGTGACCGCGTGGCCCGAGGCGAAGGACTTCTCGGGCGACCTCGTGCTCGAGATCGAGGTCGACGTGCGCCCCGACTTCGAGCTGCCCGAGGTCGAGGGCCGCACGATCACCGTCGACGCGATCGAGGTCGGCGACGACGCCGTGCAGAAGGAGCTCGACGAGCTGCGCAGCCGCTTCGGCACGCTCGTGACCGTCGACCGCCCCGCCGCAAAGGGCGACTTCGTGCAGCTCGACCTCACGGCGACCATCGACGGCGAGGTCGTCGACACCGCGAGCGGGATCTCGTACGAGCTCGGCTCCGGCGAGCTCATCGACGGCGTCGACGAGGCCGTCGAGTCGCTCACCGCAGGCGAGGAGACGACGTTCACCTCCACGCTCGTCGGCGGCGACCACGCCGGCAAGGACGCCGAGGTGCGCGTGAGCGTGCAGGCCGTCAAGGAGCGCGAGCTGCCCGAGGCCGACGACGACTTCGCCCAGATGGCGAGCCAGTTCGACACGCTCGAGGAGCTCAAGGCCGACCTCGCCGAGCAGGCGGGCCGCTCGGGCCGCCTCGGCCAGGCCGAGCAGGCGCGCCAGCGCCTGCAGGACGCGCTCATCGAGGCCGTCGACATCGAGGTCCCCGCGCAGGTCGTCGAGGACGAGGTCGAGCGCCACCTCGCCGCCGAGAACCGCTCGGACGACGCCGAGCACGGCGAGGAGGTGCGCCAGGAGACGCGCAAGCTCCTCAAGCAGCAGATGCTCTTCGACCGCTTCGCCGAGGAGGAGAACCTCCAGGTGACGCAGCAGGAGCTCACGCAGATCATCGTGCAGCAGGCCGCGCAGTACGGCATGGGCCCGCAGGAGCTCGTGCAGGCGCTCGAGCAGAACGGCCAGCTGCCCGTGCTGCTCGGCGACATCCTGCGCGGCAAGACCCTCTCGACGCTCCTCGGCCGCGTGACGGTCGTCGACGACAAGGGCGAGACAGTCGACCTGAGCGACTTCCTGCCCCCGGCGGAGACCGACGAGGTGAGCGAGGACGACGTCGAGGCCGCCATCCGCGAGACCGAGCAGAAGCTCGCGGCGCAGCACGCCGAGGACTGATCCGCACGCGAGGGGCCGGGCGCGAGCCCGGCCCCTTTCGCGTGCCTCCGCCTGCGGCGAACACGGCCGGGAACCGGTGCGCCGCTCGCCTAGGGTTGAGAGCAATCGAGAGAAGGAGTCACCTGTGGCTGAACCCGTCTTCGCGCCGTCGGTCTTCGACCGGCTGCTGCGCGACCGCATCATCTGGCTCGGCGAGGAGGTGCGCGACGAGAACGCGAACGAGATCTGCGCCAAGATCCTGCTGCTCGCCGCTGAGGACCCGAACAAGGACATCTACCTCTACATCAACTCGCCCGGCGGCTCGATCACGGCCGGCATGGCGATCTACGACACGATGCAGTTCGTGCCCAACGACATCGTCACCGTCGGCATCGGCATGGCCGCCTCGATGGGCCAGCTGCTCCTGACCGCCGGCACCGCGGGCAAGCGCTACATCACGCCCAACGCGCGCGTGCTGCTGCACCAGCCGCACGGCGGCTTCGGCGGCACCTCGAGCGACATCCAGACGCAGGCGCAGCTCATCCTGAGCATGAAGGAGCGCCTCGCGCAGATCACCGCCGAGCGCACGGGCAAGACCGTCGAGCAGATCAACGCCGACGGCGACCGCGACCGCTGGTTCACGGCGCAGGAGGCGCTCGAGTACGGCTTCGTCGACCACGTGCGCGAGTCGGCGAGCGACGTCACCGGCGGCGGCGGCACCGACCAGGACGGCGTGACGACGACCGACGCGGCGAACGACCTGACGACGGATGCGTCGGCAGACCAGGAGGGCGGCAACTGATGGAGACTCCCACGTTCAAGGCGGGCGGCAGCGCCCTGCAGATGCCGGGCTCGCGCTACATCCTGCCGAGCTTCGAGGAGCGCACGGCCTACGGCTTCAAGCGCCAGGACCCGTACGCGAAGCTGTTCGAGGACCGCATCATCTTCCTCGGCGTGCAGGTCGACGACGCCTCGGCGGACGACATCATGGCGCAGCTGCTCGTGCTCGAGTCGCAGGACCCCGACCGCGACATCGTCATGTACATCAACTCGCCCGGCGGCTCGTTCACGGCCATGACGGCGATCTACGACACGATGCAGTACATCCGGCCCGCGGTGCAGACCGTGTGCCTCGGCCAGGCCGCCTCGGCGGCCGCGGTGCTGCTCGCGGCGGGCGAGCCCGGGAAGCGCCTCGCGCTCCCGAACGCCCGCATCCTCATCCACCAGCCCGCGACCTCCGACGCCGGCCGCGGCCAGGCCTCGGACATCGAGATCCAGGCGCGCGAGGTGCTGCGGATGCGCGAGTGGC
>JAPSIA010000035.1 GCA_031179215.1 Agrococcus sp.
GCGGCCGGGCTCGAGCACGTGCCACAGGCCGTCCATGCCGGCGTGCGAGTGGATGGTGTGCCGCTCGCCGCGCATGAGCAGGTGCTTGCCGACGCTCACGACCTCGTCGATGCGCTCGCCGGTGAGATCGGCGGTCGCGAGCGCCGGCACGCGGAAGTCGCTGCGCTCGAGCAGCCGCCCCGCCATGACCGCGTGCAGCCGCACCGCCGCGCGGTGGATGGTGTCGCCCTCGGGCATCAGGGCACCATCCGGTACCCGCGCGGGGTGCGGTAGAGCCCCGCGCGCTCGAGCACGGGCGCGAGCTCGGACTCGAGCGCCGAGCGGTCGTCGATCTGCTCGATCGCGCGACGCCGGCCGCCGACGCGCGCGACGGCGTCGGCGAGGCTGCGGAGCGCGCGCTCGAGGGTCTCGGGGTCGTCGTCGAAGGTGATGAGCGACCGCCCGCCCCGCTCGAGGTGCAGCACCGCGCGCCCGGCCAGGATCGTCGTGAGCGCGCCGACGCGGCGCGTGGGGCGGTGGCCGCCGCGGGGATCCGGCCACGGCAGCGCCGCGCCGAAGGGGTTGGCGGGGTCGACGGCCGAGACGGTCGCGACGGCGTCGGAGGGGCCGCTCGACTGCCGCGCGCGCAGGGCGTCGACGACCGGGGTGTCGGCGAACTGCGCCGCGCCGAGGCCGTCGACGAAGTAGCCGCGGCGGGTGTGGCCGGCCTCCTCGAACGCCTTGAGCACCTGGTAGACGCCGTGGAAGCCGCCCGGCACGTCCTCGGCGACGACGCTCCCGCGCGTGACGACCCCGTAGCGCGCGAGCAGCGCATCCGCCGTCTGCGCCGCGCGCTCGGTCGCCGATCCCGCGGGCGCCGAGGCGAGCAGCCACCGCCCCGCCATCGTCGGCAGCGCCTCCGGGCGCGGCGGCCGAGCGGTCGCGATGCGCCGCCGGCTCACGGGGGCCGCGCGCCGGCTCGGCGCGGGCGCGCTGCGGGCTCGCACGCCGACGAGGTGCGCGCGCAGCGGCGCGATCGTGTCGTTCGTCACCCGCCCCGCCCACACGAGCGGCCACAGCACCTCCGCGAGCCGCGGCAGGTCGAGCGCGACCGCCTCGCTCAGCTGCCGGGCGAAGAGCGCGCCGCCGTCGGCGAGCGCCTGCAGCACCGCGGCAGCCTCGGGGTCGTCGTGGTCGATGTCGCGGCGCTGCTCGACGGCGTCGGCGGGCCGGAGCACGATGCGGCCGTCGCGGCCGGGGAGCGCCCCTGCGCCCGTCCAGGTGATGAGTCCGCTCGCGGTCAGCTCGTCGAGCATCGGCGCCCGGTACCCGCGCACGCGCGAGGGCAGGATCAGCGTCTCGAGGGCGCTGAGCGGCAGGGGCACCCCGTCGAGGCGGTCGAGCGCCTCGAGCAGCGCGTCGGCGCCCGACAGCGGCCGCGTGACGTGCTGGTGCGCGAGCAGGTGGTCGGCGAAGACCGCGTGGTCGACGGGCTCGACGTCGCTGCGCAGCGCCTGCAGGCTGCGTCGCTTGAGGCGCGCGAGCACCTGCGCGTCGATCCACTCCTCGCCGGTGCCGTGCGCGCGGTAGGCGCCGGGCACGACGCGGCCCTGCGCGGCGAGCGCGCGGAGGGCCGAGCGCGCGACGGCGGGCGCGAGCGAGAGCCGCGCCGCGACCTCCTCGATCGTGAAGGGGCCGTGCGTGCGGGCGTGGCGCGAGACGACGTCGCCGATCGGGTCGGCGACGGCCTCGAGGAACGCGGAGGGGACGCCGGGCGGCGGGGGCACCCCGAGCGCGTCGCGCAGCCTGCCGACGTCCTCGATCGCGGCGAGGCGCTCCTCGTCGCCGATCCGCAGCCGCACCGCGCGCCGCGCGGCGACGAGCTCGTCGGCGATCGCGGCGGCCGCGGCGAGGTCGAGGGCGGGGGCGGCGTCGGGCGGTGCTTCGAGCGCGGCGTCGTCCGCGTCGGGCGAGGTGCCCGGCGCCGGCTCGCTCGCCGCGAGCTTCCCAGCCGGCCCGCGCGACGCATCCACCTCGCCCGCGAGCCGCGCGGCGAGCTCGTCGACGCGCAGCGGCCCCAGCAGCCGCAGGAGGTCGGCGGCGCCCTCGACGCCGCGCGCGCGGCGGTCGGGGGCGAGCCGCTGCAGCTCGAGCTCGGTGCGCTCGACGACCGCGGGATCGAGCAGCTCGCGCAGGGCGGTGGAGCCCAGCACCTCGGCGAGCAGCGCCGGATCGAGCGTGAGCGCCGCGGCCCGCCGCTCGGCGAGCGGTGCATCGCCCTCGTAGAGGAAGGCGCCGACGTAGCCGAACAGCAAGTGGTGCGCGAAGGGGGAGGGGCTCGGCGTCTCGACCTCGACGACGCGGATGTCGCCGTGCTGCAGCCGCTCGGTGATCGAGCGCAGCGCCGGCAGGTCGTAGGCGTCCTGCAGCACCTCGCGCAGCGCCTCGAGCACGATGGGGAAGTCGGGGTAGCGCTTGGCGACGTCGAGCAGCTGCGCCGCGCGCTGGCGCTGCTGCCACAGCGGTGCGCGCCGCGCGGGGTCGCGCTTGGGCAGCAGCAGCGCTCGAGCCGCGCACTCGCGGAACCGGCTCGCGAACAGCGCGGTGCCGCCCGCCTCCGCCTCGACGAGCGAAACGAGCTCCTCGGGCTCGAAGCGGATGAGGTCGGCGCCCGGCGGGTCGGCGTCCGAGTCGGGGATGCGGATGACGATGCCGTCGTCGGATGCCATCGCGGCGGCGCCGAGGTCGCGATCCTCGCGCAGGCGACGATCGATCGCGAGCGCCCAGGGCGCGTGCACGCGGCGGCCCCACGGCGAGTGCACGATGAGCCGCCAGTCGCCGAGCTCGTCGCGCGAGCGCTCGACGACGAGCTGCGCGTCGGTCGGCACCGCGCCCGTCGCGGCGAGCTGGTCGCGCACGTACGCGTCGAGGTTGCGGCGGGCACGCTCGTCCGAGTGCGGCAGGTCGATGCCCGTGCCGGCGGCGAGCGCGGCGGTCGCCCGGCCGATCGAGGCGCCGAGGTCGGCGGGGCGCCCCTCGGCATCGCCGTGCCAGAAGGGCAGCTTCCCCGGCTCGCCGAAGGCGGGGACGACGAGCACGCGGTCGTGCGTGATGTCGACGACGCGCCAGCTCGTCGCGCCGAGCGCGAAGACGTCGCCCGCGCGCGACTCGTAGACCATCTCCTCGTCGAGCTCGCCCACGCGCGCGCCCGGCTTGCCCTCCTGCCCGGAGACGAAGACGCCGAACAGGCCGCGGTCGGGGATCGTGCCGCCGCTCGAGACCGCGATGCGCTGCGCGCTCGGCCTGCCGGTGATCGTGCCGGCCTCGCGGTCCCACAGCACGCGCGGGCGCAGCTCGGCGAACTCGTCGCTCGGGTAGACGCCCGAGACGAGGTCGAGCGTCGCGTCGAAGGCGCTGCGCGGCAGCGTCGAGAACGGCGCGGCCCGTCGCACCGTGGCGAACCAGTCGTCGACGCCGAGCTCGTCCATCGCCGCCGCCGCGACGGTCTGCTGGGCGAGCACGTCGAGCGGATGCCGCGGCGCGTGGATGGGCTCGAGCTGGCCGCGCGCCATGCGGTCGGCGACGACGGTCGCGTGCAGCAGGTCGGCGCGGTGCTTGGGGATGAGCACGCCGCGCGACGCGTCGCCCACCGAGTGGCCCGCGCGGCCCACGCGCTGCAGCCCGCTCGCGGTCGACGGCGGCGCCTCGACCTGCACGACGAGGTCGACCTCGCCCATGTCGATGCCGAGCTCGAGGCTCGAGGTCGCGACGACGCACCGCAAGCGGCCGGACTTCAGCTGATCCTCGATCTCTGCGCGCTGCTCCTTCGAGACCGAGCCGTGGTGCGCGCGCGCGAGCGGCGGCGCGTCCGCCTCGGCTCCGGCAGCCTCGCGCGCGGCGGCGCGCTCGGCGAGGCGCAGGCGGATGTGCTCGGTCACGTCGCGCAGCACGACGCCGCTCGGCGCGGGCCCGGCCGCCGCATCCGCCCCCTCCCGCTCGGCGAGGTCGAGCCGCTCGGCGTCGAGCTCGTTGAGCCGCGCCGTGAGCCGCTCCGCTGCACGGCGCGCGTTGACGAAGACGATCGTCGAGCGGTGGCGGTCGACGAGCTCGAGCACCTCGCGCTCGATGTGCGGCCAGATCGAGGGCGTCTCGGGCGTCGTCGCGCCGAACGCGCTCCCCGTCGGCGCGGCCTCCTCGCGCCGCGGTCCGCGCAGGTCGGTGAGGTCGTCGACGGGCACCGTGATCCTGAGCTCGATGCGCTTCTCGCTCGGCGGCGCGACGACGGTCACGGGCGCCGCGCCGCCGAGGAAGGCGGCGACCTCGTCGATCGGGTTGACGGTCGCCGAGAGCCCGATCCGCTGCGCGGGCGCCGGCAGCAGCGCGTCGAGCCGCTCGAGGCTCAGGGCCAGGTGCGAGCCGCGCTTGGTCGGCACGACCGCGTGCACCTCGTCGACGATGACCGTCTCGACGGTGCGCAGCGTCTCCCTCGCGCGGCTCGTGAGCAGCAGGAAGAGCGACTCCGGCGTCGTGATGAGGATGTCGGGCGGGTGCTTCGCCTGCTGGCGGCGCTCCTCCTGCGGGGTGTCGCCCGTGCGGAGCCCGATGCGCACGGGCGGCGGCTCGCTGCCGTCGGCGCGGCCGCGAGCGGCGATGCCGGCCAGCGGAGCGCGCAGGTTGCGGTCGACGTCGACCGCGAGCGCCTTGAGCGGCGAGACGTAGAGCACCCGCACGCCAGGCTCGCGCTCCTCGTTGCGCGCGCTCGCGGCATCCGCCGCGTCCTCGCGGTGCAGCCGGTCGATCGCCCACAGGAAGGCCGCGAGCGTCTTGCCGGAGCCCGTCGGCGCGACGACGAGCGTGTGATCGCCGCGCGCGATCGACGTCCACGCCTGCTGCTGCGCGGGCGTGGGGGCAGGGAACGCGCCCGCGAACCATGCGCGGGTCGCGGGGGAGAAGAGCTCGAGCGCGTCGCCCACGCGCTCAGTACAGCACAGCGCCCTGGGGCGCCTCCGGCAGCGCGGTCGCGACGATCAGTCGCCGATGCGCGGCTGGGGCGCGTCGGCGATGCCGTCCTCGTTCATGTCGCGAGCGCGCGCGCGACGGGCGTCGAGCCGCAGCAGCGGGGCCGCGAGCACCGCCGCGAGCCCGGAGCCGATGAGCACCGCGAGCTTCGCCGCGTCGGTGCGGGCCGCGTCGTCGAAGGAGAGCTCGGTGATGAGCAGCGAGACGGTGAAGCCGATGCCCGTGAGCATCGCGACGGGCAGCAGGTCGCGCATGCCGATGCCGTCGGGCAGCCGCAGCGGCGTCAGTCGCGTCGCGAGCGCGGTGAGGCCCAGCACGCCGAGCAGCTTGCCCAGCACGAGGCCGCCGGCGACGGCGAGCAGCACGGGCTGGGCCGCGAGCTCGCCGAAGCCGCCGCCGTCGACGATGGAGACGCCCGCCGAGCAGAACGCGAAGACGGGCAGCGCGATCGCGGTCGACCACGGCCGCACCGCCGCTTCGAGGCGATGCGTGCGCGGCTCGGTCTCGCCGTGCATCGGTCGCGCCGGCACGGCCGCGCCGAGCAGCACGCCGGCGATCGTCGCGTGCACGCCCGACTCGTGCATGAGCCACCACGCGAGGAGCGCGATGGGCACGAGCAGCCACCAGCGCGCCCAGCGCGAGCGCACGACGAGCGCGAAGGCGGCGACCGCGAGCAGCGCGCCCGCGAGCGCGACGAAGTGCACCGTCGCGGTGTAGAACACCGCGATCACGACGATCGCGAGCAGGTCGTCGACGACCGCGAGCGTCAGCAGGAAGGTGCGCAGGCCGACCGGCAGGCCGCGCCCGAAGATCGCGAGGACCGCGAGCGCGAAGGCGATGTCGGTCGCGGCGGGGATCGCCCAGCCCGTGAGCGCCTCGGGGTCGGATCCCGCGAGCACCACGCCGACGTAGACGAGGGCGGGGAGCGCCATGCCGCCGATCGCGGCGATGACCGGCACCGCCGCCTGCCGCGGGTTGCGGAGGCTTCCGGCGACGATCTCGTGCTTGAGCTCGACGCCGACGACGAAGAAGAACACGGCGAGCAGGCCGTCCGCGGCCCAGGTCGCGACGCTCAGGTCGAGGTGCAGGGCCGAGGGGCCGAGCCGCGTCTCCATGAGCGCGGCGTAGCCGTCTCGCCAGGGCGAGTTCGCCCAGACGAGCGCGATCGCCGCGGCGATGAGCAGCAGGGCGCCGCCGACGGTCTCCTGGCGCAGGGCATGCCCGAGGCGGGCTCGGCGTCCGGTGGGGGTGGGGTGCTGCATGGGTCTCCTCTCGACCGCCGCCGCGAGCGTCGCAGCGGCGACGCCGACCAGGCTTCCCGGCACACCGCCTCCCAGTCTACCGGCCGCACCTCGCGGGCGCTCGAGATCTCCAGGTGCGCGGGCTATCGTGAGCGACCCCGGTCGCGGCGCGGGCCGCGGCGGGTCGAGGAGGAATCGTGGCCGAAGCGTTCGATCGGGGCAAGCGCCCCCGCACCCTGCTCCAGGGGCCCTACGGGCATCCGTTCCACCCCGTGGTCATCACCGTGCCGATCGGCGCGTGGGTCGCGAGCCTCGTGTTCGACGTGCTCGCGATCTTCGCCGAGGATCCGTCGGGGTTCCTGCTGGGAGCGCAGGTGCTCATCGCGATCGGCATCGTCGGCGCGGTCGTCGCCGCGGTGCTCGGCTTCCTCGACTACAGCGTCATCCCTGCCCGCACCCGGGCGAAGCGCACCGCCCTCGTGCACATGATCCTCAACCTCGTCGCCATCGCGCTCTTCGCGATCGACTGGATCGTGCGCGCGAGCGCCGGGCACGACGACGTCCCGGTCGCGGGCGTGGTGCTGAGCGTCGTGGCCCTGCTGCTCGTCGGCGCCTCCGGCTTCCTCGGCGGCGAGCTCGTGTACCGCTTCGGCATCCGCGTCGCCGACGAGGGCGAGCAGGCGAAGGGGCAGGCCGGCAGCTGACGACTGCCCGGGCGGCGCTCGTCGGCGCCGCCCAGGGCAGCATCGGGTCAGCGCAGGATCAGTCGGTGCCGAGGTCCATCGCCGCGCGGTCGTTCCACTGCTCGAGCGCCTCGGGATCGGCGTCGGGCGAGACCATGATCTCGTCGGCCCGGCCGGCCTCGAGCGCGCCGAGGAGCTTCGCCGTCTCGCCCTGCACGAGGCCCGCGGCGGCGTAGCCCTCGAGGCGCGAGCGCGAGTCGGCGATGTCGAGGTTGCGCATCGTCAGCTGCCCGATGCGATCCTCGGGACCGAAGGCCGCGTCGCCGACGCGCTCCATCGAGAGCTTGTCGGGGTGGTACGAGAAGGCATCGCCGCGCGTCTCGACGATCGTGTAGTCCTCGCCGCGGCGGAGCCGCAGCACGACCTCGCCCGTCACCGACGAGCCGACCCAGCGCTGGATCGACTCGCGCAGCATGAGCGACTGCGGGTCGAGCCAGCGGCCCTCGTACATGAGCCGGCCGAGGCGGCGGCCCTGCTCGTGGTACGTCGCGATCGTGTCCTCGTTGTGGATGGCGTTCAGCAGCCGCTCGTAGGCGATGTGCAGCAGCGCCATGCCCGGCGCCTCGTAGATGCCGCGGCTCTTGGCCTCGATGATGCGGTTCTCGATCTGGTCGCTCATGCCCAGGCCGTGCCGACCGCCGATCGCGTTCGCGCGCATGACGAGCGCGACCGCATCCGGGAACTCCTCGCCGTCGATCGCGACGGGGCGCCCCGCCTCGAAGCGGATCGCGACGTCCTCGGTCGGGATCTCGACCGACTCGTCCCAGAACTTCACGCCCATGATGGGCTCGACGATCTCCATCGACTCGTCGAGGTGCTCGAGCGTCTTCGCCTCGTGCGTCGCGCCCCAGATGTTGGCGTCCGTCGAGTACGCCTTCTCGGTCGCGTCGCGGTAGGGGTAGCCGTGGGCGACGAGCCACTCCGACATCTCCTTGCGGCCGCCGAGCTCCGCGACGAACTGCGCGTCGAGCCACGGCTTGTAGATGCGCAGCGCCGGGTTGGCCATGAGACCGTAGCGGTAGAAGCGCTCGATGTCGTTGCCCTTGTAGGTGGAGCCGTCGCCCCAGATCTCGACGCCGTCCTCCTTCATCGCGCGCACGAGCAGCATGCCCGTCACGGCACGGCCCAGCGGCGTCGTGTTGAAGTACGTGCGGCCGGCCGAGCGGATGTGGAACGCGCCGGTCGCGAGCGCGACCAGGCCCTCCTCGACGAGCGCGGCCTTCGCGTCGACGAGTCGCGAGCCCTCGGCTCCGTACTCGGTCGCGCGCCCGGGCACCGCCTCGATGTCGGGCTCGTCGTACTGCCCGATGTCGGCGGTGTAGGTGAAGGGCACGGCGCCGTTGTGCCGCATCCACGCGACGGCGCACGAGGTGTCGAGGCCGCCCGAGAAGGCGATGCCGACGCGCTCGCCGACGGGGAGGGAGGAGAGGACCTTGGACATGCCCTCAATCCTATTCGGGGCGGATGCGTCGGCCTTCGCCGGGCGCCGCAGGGGCGAACCTGGGAAGTCACCCATTGTTCGCTCAGGTGCCCCGTGTCACGATTCCATAACGGGGTACGCAGCGGTACCTCGGGCACGCTGACCGCGAAGTGGAGGACGACCATGCTGCAGGTGGACGAGCGCTTCGAAGTCGCAGCGCCGCGCGCCGAGGTGTTCCGCCAGTGGACGGCGTTCGAGCAGTTCCCGCGCTGGATGATGGGCATCGAGTCGGTCTATCTCGAGACGCAGGTGCGGATGCGCTGGCGCGTCTCGATCGCCGGCGTCGAGCCGACGTTCTACGCCGTCATCACCGAGTACGAGCCCGACGAGCGCATCGCATGGATGAGCGTCGACCAGGCGACGATGGGCTGGTGGGTCGACCTCGAGGAGCTCGAGCCCGACCGCACGCTCGTGACGCTGCGCGTCATCTGGTCGCCCCGCGGCGACGCGCCCTGGCTCACCGGCGCCCCCGAGCTCGACGAGCGCACCATCCGGTGCGACCTGCAGCGCTTCCGCGCGCTCGTGGAGGGCGCGCTCGCGCGCGCTGCCTAGGCAGACCGACCCCCGGCGCCACCCGGTGCCGGCCGCACGATCCGAGTACGACGAGAGTGAGGACCACCACATGCCCCAGATGAGCGACAGCATCGACGTCGACGCCCCGATCAGCGCGGTGTACGCGCTGTGGACCCGATTCGAGGACTTCCCGCAGTTCATGGGAGGCGTCGAGTCCATCACGCAGCAGACGGACAAGCGCCTCCACTGGGTCGTCAAGATCGCCGGCGTCGAGCGCGAGTTCGACGCGGAGATCACGGAGCAGCACCAGGACGAGCGCGTCGCCTGGCGCAGCATCGACGGCGAGACCCACGCCGGCGTCGTGACGTTCCACCGGCTCGATGACGACAAGACCCGCGTGAACGTGCAGATCGACTGGAAGCCGCAGGGCATCGTCGAGGCGGCCGGCGCGCTGCTGCAGATCGACGACGCGCAGATCGGCAAGGATCTCCGTCGCTTCAAGGAGCTCGCCGAGTCGGCGCCGCCCGCCGCGGCCGCCGAGTCGGGCTGGGACGGCGACATCGACCGTCCGAGCGACGCCACCGGCCGATAGGGCGATCGCGAGGCCCGTGCGCCGCCGTGAGCGGTGCACGGGCCTCGCGCGTTCTCGCACCATGAGCATCGAGCACTGGAGCACGGTCGACGCTCCGATCGACGAGGTCTTCGCGTGGCACGGCAGGCCCGGCGCGCTGCCGCGGCTGCTGCCGCCCTGGCTGCCGGGCCGCGTGCAGCGCGAGGCGACGTCGCTCGCCGACGGCCGGGCAGCGCTCGCGCTCCCCGGCGGGCAGGCGTGGGTCGCGCAGCACGACCCGCGCGGCTTCGAGGCCGGCCGCGCGTTCGTCGACGAGCGCGTCGACGACGGGCTCCGCACCGCCGCGCTCGCGGCGATCCGCTGGCGGCACGAGCACCGCTTCGCGCCCGACGGTGCCGGCACGCGCGTGCACGACCGCATCGAGACGCCCATCGGCTCGCGCGCGCTGCGGCCGATGCTCGTGTACCGGCATCGCCAGCTCGCCGACGACCTCGCCGCGCACGCCACGACGCGCTCGCGGCGCCTCCGCATCGCCGTCACCGGCGCATCCGGCCTCATCGGCTCGCAGCTGTGCGCGTTCCTCACGACGGGCGGGCACGAGGTCGTGCGGCTCGTGCGGCGCGGGCCCGCCGAGGGGGAGCGGCGCTGGGATCCCGACGCGCCCGCACCCGACCTGCTCGAGGGGCTCGACGCGATCGTGCACCTCGCTGGCGCGTCGATCTTCGGCCGCTTCGGGCCGGAGCACCGCCGCCGCGTCCGCGAGAGCCGCATCGAGCCGACGCGGCGGCTCGCCGAGCTCGCCGCGACGAGCGGGCTCTCGGCCTTCGTCAGCGCCTCCGGCATCGGCGCGTACGGCGCCGCGCGCGGCGAGGAGCTCCTGACGGAGTCGAGCGCGGCGGGGGACGACTTCCTCGCGCGCGTCGTCGTCGACTGGGAGTCGGCGACGGCGCCCGCCGCGGCAGCGGGGGTGCGCACGGTGCAGATCCGCACGGGGCTCGTGCAGTCCCCGCGCGGCGGCATGCTCATGGTGCTCCGCCCGATCTACCTCGCCGGCGGCGGCGGGCCGCTCGGCGGCGGCCGCCACTGGCAGTCGTGGATCGACTTCGACGACCTGCTCGACGTCTACCTGCGGGCGATCGTCGACGAGCGGCTCTCGGGCCCGGTCAACGCGGTCGCGCCCGAGCCCGTGCGGCAGCGCGAGCTCGCGCGCACGCTCGGGCAGGTGCTCCGCCGCCCGGCGCTGCTGCCGACGCCGTCGCTCGCGCCCGCCGCGCTGCTGGGGCAGCAGGGCGCCAGGGAGCTCGCGCTCGCCGATCCGCGCGTGGCACCGACGAAGCTGCTCGCGCTCGGGCACCGCTTCCGCCGGCCGGCGCTCGAGGAGTCGCTGCGCCACCAGCTGGGTCGCATGCGCGACGCCGGACGCTGACGCCCGGCGCCGCGCTCACGCGCGCGTGACCGCGTGCGCGAAGCCCGCGGCGCGCAGGCGCAGGTCGTCGATGCGGCGCTCGCGCGCAGCCTCGAGGTCGTAGCCCTCGTAGGGGAGCGGCGGCAGCTTCCGCACGTTGGCGGAGCACTGGAAGCGCTCGCACACGAGCGTGCCGATCGTGTCGCCCTTGCGCCCGGCGGCGCCCGCTCGCTTCGCGGCGAGGAAGACGACCTCGTTCGGCAGCCGCACGTCCTGGCACCAGCTGCAGAGCGCGCGAGCCCGCGGCGAGGTCTCGGCCTGCTGGAAGAGGATGCCGACGAGGTCGCCGTCGAGGGTGGGGATGACCGCGTAGGCGCGCCGCGGCAGCTTGGGGTCGCGCCATCCCAGGAAGTCGAGCGACGCCCAGTCGACGGCGTCGAGCGCGTCGGCGACGACGATCTGCGACGCCTCCTTGCGGCTGGCGTTCACGAAGGCGCTGCGGAGCTGCGGCTCGGAGATCGGGAGCATGAGGGAGTGCCTCTCTGCTCGCCGGCGCGCGTCGGCGCGGCCGGCGAGGTCGGTGATGGGTGGAGTGGAGGAAGGAGAGCGGGCAGCGCTCACCTGCCGACGACGGGGTTCCCGCCGCCGACCTCCTCACGCCCGAAGGGCATCACCGGACCACGCACCCGCTCAGGCTACGCGCCTCGCCGCGCGAGCGCATCCGTCGTCGTCCGAAGGGCTGAGCGGCGCTCGATAGGCTTGGGTGTACGCGAACCCGTCGAAGGGAAGCTCCCATGCCAGGAATCGTCATCGTCGGCGCCCAGTGGGGCGACGAGGGCAAGGGCAAGGCCACCGACCTGCTCGGCAGCCGCACCGACTACGTCGTCAAGTTCAACGGCGGCAACAACGCCGGCCACACCGTCGTCGTCGGCAACGAGAAGTACGCGCTGCACCTGCTGCCGTCGGGCATCCTCACCGAGGGCGTCACGCCCGTCATCGGCAACGGCGTCGTCATCGACCTCGAGGTGCTCTTCGACGAGCTCGAGGCGCTCTCGGCACGCGGCGTCGACATCTCCAAGCTGCGCATCTCGGCGAACGCCCACATCATCACCGACTACCACCGCACCCTCGACAAGGTGACGGAGCGCTTCCTCGGGAAGCGCTCGATCGGCACGACCGGTCGCGGCATCGGCCCGACCTACGCCGACAAGATCAACCGCGTCGGCATCCGCGTGCAGGACCTCTTCGACGAGTCGATCCTGCGGCAGAAGATCGAGGGCGCGCTCGACGTCAAGAACCACATGCTCACGAAGGTCTACAACCGGCGCGCGGTGACGATCGACGAGATCTTCGACGACCTCACCTCCTACGTCGAGCGCCTCCGGCCCATGGTGGGCGACACGGGCCTCGAGCTCACGCAGGCGATGGATGCGGGCAAGACGGTCGTGTTCGAGGCCGGCCAGGCGACGATGCTCGACATCGACCACGGCACCTACCCCTTCGTCACCTCCTCGACCGCGACGTCCGCTGGCGCCGCGGCGGGCTCCGGCGTCGCGCCCAACCGCCTCGACCGCGTCATCGGCATCGTGAAGGCCTACACGACGCGCGTGGGCGCTGGCCCGTTCCCGACGGAGCTCTTCGACGAGTGGGGCGAGCTGCTGCGCAAGAACGGCTTCGAGTTCGGCACGACGACCGGCCGCCCGCGTCGCTGCGGCTGGAACGACACGGTCATCACCCGCTACGCCTCGCGCATCAACGGCCTGACCGACATCGTGCTCACGAAGCTCGACGTGCTCACGGGCATCGAGCAGATCCCGGTCTGCGTCGCCTATGACGTCGACGGGCAGCGCTTCGACGAGATGCCGATCTCGCAGTCCGACTTCCACCACGCGACGCCCATCTACGAGACGCTGCCGGGTTGGAGCGAGGACATCTCCGGCGCGCGCGAGCTCGCGGACCTCCCGGCGAACGCGCGCGCCTACGTGCGCTTCCTCGAGGAGCGCTCGGGCTCGCGCATCTCGGCGATCGGCGTCGGCGCCGAGCGCGACGCGATCGTGCAGGTGCACGACCTCATCGGCTGACGCGGGCTCGGGTCAGCGCTCGTCGCGCCCCGACCGGCGGTCGCGGCGGTCGCCGTCGCGGCCGCCGCCTGCGCCCGGCTCCTGCGTCGCATCCGCGTCGGCGTGCTCCTCGCGCAGCTCGCGCCCCTCGCGCTCGAGGCGATCGCGTGCCGCGGCCTTCTTCTCGACCTTCTTCGTGCCGCGCGGCGGCAGCTGGATGGTCGACTCCGCCTCGATGCCTGCCTGCAGCTGCCGGGCGCGCTCGACCTCGGCGTCGACCTCGGCGCCCAGCAGCAGCACGATGTTGAAGATCCACAGCGCGAACAGCAGCGCCATGACGGCGCCGATGGCGCCGTAGGAGCTGTAGCCGGCGAAGAAGGTGAAGTACAGCGAGAGGGCGACGGCCGCGATCGCGATCCCGATGATGGCGACGATCGAGCCGATGCTCACCCACGTGAACTTCGGCTGCTGCAGGTTGGGCGCGAGGTAGTAGAGCAGCGCGATCATCAGGACGACGAGCGCGAGGACGACGGGCCACTTCACCCACGCCCAGATCGGCAGGAACGTCTGGGTCAGGAACGCCAGCAGGCCGCCGAGGCCGAGGGGCTCGGCGATGGGTCCCAGCACCGCGGTCACGAGCGTCTCGGTGAGGGCGAGCGAGACGAGGATGAGCACGATGCCGACGAGCAGCGCGAGCGTGATGAGCAGCATCGTCGCGGTCTGCTTGACGAAGCCGCGGCCCTCCTCGATGCCGTAGACGATGTTCATGCAGCGCGAGAACGCCTTGACGTAGGCGGAGGCCGACCACACCGCCGTCGCGATGCCGATGACGAGCGCGACGACGCCGACGGAGCTCTCGCCGAGGACGGTCTCGACGAGGTCGGCGACGAGCGGCTGCGCGGTCTCGGGCAACCGCTGCACGAAGTCGTCGATGCTGCCGGTGACGGCGCTCGCGTTGCCCGCGAGCACGAGCGAGATGATCGAGAAGACGGCGAGCAGCGCCGGCGCGAGCGAGAGCACGGTGTAGTAGGTCAGCATCGCGGCGAGGTCGGTGCCGTGGTCGCTGCCGAACTCCTTCAGCGCGCGCTTGAGCGCGTACTTCCAGCTCGATCCCTCGAGCTTGGGCGGCGCATCCGGCTTGCCGTCGTGGTCGGGGTCGGGTGCGTCGGCCGCGTCGAGCGTCGCGTCTATCGGATCCCTGCTGGACACGGGGGCGTCCTCTCGATCGCCGCCCGGGGCGGGCGGGCTTCGCACTGTACCCCGGTCTGCTGGATGTCTGCACCCCGATCGAGCGGCCCTAGTGGTGGTGGTGGGCGGCTGCCTCCACGGGAGTCGCGCCGGGCCGGCTCCACTGCGGCACGGGCCGGCCGGCGTGCCGCCATCCGGTGAAGGTCGGCTCCTGCGGCCAGCCCGCGGGCGAATCCTCCCACTCCTCCTGGCGCCCGTAGGCGGTCATGTCGAGCAGTCGCAGCGACGTCATCGCGAGCTCTGCGCCGCGGTCGGTGATCCAGTTCGTCGCGTACGCCCGGTCGCCGCGGCGCAGCAGCGCGACGAAGGCGCCCTCGGTCTCCGGCCCGAGCAGCGGGTCGTCGACGCCGCGGTTCGAGTACCACGGGTGCACGTAGCCCATGAAGGTGCGGAAGGGTGCGAGCTCCGCCCACGGGCCCTTGCTCAGCACCGCGAAGGAGACGCCCCGGGCGTGGAGGTACGAGGGGTCGTGGAAGTCCCAGATCGACGCCGTGCACCCCTCGCACTGCTGCTCGATCGGTTGCCCCTCGTGCCACATGTGCTTGTAGACGATGAGCTGCGGCCGTCCGTCGAAGAGATCGAGGAGCCTGGCGCTGCCGTGCTCGCCCTCGAGCGCGACGTCCGGCACCGGAGTCATGGGGAGCCGACGGCGCGCGGCGGCGATCGCGTCGCCCTCGCGCGTGTGCGCCTTCTCGCGGTCGAGCAGCTCCGCTCGCGCGCGCAGCCACGACTCGCGGTCGGTGACCGGCGGGGTCGGTGTGGATTCGTCGATGCTCAGCATGCGCCGATGTTAACGACGTTCACATCGTTGCGCCAGGGGTGACCTCAGTCCGCTGCCGCCGTCGCTTCCGCGTGCTCGAACCCGATGAGCCAGCGCAGGCCGAAGCGATCGATGAGCTGCCCGTCGCTCGCATCCCACCCGCGGGCCTGCAGCGGGTCGAGCACCGTGCCGCCCTCGGCGAGCGCGTCGAACCAGCGCGTGAGGGTGGGCGCATCCGCCGTGCCGAGCAGCGCCACGCTCGCGCCGCGCATCGCGAGCGCCTCCTCGCCGGCTGCGGCGTCGCAGCCGTAGAGCGCGACGGGTCCCGCCAGGATGCCGTGCGCGATCGCGTCGGCGGGCCCGTCGTCGCGCCCGAACTCGGCGTACGTGTGGAGCTCCAGGTCGCCGCCGAACACCTCGTGGTAGCGCTGGAGGGCCTCTCGGGCGTTGCCGGGGAACCAGATGTAGAGGGTCATCGCGGTCATGGTGTCGATCCTTCCTCCGCCGGGGCGGCGCGCCGCCGTTGGCGCTCGACGCAGGTTAACAGCGTTCACATCGGTGTGCGACAACGTCGAGCGCGCACGTGGTCACCGTCCGATTCGTCGCCGAGCGCGAGCACGGGGCGCTCAGCTCCGTGGCGGTCGCGCCTGCGGCCGGTCCGCCGCTCATGGTGCTGCTCGTGAGCGCGGCCCTGCTCGTCGCGGGAGCCCTCGTGTGGCGGCGCCAGCGGTGGCCGTGGCTGCTCGTGGGCACGGCGATCATGGTGCTCGGCAGCCTCGTGCCCATCCCGGTCGAGAGCGGTGCCGTCACGAACGCCTTCGAGCTCGTCCTGCTCGTCGCGATCCTCGCGACGAAGCACGCGCAGGACCGCGTCGACGTCGCCGACGCCGAGCGCTGAGGCCTCCGCGCGGCCGCCCGCCCAGGGGGCAGCCGCGCGGGCGGCTGCCGCTCAGCGGCCGGGGCTCAGATGACGCCGAGGGCGAGCATCGCGTCGGCGACGCGGTTGAAGCCGGCGATGTTGGCGCCCGCGACGTAGTCGCCCGGTCGGCCGTACTCCTCGGCCGTCTCGAAGCACAGGTCGTGCACGCCCCGCATGATCTCGGCGAGCCGCTCGTCGGTGTGCTCGAAGCTCCACGAGTCGCGCGACGCGTTCTGCTGCATCTCGAGCGCGCTCGTCGCGACGCCGCCGGCGTTCACGGCCTTGCCGGGCGCGAACGTCACACCGGCGGAGGCGAACACGCGCGCCGCCGCCTGCGTCGTCGGCATGTTGGCGCCCTCGCCCACGAGCGTGCACCCGTTCGCCGCGAGCGCCGCGGCGTCGGACTCGTCGAGCTCGTTCTGGGTCGCGCACGGCACGGCGATGTCGCACGGCACCGACCAGATGGTGCTGCCGTTCGCGGTGAAGGACGCGTGCGGGCGCGCGTCGAGGTACTCCGAGATGCGGCCGCGCCGCACCTCCTTGATCTCCTTGAGCAGGTCGAGGTCGATGCCCTGCTCGTCGACGATGGAGCCCGAGGAGTCGCTCGCCGCGATGACGGTGCCGCCGAGCTGGTGCACCTTCTCGATCGCGTAGATCGCCACGTTGCCCGAGCCCGAGACGACGACCCGCTTGCCGTCGAAGGAGTCGCCGCGCGCCTTGAGCACCTCGTCGAGGAAGTAGATCGTGCCGTAGCCCGTCGCCTCCTTGCGCACCTGCGAGCCGCCCCACGTGAGGCCCTTGCCCGTGAGCACGCCCGACTCGTACGCGTTCGTCAGTCGCTTGTACTGGCCGAACAGGTAGCCGAGCTCGCGCGCGCCGACACCGATGTCGCCTGCCGGCACGTCGGTGTACTGGCCGATGTGGCGCGAGAGCTCGGTCATGAACGACTGGCAGAAGCGCATGATCTCGGCGTCGGACTTGCCCTTGGGATCGAAGTCGCTGCCGCCCTTGCCGCCGCCGATCGGCAGGCCCGTGAGCGAGTTCTTGAAGATCTGCTCGAAGCCGAGGAACTTGATGATGCCGAGGTACACGCTCGGGTGGAACCGCAGGCCGCCCTTGTACGGGCCGAGGGCCGAGTTGAACTGCACGCGGAAGCCGCGGTTGATCTGCACGACCCCCGCGTCGTCGATCCACGGCACGCGGAAGATGATCTGCCGCTCGGGCTCGACGATGCGGCTGAGGATCTGCGCGTCGACGTAGTCGGGCCGCTTCGCGACGACGGGACCGAGGCTCTCGAGCACCTCGAACACCGCCTGGTGGAACTCGGCCTCGCCCGGGTTGCGGTGCAGCACGTCGTCGTAGACGGGCGCGAGGTGCGGGTGGAGCTGAGTCAACAGACGCCTCCTTCGGCGATCAGACAACGGTCGATCGTACCGCGGACGCCGTTTCCGGGCGGGCCCGACCTCATCGACCGGCCGCCATGACGCCCTCGAGACCCGCCGCCGGGCGCCGGCCCGTGAGCAGGCGCAGTGCCTCGACGCCGCGGTCACGAGCGGATGCGTTGCTCGCCGCCAGGTGCAGCGCGTCGAGCACGTGCGCGGTCGGGGGCGCCCACGCGAGCCCCGCGGCGTCGGCGATGTCGATGCCGTGGACCGTGAGCTCGAACACGCGCGTGCGCAGGTACTCGCGCAGCGCCATCGCCACGGGCTCCGGCCCGCTGCCCACGGCGACGAGCCGCTCTGGCCGCGCCTCGCCGACGGCGTGCGCCGCCGCCGCCGCCAGGGCCTCGATCTCGGCAGCGAGCTCCCCGCCGAGGGCTCGAGCCGCCGCGCGACCGCGACGCAGGATCGCCTCGTCGTCGCCCTGCTGCCGCAGCACGACCTCGAGGTACTCGGCCGCCGAGTGCACGGTGGCCTCGCGGGGCTCTGGCGCGGCGAGGTAGTCGGTCACGGTCGAGATCGCGCGCGCGGTGTGGGCGATGAGCTCCCGCAGCGTCCACTCGCCGAGGCCCGGTCCGTCGAGCCGCTCGGGCGGCACGCGCGCGACGAGCGCGACGAGCTCCGAGCATGCGGCGGGGAAGTCGACGGGCACGACGGCATCGTCGCACCCTGCTGCCGCGCACCGCCAGCAGCATCCCGCGGCCTCTCGGGACCTCAGCCACCGATCGGGACCCCGTGCACCGGGTCCCGCGCGGTGGGGAGTTCGCGGGCGGAGGGGAAGCGGGCGGGGGAGGGGTCCGCTCCTGCGGGCGGAGGGCTCGCGGCGAAATAGGCTGGGGGCATGAGCACGCCCGAGGAGCAGCTGCAGCGCTATCGGCGCTCCATCGACAACGTCGACGCGATCCTGATCCACACGCTCGCCGAGCGCTTCAAGCTGACGCAGGCCGTCGGCGTGCTCAAGGCCGAGCACGGCATGCCGCCGAGCGACCCCGGGCGCGAGCAGCTGCAGATCGCGCGCCT
>JAPSIA010000131.1 GCA_031179215.1 Agrococcus sp.
AGTCGATGGTCGCCTCGGTCGCGGGCGTCGCATCCACCGCGCCGACGATCCCGTGGGGGCTGCCGGTCGCGCTCCTCGTCGGCGGCCTCGCGGTCGCGCTCGCGGCGAGCCTGCCGGCCGGGGTGCGAGCGGCGGCGGTCCCGCCGCTCGCGGCGGTGGCGGCGGACTGACGCACGCCGCGGTGCCGGAGCCCGAGCCCCGGCACCGCGGCGTCGCGGCGGCCCGCGACGCACTCCGCGCCGCGCGCCGCCGCCGGTGTAGTCTGGTGCGCATGCAGAGCGTGCTGCTCCTTCGTCGCCGCGGCGAGGCCTGACACCCGGGCTTCCTCGTCGCGGAGGCTGTCCTGCCCGGACCCAGGAGCAAGCGACAGGAGCGACGATGAAGAACATGCAGCGACCGAGCGGAATGCCGGCGCACCGCTACACCCCGTACCACGAGCAGATCGCGGTCGACCTCCCCGACCGCACGTGGCCCGACAAGCGCATCGAGCGCGCACCCCGCTGGTGCGCCGTCGACCTGCGCGACGGCAACCAGGCGCTCATCGACCCGATGACGCCCGACCGCAAGCTCATGATGTTCGAGCTGCTCGTGCAGATGGGCTACAAGGAGATCGAGGTCGGCTTCCCCTCGGCGAGCCAGACCGACTTCGACTTCGTCCGCAAGCTCATCGACGAGCACCGCATCCCCGACGACGTGACGATCCAGGTGCTCACCCAGTGCCGCGACCACCTCATCCGCCGCACCTTCGAGGCGATCGACGGTGCGGAGCAGGCGATCGTGCACATCTACAACTCGACGAGCGTGCTGCAGCGCGACGTCGTCTTCCGCTCCGACCGCGAGGGCGTGAAGCAGATCGCCGTCGACGGCGCGAAGCTGTGCCTCGAGCTCGAGGGCATGCTCGCCGACACGCAGGTGTACTACGAGTACAGCCCCGAGTCGTACACGGGCACCGAGCTCGACTACGCGCTCGAGGTGTGCAACGCCATCATCGAGACCTTCGACGCCCGGCCCGAGCGGCCGGTCATCATCAACCTGCCCGCGACGGTCGAGATGGCGACGCCCAACGTCTACGCCGACTCGATCGAGTGGATGCACCGCCACCTCGCGCGCCGCGAGTCGGTCATCCTCTCGCTGCACCCGCACAACGACCGCGGCACGGGCGTCGCGGCGGCCGAGCTCGGCTACCTGGCCGGTGCCGACCGCATCGAGGGGTGCCTGTTCGGCAACGGCGAGCGCACCGGCAACGTCGACCTCGTCGCCCTCGGGCTCAACCTGCTGACGCAGGGCGTCGACCCCGAGATCGACTTCTCCGACCTCGACCACGTGCGCCGCGTCGCCGAGCACTGCAACCAGCTCAAGGTGCACGAGCGCAGCCCGTGGGCCGGCGACCTCGTCTACACCGCGTTCTCGGGCTCGCACCAGGATGCGATCAAGAAGGGCTTCGAGCGGATGGCCGCCGACGCGGCCGCCGCCGGCAAGAGCGTCGACGAGATGCCGTGGGCGGTGCCGTACCTGCCGATCGACCCGAAGGACGTCGGCCGCAGCTACGAGGCCGTCATCCGCGTCAACTCGCAGTCGGGCAAGGGGGGCGTCGCGTACCTGCTCAAGACCGACCACGGCCTCGACCTGCCGCGGCGCCTGCAGATCGAGTTCTCCAACATCGTGCAGTCCCGCACCGACAGCGAGGGCGGCGAGGTCTCGAGCGACGAGATCTGGCGCATCTTCCGCGACGAGTACCTGCCGAGCGGGCCGCAGGACGCCGCCTCGCAGTGGGGCCGCTTCGAGCTCGCCGGCTTCTCGACGACGTCCTCGAACGAGGGCGAGACGGCGCTCTCGGCGCGCTTGCGCGACGGCGAGTGCGTGCGCGAGGTCGCCGCGAGCGGCAACGGCCCGATCGACGCCATGCTGCGCCTGCTGCGCGAGGAGGGCGTCGGCGTCACCCTCACCGACTACGTCGAGCACACGATGAGCGCCGGCTCCGACGCGACCGCGGCGTGCTACATCGAGCTCGACGTCGACGGCACGAGCGTGTGGGGCGTCGGCCTCGACCCGAGCTCGACCTCCGCGTCGCTGCGCGCGATCGTCTCGGGCGTCAACCGGGGCCTGCGCATCCACGACCGCAGGGCGCTGCCGGTCGGCTGACCGTGCCGACGTACCGCGACGAGGGCGTCGTCCTCCGCACCCACCAGCTGGGGGAGGCCGACCGCATCGTCACGCTGCTCACGCGCGAGCACGGCAAGGTGCGTGCCGTCGCGCGCGGCGTGCGCCGCACCTCGTCGCGGTTCGGTGCCCGGCTCGAGCCGTTCATGGTCGCCGACCTGCAGCTCGCGGTCGGGCGCAGCCTCGACATCGTCACGCAAGCGGTGACGCTCGGCGCGTACGCGCCCGTCATCGTCGGCGACTACCGCGCCTACACCGCGGCGGCCGCGATGGTGGAGACCGCCGACCGGCTGACCGACGAGGACGCCTCCCGGCAGCAGTACCTGCTGCTCGTCGGGGCGCTGCGCAGCCTCGCGCGCGGCGAGCACGATCCCTCGCTCACGCTCGACTCCTACCTGCTGCGGGCGCTCTCGATCGCCGGCTGGGCGCCGTCGTTCGGCGACTGCGCCGTCACGGGCGAGCCGGGACCGCACCGCGCCTTCGTGCCGCAGCTGGGCGGCATGGTCGCCGAGCACGCGGCCCCGCCCGGGGCGATGCGGGTCGACGCGCCCACGCTCGCGCTCCTTGGCGCCCTGCTGACGGGCGACTGGGGCGCGGCGGAGGCGGCGCACCAGGGCGTGCGCACCCGCGCGTCCGGCGCGATCGCGGCCTACGTGCAGTGGCACCTCGAGCGGGGGCTGCGCAGCCTCGAGCACGTCGAGCGGGGCCCGCAGTGACGGCCGGCGAGATCGAGCGCAAGCCGATCGACTGGACGGGGGAGCACCCCCCGCTCTACGAGCGCGGGAGCGTGCCCGAGCACGTCGCGATCATCATGGACGGCAACGGGCGCTGGGCCAACCAGCGCGGGCTCACGCGCACCCAGGGGCACGCCGCGGGCGAGGCCGTGCTGCTCGACGTCGTCGCGGGCGCGCTGCAGGTCGGCATCAAGCACCTGTCGGTCTACGCCTTCTCGACCGAGAACTGGAAGCGCAGCCCCGACGAGGTGCGCTTCCTCATGGGCTTCAACAAGGACGTGCTGCGTCGCCGCCGCGACCAGCTCGACGCGTGGGGCGTGCGCGTGCGCTGGGCCGGCCGCCGGCCCCGGTTGTGGCCGAGCGTCATCCGCGAGCTCGAGGAGGCGGAGCGCCGCACGGCCGCGAACTCGACCATGACGCTGCAGATGTGCGTCAACTACGGCGGCACGATGGAGATCGCGGATGCCGTGCGCTCGATCGCCGCGGACGTCGCGGCTGGGCGGCTCAAGCCCTCGGGCGTCACCGACAAGCTCGTGCGCAGCCGCATGTACAACCCCGACGTGCCGGACGTCGACCTCTACATCCGTTCCTCCGGCGAGCAGCGCATCTCGAACTTCCTCACCTACCAGGGCGCGTACGCCGAGATGGTCTTCCTCGACCGGCTCTGGCCCGACTTCACGCGTCGCGACCTCTGGCACGCGCTCGACATCTACACGGGCCGCGACCGCCGCTTCGGCGGCGCCGTCGACAGGCCCACGGCGTGAAGCGCGCGCTCGTGGGGCTCGTCGTGGCCCTGGCGCTCGCAGGCTGCGCGAGCGCGCCCGCCCCGGCGGCCGAGCCCTTCGACGAGGCGGCGTTCGCCGAGCGCTGGGCGGAGGCCGAGGCGGGCGGCTTCGACTACCAGCTCGGCGGCCCGTACCCGCCGGCGGACGGCGTCACGGTCGTCGTGCGTGACCGCTCCGCGCCGCCCGCGGACGTCGTGATCGACGTCTGCTACGTCAACGCGTTCCAGACGCAGCCTGGCGAGCTCGACTGGTGGCTCGAGCAGCATCCCGAGCTGCTGCTGCGCGACTCCGACGGCGAGCCCGTCGTCGATCCCGCGTGGCCTGACGAGCGACTGCTCGACAGCTCGACGCCCGAGGCGCGCGCGGCGATCGCCGAGATCGTCGGCGGCTGGCTCGAGGGCTGCGCGCAGTCGGGCTTCGAGGCGGCGGAGCTCGACAACCTGGATGCGTGGACGCGCGCCGAGGGCCTGACGATGGCCGGCACGCTCGAGCTCGCCGCGACGCTCGTCGCGCGCGGACACGCGGCCGGGCTCGCGATGGCGCAGAAGAACGCGCTCGAGATCGGGCAAGCGGGACCCGAGGCGGGCTTCGACCTCGTGCTGACCGAGGAGTGCTCGCGGTTCGGCGAGTGCGACGACTACGGCGCGCTCTACGAGCGGCACCTCGCGGTGGAGTACGTCGGCGCGCTGCCCGAGGGCGCGTCGTTCGACGCCGTGTGCGCCGCCGAGGAGCGGCCCGCGCTCATGGTGCTGCGCGATCTCGACCTCACGGTGCCGAGCGATCCGGCGCACGTCGTCGAGCGCTGCTGAGCGCCCCCGGCGAGCGTGCGTCGCGGCCTACGCGAGCCGCGCGCGCCAGGGGTGGTCGTCGGCGAGCCGCTCGGTGAGCCAGGCGCGCGCCTCCTCGTCGAGGAAGGGCAGCGCCTCGTCGAGCCACTCGATGTCCGCGTGCTCCGCGGCCGCGTAGGCGAGCACGATCTGCGGCTTCGCGTAGCGGATGCCGTCGCGCTCGACGAGCGCGTCGGCGAGCGGCATCGTGACGGCCGTGTCGCGCCGGAAGCGCCACGTCTCGCCGTCGCTCGGGTCGAGCAGCACCTCGTACTCCCACAGCCCGTAGGCGC
>JAPSIA010000036.1 GCA_031179215.1 Agrococcus sp.
GTTCCTCCTGATATCTGCGCATTCCACCGCTACACCAGGAATTCCAATCTCCCCTACCGCACTCTAGTCTGCCCGTACCCACTGCAAGCCCGAGGTTGAGCCTCGGGATTTCACAGCAGACGCGACAAACCGCCTACGAGCTCTTTACGCCCAATAATTCCGGACAACGCTTGCACCCTACGTATTACCGCGGCTGCTGGCACGTAGTTAGCCGGTGCTTTTTCTGCAGGTACCGTCACTCTCGCTTCTTCCCTGCTAAAAGAGGTTTACAACCCGAAGGCCGTCGTCCCTCACGCGGCGTTGCTGCATCAGGCTTGCGCCCATTGTGCAATATTCCCCACTGCTGCCTCCCGTAGGAGTCTGGGCCGTGTCTCAGTCCCAGTGTGGCCGGTCACCCTCTCAGGCCGGCTACCCGTCGTCGCCTTGGTGAGCCGTTACCTCACCAACAAGCTGATAGGCCGTGAGCTGATCCTTGACCGAAGTTCTTTCCACCAACAGGAGATGCCTCCGAGGGTCGTATCCGGTATTAGACGCCGTTTCCAGCGCTTATTCCAGAGTCAAGGGCACATTGCTCACGTGTTACTCACCCGTTCGCCACTAATCCGGAGGAGCAAGCTCCTCCTTCATCGTTCGACTTGCATGTGTTAAGCACGCCGCCAGCGTTCGTCCTGAGCCAGGATCAAACTCTCCGTAAAGAAAAGCTGCATACCGACCGGGGAAAACCGATCGGCAGCGAGTTTGATGCTGACAAAATAGACTGTCTACTGACAATCTGTCTCATCCAAAGGAATCGTTCTGCCCGAAGGCAGGACGAGTTAATAATTTGGCATTTGACATTGTGCACGCTGTTGAGTTCTCAAGGATCGGACGCTCTCGTGCTTCCCCTTCCGGGTCAGCGCCGAGGCAACTTCTCAATCGTAACCACTTCCTGGCGAGTGTCAAATCGACACGCCGTGCGGAGTCAGTCTCACGCCGGCCGTCCAGGTTCCTTCGGTGGCAACCTCACTAGGTTACACGCTCCGGAGCGCCTGTCAAGCCCGCGTGCGACACCAGCCAGCAATCGCCAGCCAGGCATCCGCACATTCGCCGTCGAAGTGGATCCTCCCCGCCCGCAGCACACGGCGCATCGCGCGGTGCCTTGCGGTGAAGGAGTGGTCCCCACTTGATCCGCGAGCCTCACCGGCTCAGCGTCTTTGGGGCGACAAGGAGATACGTTACACCGGCTCCGGCGACGCCGCGCAAACCCGCGCAGCCCGGGCGTGTCGCGCCGGGACCCGGCGAACGAGCGAGGGGAGCCCGTGGGCTCCCCTCTCGTTCACGCCGCGGTGTCGACGCCGGCGAGCGTCTTCTTGCCGCGCCGCAGCACGGCGAACCTGCCGTGCAGCAGCCGTCCCTCGAGGGTCGCGGCGGGGTCGTCGATGCGCTCGTTGTTGACGCTCACGCCGCCCTGCGCGATCGCGCGCCGGCCGTCGGAGAGCGATTCGACGAGGCCCGTCTCCTGCAGCAGCTGCAGCACCGGCGCATCCGGCGTGGACGTCGCCTGCTTGTCGAGCGAGGCGAGCGCCGCGGCGAGCGTCGGCTCGTCGAGGGCGGCGAGGTCGCCCGAGCCGAACAGCGCGTGGGAGGCATCGATCGCCCGCTGGGTCGCGGCGACGCCGTGGATGAAGGACGTCGCCTGGATCGCGAGCTCGCGCTGCGCCTCGCGGCGGAAGGGCGCCTCGGCCGTCGCGCGCGCGAGCTCCTCGATGCGCGCGGAGGGCAGGAACGTGAAGGCCTTGAGCAGCTGCACGACGATCGCGTCGTCCTGGTTGAGCCAGAACTGGTACATCGCGTACGGCGTCGTGAGGTTCGGGTCGAGCCAGACCGCGTTGCCCTCGCTCTTGCCGAACTTCTTGCCGTCGGCGTCGGTGATGAGCGGGGCGCCGATCGCGTGCGCGTGCACGCCCTCGGCCTTCCGGATGAGGTCGGTGCCGCTCGTGAGGTTCCCCCACTGGTCGCTGCCGCCGGTCTGGAGCACGCAGCCGTGCGCGCGGTAGAGCTCGAGGAAGTCCATGCCCTGCAGCACCTGGTAGCTGAACTCGGCGTAGGAGATCCCCTCGTCGGAGTCCATGCGCGCGGCGACGGCGTCCTTCTTGAGCATCGTGCCGACGCGGAAGTGCTTGCCGATCTCGCGCAGGAAGTCGACCGTCGACAGCGGCGCCGTCCAGTCGAGGTTGTTCACGAGGCGCACGGCGTTCGAGCCCTCGTCCGAGAGGAACCGCAGCATCTGCTCGCCGAGGTAGGTCACCCACTCGGCGACCGTCTCGCGCTCGTTGAGCTGGCGCTCGCTCGTGGGCTTCGGGTCGCCGATGAGCCCCGTCGAGCCGCCGACGAGCGCGATCGGGCGGTGACCGGCGAGCTGCAACCGGCGCATGATGATCAGCTGCGTCAGGTTCCCGAGGTGCAGGCTCGGCGCCGTCGGGTCGAAGCCGCAGTAGAAGGTGATCGGGTCGCCGTCGAGCAGCTCCTTGAGCGCCTCCGGGTCGGTCGAGACGTGCACGCTGCCGCGATACTGCAGCTCGTCCCACACGCTGTCGAAGGCGGGGTCGAGCTGGATGGGCGCGGGTTCGATCACCCTTGCGAGTCTACTGAAGCCGATCGAGCCGCTCGTCCAGCGCTCGCCGCTGCGCCTCGACCGCGGAGCGCGCCGTGCCGCCGACGCCCGAGCGCGCGGCGATCGCGCCGTCGACCGTGAGCACCTCGCGCACCTCGGGGGTGAGGTGCTCGGAGACGGAGCGGTAGTCCTCGTCGCTCACCTCGTCGAGCTCGATGCCGCGCTGCTCGCACAGCCGCACGAGCGCGCCCGAGATCTCGTGCGCTTCCCGGAAGGGCACGCGCCGCTTGACGAGCCACTCGGCGACATCCGTCGCGAGCGCGTAGCCGGCTGCCGCCCCCGAGCGCATGCGGGCCTCGTCGAACTCGAGCGTCGCGACCATGCCCGCGAAGGCCGGCAGCAGCACCTGCAGCTGGTCGACCGCGTCGAAGACGGGCTCCTTGTCCTCCTGCAGGTCGCGGTTGTAGGCGAGCGGGAGCGCCTTGAGGGTCGCGAGGAGGCCCGCGTGGTCGCCGATGAGGCGCCCGGCCTTGCCGCGCGCGAGCTCGGCGATGTCGGGGTTCTTCTTCTGCGGCATGATCGACGACCCGGTCGAGAAGCCGTCGTGCAGCCGCACGAAGCCGACGTCGCGCGTCGACCAGAAGATGACCTCCTCGGCCAGTCGCGACAGGTCGATCGCCGTCATCGTCAGCACGAAGGTGAGCTCGGCGACGACGTCGCGCGCGGCGGTCGCGTCGATCGAGTTCGGGCTCGGTGCGGCGAGGCCGAGCTCGCGCGCGACGAGCGCGGGGTCGAGCCCGAGCGTCGAACCGGCGAGCGCGCCCGCGCCGTACGGCGACTCCCCCGCGCGCTCGCGCCAGTCCGCGAGGCGCTCGAGGTCGCGCAGCAGCGGCCAGGCGTGCGCGAGGAGGTGGTGCGAGAGCAGCACGGGCTGCGCGTGCTGCAGGTGCGTGCGGCCGGGCATCGGGGCGTCCGGATGCGCGTCGGCCTGCATGCGGAGCGCCTCGATCACCGCGCGGATGCCGCGGGCGACCTCCTCGGTCTCCTCGAGCATCCACACGCGCACGAGCGTCGCGATCTGGTCGTTGCGGGAGCGGCCCGCGCGCAGCCGGCCGCCGAGGTCGGCGCCGGCGATCTCGATGAGCCCGCGCTCGAGCGCCCCGTGGACGTCCTCGTCGGCGTCGCTCGCGACGAAGGCGCCGGAGCGCACGCGTTCGGCGAGCTCGTCGAGGGCCGCGTGCATCGCGTCGAGCTGCTCGTCGTCGAGCAGGCCCGCGGCGTGGAGCGCGAGCGCATGCGCCTTCGAGCCGCGGATGTCGAGCTGCGCGAGCCGCCAGTCGAACTGGGTCGACTTCGACAGCCGAGCCATCTCGGGGCTCGGTCCGCTCGCGAAGCGGCCGCCCCACAGCGAGCCCTCGTTCGTGCCGTTCCCGGAGGCGCTCATGCGTCGGCCCGCTCGAGCAGCCACGCGAGCAGCGCCTTCTGCGCGTGCAGCCGGTTCTCGGCCTCGTCCCAGATGATCGACCGCGGTCCGTCGATGACGTCGGCGGTCACCTCGAAGCCGCGGTCGGCCGGCAGGCAGTGCATGAAGACCGCGTCGGGCTTCGCCTGCTCCATGAGCGCCGCATCGACCGTGAAGGCGCCGAAGGTCGCGACGCGCTCGGCCTTCTCGTCCTCCTTGCCCATCGAGACCCACGTGTCGGTCACGACGACGTCGGCGTCGGCGACGGCCTCGGATGCGCTCGAGACGACGACCGCGCTGCCGCCGGTCTCGGCCGCGATGCGCTGGGCGTCCGCGACGACCGACGGCTCCGGCGCGTGGCCGGCCGGCGCGCCGACGCGCACGTGCATGCCCGCCGTCGCGCACGCGAGCAGGTAGGACTGGCCCATGTTCGAGCGGCCGTCGCCGACGAACGCGACCGTCAGCCCGGCGAGCTCGCCCTTGTGCTCGCGCATCGTGAGCAGGTCGGCGAGCAGCTGGCACGGGTGGAAGTCGTCCGAGAGCGCGTTGACGACGGGCACGCGCGTGCTCGCCGCCATCTCCTCGAGCCCGGCCTGGGCGTAGGTGCGCCAGACGATCGCCGCGACCTGCCGCTCGAGCACGCGGGCCGTGTCGGCGGCGGTCTCCTTGCCGCCGAGCTGGCTCGAGGCGGTCGAGATGATGAGCGGCGATCCGCCGAGGTCGGAGATGCCGACGTGGAACGAGACGCGCGTGCGCGTCGACGACTTGTCGAAGATGACCGCGACCGACTGCGGTCCCTCGAGCGGGCGCTCGCCCCAGCGATCCTGCTTCATGCGCGCCGCGCGGTCGAGCACCTCGCGCTGCTCGGCGGGGCTCAGGTCGTCGTCGCGCAGGAAGTGGCGGGTCATGCGTGCTCCTCCTCGGAGGTCGGGGCGGTGGTGGCGGTGGCGGGCACGACCTCGGTGCCGGAGCCCTCGGTCGTGAAGATCTCGGTGAGGATCGAGTGGGGCGAGCGGCCGTCGATGATCGCCGCCTTGGGCACCCCCGCGCGCACCGCGGTGAGGCACGCCTGCATCTTGGGGATCATCCCCGACTCGAGGCTCGGCAGCAGCGCCTCGAGCTCGTCGTCGGTGAGCTCGCTGATGAGGCTCGAGCGATCGGGCCAGTCGCGGTAGAGGCCCTCGACGTCGGTGAGGATGACGAGCTTCTCGGCGCCGAGCGCGGCGGCGAGCTCGGCAGCGGCGGCATCGGCGTTCACGTTGAGCGACTCCCCCGGCGCGTCGCCGTCGGGGGCGATCGACGACACGACGGGGATGAGGCCCGCGTCGAGGAGCCGGCGCACGGGCGCGGGGTCGACCGCGACGACGTCGCCGACCTGGCCGAGGTCGTGCTCCTCGCCGTCGACGACGGTGCTGCGCCGGCGGCCCGTGAAGAGCCCCGCGTCCTCGCCCGACATCGACGCGGCGAGCGGGCCGTGCCGGTTGATGAGCGAGACGAGCGTGCGCGCGACCTGGCCGGTGAGCACCATCCGCACGACGTCCATCGCGGCGCGGCTCGTGACGCGGTAGCCGCCGCGGAACTCGCTCTCGATCCCGTGGATGCGCAGCGCCTCGTTGATCTGCGGTCCGCCGCCGTGGACGACGACGGGCGAGATGCCGACGTGGCGGAGGTAGACCATGTCCTCGGCGAAGGCGCGCTGCAGCTGCTCGCTCACCATGGCGTTGCCGCCGTACTTCACGACGATCGTCGCGCCGCGGAAGCGCTCGAGCCACGGGAGCGACTCGATGAGCGTCTCCGCCTTCCGCGCCGCCTCGGCCGCGCGCTCGTGCGCGCTCGTGCCCTCAGCTCGCATAGGCCGAGTTCTCGTGCACGTAGTCGTGGGTCAGGTCGTTCGTGCGGATGCTCGCGGTCGATCCGCCCGCGAAGAGGTCGATGACGATGTGGGTCGCACGAGGCGTGAGGTCGACCTCCTCGCGCGGCCGATCGGGCTCACCCGCGTGGCACACGCGCACGCCGTTGAACGACACGTCGACGGCGTAGGGGTCGAAGGCGGCATCCGTCGTGCCGATCGCGGCGAGCACGCGGCCCCAGTTCGGGTCGTTGCCGAAGATCGCCGCCTTGAACAGGTTCGAGCGCGCGACCGAGCGCGCGACGACGACCGCGTCGTCCTCGCTCGCGGCGGAGCGCACCTCGATCGTGATGTCGTGGCTCGCGCCCTCCGCGTCGGCCTGCAGCTGCTGGGCGAGGTCGTCGCACACGGCCGTGACGACGGCGGTGAGCTCCGCCTCGTCGGCGGCAGCGCCCGACGCGCCGGAGGCGAGCAGCAGCACCGTGTCGTTCGTCGACATGCAGCCGTCGGAGTCGAGCCGGTCGAAGGTCGTGCGGGTGGCGGCGCGGAGCGCGCGGTCGAGCGCGTCGGGCTCGGCGACCGCGTCCGTCGTGAGCACGACCAGCATGGTCGCGAGACCGGGCGCGAGCATCCCCGCGCCCTTCGCCATGCCGCCGACGGTGTAGCCGCTGCCGGTCGCGACCGCTTGCTTCGGCACCGAGTCGGTGGTCATGATGGCCTGCGCGGCGCGCAGGCCCGCCGCCTCGTCCGAGCCGTCCGCGCCCGGGGCGCCCAGGGCATCCGCCGCGGCGTCGACGCCGGCGAGCACGCCCTGCCGGAAGCGCTCGTCGCCCACGCCGATGAGGCCCGTCGAGCACACCTGCACGTCGATCGCGCCGATCCCGAGCCGCGCGGCGACGCGCTCGGCCGTGAGGTGGGTCGTCTGGAAGCCGAACGAGCCCGTGAAGCAGTTGGCGCCGCCGGAGTTCAGCACGACCGCGCGAGCGCTGCCGCCCGCGAGCGCCTGCTCGCTCCACAGCACGGGGTTCGCCTTGGCGCGGTTGGAGGTGAACACGCCGGCTGCCGCCGAGAGCGGCCCGTCGTTGACGACGAGCGCGACGTCGAGCGCCCCGGTCGACTTCAGCCCCGCCGCCACGCCTGCCGCGCGGAACCCCGCGGCCGCGGTGACGCTCACGGAGCCAGCCCGTCGACGCTGAGGCCCAGCTGCTCGTCGAAGCCGAGCGCGATGTTCGCCGACTGGATCGCGGCGCCCGCCGTGCCCTTGCCGAGGTTGTCGATCGCGGCGATCGCGACGACGCGGCCGGCCGCCTCGTCGACCCCGACGCCGATGTGCACCGAGTTGGAGCCCACGACATCGGCGGTGCGCGGGTACTCCCCCGCGTCGGTGATGTGGATGAACGGCTCGTCGGCGTAGGCGCTCAGCCACGCCGAGCGCACGTGCTCGGCGCTCGCGTCGCCCACGAGCGGTGCCGAGACCGTCGCGAGGATGCCGCGCGCCATCGGTACGAGGACGGGCGTGAACGAGTGCCGCACGCCCTCGACGCCCGCGAGGCGCAGGTTCTGGGCGATCTCCGGCAGGTGCCGGTGGGTGCCGCCGACGCCGTAGGGGGTCGCGGACCCCGTGAGCTCCGCCGCCAGCAGGCTCGCCTTCGCCGCCCGGCCCGCTCCGGAGGAGCCGACCGCGAGCACCGACGCGATGCCTGCGGGGTCGACGAGTCCGGCGGCGGCGCCGGGCGCGATCGCGAGCGTCACGGCCGTCGCGTTGCAGCCGGGCACGGCGATGCGGCGAGCGGCGCGCAGCTCGCGCCGCTGACGGCCGCCGTCGGCGAGCATGAGCTCCGGCATGCCGTACGGCCACGTGCCCGAGTGCTCGGTGCCGTAGAACGCCTGCCAGTCCTCGGCGCGCTCGAGCCGGTGGTCGGCGCCCGCGTCGACCACGAGCGTGTCGGCCGGCAGCTGCGCGGCGATGCCGCCCGAGTGGCCGTGCGGCAGCGCGAGGAAGACGACGTCGTGCCCGGCGAGCACCTCGGGCGTCGTCTCCTGGAACGTCAGGGAGGCGAGGGAGCGCAGGTGCGAGTGGATCGACACGAGGGGCTGCCCGGCGTTGGAGTGCGCCGTGACCGTGCGCACCTCCAGCTCGGGATGCTGCGCGAGCAGTCGCAGCAGCTCGCCGCCTGCGTATCCGCTCGCGCCAGCGACGGCGACGGAGAGGCTCATGCCCTCCAGGCTACTCGGCTCGCGATCCCTCCCGCACCGCGATCAGATAGCGACGGGAGGCGTTCACCGCCCCGCAGGCTCGGCGAGGAAGCGCACCTCCACCGCGGCGTGCACCTCGAGCTCGCCGGCTGCGAAGGAGATCGCTGCGCCCGGATCGGCCGCCTCGAGCGCCATGGGCGCCAGGCGAGCCGCGCGCGGCTCCGGCGGAGCCGCGTCGGGCTCGCGGATCGCGTCGACCGCGGGCGCGCCGAGGCCCGCGGCGGCGGCGTAGTCGGCGGCGCGCTCGACGGCGTCGGCGATCGCGCGCGAGCGTGCGGCGCGCGACCGCTCGCGCTCGGTCGCCTCCGACAGCGACCACTCGATGCCGCCGACCTCGTGCGTCGCGTGCACGCCGACGCTGCCGATCCAGGTGCCGAGCGCCTCGACGTCGCGGAAGCGCACCGTGACCGCCGCGCTCGCCGTGTGGACACAGCGGCGCGGCTCGCCCTCGCCCACCCACTCCTCGTGGTGCGAGAGCCACACGCGATCGGCGTGCCACGACTCCGCGGCGCCGGAGGCGGCGTGAGCCTCGGCGTCCCGCACGAGGCGCGCGTGCGCATCCGCCACCGCCTGCATCGCGTCCTTCGCGCTCGCCGCGCTCCAGCGCGACTGCACCGTCACCGTGGCGAGCTCGGCGCTCGCGCGCTCGACCGCCCGCCCGCAGACCGTGATCTCGACCATCCCCGGATGCTACCCGCGCCCGGAGGCGCGGGGATGTGCACGTCAGCGGCGCGCGGGTCGCGCACGCGGCGCGGCCCCGCGGTGGCGTGCACATCCCGGCGCGTGGCCCGGGTGCGCGTCGCCGGGACTGGTCGCGACTCGCGCCCGGGGGCGCTGGGATGTGCACGCCAGCGGCGCGCGGGTCGCGCATGCGGCGCGGCGCCGCGGCGGCGTGCACATCCCGGCGCGGGAGCCGCGGTGCGCGTCGCCGGGACTACTCGCGCAGTCGAGCGCCGTAGCGCTCGGTCGCGAGCGCGAGCCCCGCGAGCTTCGCCTCCGAGGCCTCCGCGGCCGTGAGCGTGCGATCGGGAGCGCGGAAGCGGAGCGCGAAGGTGAGCGACTTCTCGTCCTGCTCGAGGCCCGGACCCCGGTAGTCGTCGACGAGCGCGATGTGCTCGAGCAGCGCTCCGGCGCCGGCGCGCACGGCTCGGCGCACCTCCCCCGCGGGGACGCCGACCGGCACGACGAGCGACAGGTCCTGCGTCGCCGCGGGCATCGGCGCGATGGCTCGGGTGTCGAGGCGCACGCGCGCTCGCGCGATGAGCGCGTCGAGGTCGAGCTCGGCGACCGCGACCACGCGCGGCAGGTCGGCCTCGGCGGCGAGCGCCGGCAGCAGCTCGCCCGCGACGCCGACGACGTGCTCGCCGACGAGCAGCTCGGCGGCGCGGCCCGGGTGCAGCCACTCGCGCTGCGCCTGGCGCACCTCGAGCTCGAGCCCGACGGTGCGCGCGATGCGCTCCGCCGCCTCGATCGCGTCGGCGATGCCGTAGCGCTCGGCGGCGCGACCGGGCTGCTTGTGCACCCGCTCGCCCACGAGCAGCACGGCAGCGCGGTGGGGCTGCTCGGGGAGCCGGTCGAGCTCGGCGAGCTCGGCATCCGACGGCCGCGCGGTCGCCTCGGGCAGCGCGTCGGTGCCCTGCTCGGCGATCGCGTGGAAGACGCGGCCGAGCTCGAACATCGCGAGGTCGGTCAGGCCGCGGCCGAGGTTGCGGTGCGCGGTGTCGAGGAGCCCGGGCACGAGCGCGGTGCGCAGCCACGGGCGCTCGCCGTCGAGGGGGTTCTCGAGCCGCACCGGCTCGTCGCCCGTCAGGCGCGCCTGCTGCTCGCTCACGAAGGGCGCGACGAGCACCTCGGTGAGGCCCGCGGACGCGAGCGCGTTCGCGACCTGCCTGCGCAGCCGCTGGGCGCGCGTGAAGCCGCGCCCGGGCGGCGCGGTCGGCAGCACCGACGGGATGCGGTCGAAGCCCACGATGCGAGCGATCTCCTCGACGAGGCTCTCGCGATCGACGAGGTCGGGGCGCCACGTGGGCGGCGTGACGGTCCACGCGCCGTCGGCCTCCTCGATCGTCGCGCCGATCGCGAGGATCGCGGAGCGCGCCTCCGCGTCGGTGTAGTCGCCGCCCGTAAGGTCGCGCCAGTGGCCGATCGGGATCGAGACGGGTCGCGGCCGGGCGACCTCGCCGACCTCGGCGCCGAGCTCGGTGTCGAGCGACCCGCCCGCGAGGTCGACGAGCAGCTGCGCGACGCGCGCCGCGGCGGCGTCGGCGACCGCGGGGTCGACGCCCCGCTCGTAGCGCTTCGAGGCCTCGGAGATGAGCTTGTGCCGGCGGGAGGAGCGGCCGATGGACACCGAGTCGAAGGTCGCGGCCTCGATGAGGACGTCGGTCGTCGACGCATCCATCTCGGTCTCGGCGCCACCCATGACGCCGGCGATGCCGATCGCGCCGCGGTCGTCGGTGATGAGCAGGTCCTCGACGTGCAGCGCGCGGTCGACGCCGTCGAGCGTCGTGATGCGCTCGCCGGCCCGGGCTCGCCGCACCGCGATGCCGCCCCGGAGCTTCGCGAGGTCGTAGCCGTGGATGGGCTGGCCGAGCTCGAGCATGACGTAGTTCGTGATGTCCACGGGCAGCGAGATCGAGCGCACGCCCGCGAGCCGCAGGCGGGACGCCATCCACGAGGGCGTGGGACGCTGCGCGTCGATGCCGCGCACGACGCGCACGACGAACCGCGAGCAGCCGACGCGGCCGCGGATCGGCGCGTCGTCCTCGATCGCGAGCGGGAAGCCGCTCGCGCCGCTCGCGTCGATCGCGCGGCGCGCGGTCTCGGCGGGGTCGGTGAAGGCCTGGCCGGTCGCGGAGGCGAGCTCGCGCGCGATGCCGCGGATCGAGAGGGCGTAGCCGCGGTCGGGCGTCACGTTGATCTCGACCGCCTGGTCGTCGAGACCGAGCAGCGCGAGCGCATCCTCCCCCACCTCGCCCGGGATGCCGAGCGCGTCGAGGCGCATGATGCCGTCGTGGTCGTCGCCGAGGCCGAGCTCGCGCTCGGAGGCGATCATGCCGTCCGAGACGTGGCCGTACGTCTTGCGGGCGGCGATCTCGAAGCCGCCGAGGTCGGCGCCGGGGAGCGTGACGACGACGCGGTCGCCCTCGACGAAGTTCAGGGCGCCGCACACGATGCCGCGCACGCCGCCGTTGGCCTCGCCGACGTCGACCTGGCACCAGCGGATCGTCTTGCCGTTCTTCTGGGGCTCCGAGGCGAACCCGAGCACCCGCCCGACGACGATCGGGCCGCGCAGGCCGCCGCCGTGCACCGCCTCCTCCTCGAAGCCGACGCGCACGAGCTGCTCGTGCAGCCACTCGGCCGTGCGCTCAGCGGGGAGCTCGACGTGCTCCGCGAGCCATGACAGCGGAATCCGCATCAGATCACCATCCCGAACTGCTCGGTGAAGCGCACGTCGCCCTCGATCATGTCGCGCATGTCGTCGAGCTGGTACCGGAACTGGAGGGTGCGCTCGATGCCCATGCCGAACGCGAAGCCCGAGTAGACGTCGGGGTCGAGCCCCGCGGCGCGCAGCACGTTGGGGTTGACCATGCCGCAGCCGCCCCACTCGACCCAGCGGGGCCCGCCCCGCATGCCGGGGTGCCACACGTCCATCTCGGCGCTCGGCTCGGTGAAGGGGAAGTAGTTGGGGCGCAGGCGGATCCGCGCCTCGTCGCCGAACATGATGCGGGCGAGGTGCTCGAGCGTGCCGCGCAGGTGGGCCATGGTGATGCCCTTGTCGACGGCGAGGCCCTCGATCTGCGTGAACACGGGCAGGTGCGTCGCGTCGATGTCGTCGGTGCGGTAGACGCGGCCGGGCGCGACGACGTAGATGGGCAGCTCGCGCGTGAGCATCGAGCGCATCTGCACGGGGCTCGTCTGCGTGCGCAGCACGAGGTGCCGCTCGGCGGGCGCGACGTAGAACGTGTCGGACTCGCCGCGCGCGGGGTGGTCGGGGTCGACGTTGAGCGCGTCGAAGTTGTACCACTCGTGCTCGAGCTCCGGGCCCTCGGCGATCTCCCAGCCCATCCCGACGAACACGTCGCTCATCTCGTCGACGAGCATCGTGAGCGGGTGGCGGCCGCCGGCGGTGCGGATGCGCGGCAGGGCCGTGACGTCGACGCGCTCGGCCTCGAGCTGCGCCTGCTCCTCGGCCGCGGCGAGCTCGGCCTGGCGCGCGGCGATCGCCTCCGCGACGCGGCCGCGGCCGGCGCCGATCAGCTGCCCGGCGGCCTTGCGGTCCTCGGGCGCGAGCTCGCGCAGCGAGCCGTTGAGCGAGGCGAGCTCGCTCCCCTGCCCGTTGTGCGCGGCCTTCGCGGCCTGCAGCTCGGCGGTCGTCGTGGCGGCCTCGATCGCGGTGAGCGCCGCGGTGACCGCGGCGTCGACGCGCGCGCCGAGGTCGGCGTTCTCGTCGGGGTGTGGCACCCGACGATCCTAGCGGCGCGCGCGAGCGCTCAGCCGCCGCCCTCCATGCCCGCGCCCGGGTAGCGCGTGGTGTCGGCCATCGGGTCGCGCTGCTGCTGGCGCAGGGCCTCGGTCGGCAGCTGCACCGCCTCGGTCCTGGTGCCGTCGAGGTTCGCGCCGCCCTTGCGAGGACGCGAGACGCGCTTGTGCACCCAGCGCACGAGCGCCGAGAGGGTGAGGTTGACGGCGAGGTAGATCGCGAGCAGCACGAAGAACATCGAGAGCGCGTACGGGCCGCCCTGGCGGTCGTAGAAGTCGACGAGCTGGCGGCCGATGCGGATGATCTCGGGCGAGCCGACGATGTAGCCGAGCGAGGTGTCCTTCAGCAGCACGATGAGCTGCGCGAGGATGATCGGCAGCATGATGCGGAACGCCTGCGGCAGCTCGATCTCGAGCGTCGTGCGCAAGGGGGTCAAGCCGATCGCGAGCCCGCTCTCGCGCTGCCCCTTCGGGAGCGACCGCATGCCCGCGCGCAGCGCCTCGCCGATGATGGCGCCGTTGTAGACGATGAGCGCCCAGACGACCGCCCAGTACGCGCCGGACGCGAAGACGATGAGGATGAACAGCATCATCAGCAGCACGGGCATGCCGCGGAAGAACTCGAGCACGATCGTGATCGGGATGCGCACCCACGGCGTGAGGGCGTTGCGCAGGATCGCGAAGATCGTGCCGAGGATGATGGCGCCGACCGCGGCGATGCCCGCGATCGAGAGCGTCGTGCCGAGCCCCGCCATGAGGCCTCGCGCGGCGAACCACACCTCGGGCTGGCCGAAGATGTCCCAGCGGTCCTGGTAGAAGGCGCCGCCGAGCCAGAGCTGGTAGACGGCGAGGCCGACCGCGACGACCGCCGCGACGGCGAAGACGATCGAGAGGATCCGCGAGCGGCGCATCGCGTTGGGCCCGGGGGCGTCGAAGAGGACGGAACCGCTCATCGCTGCACGCTCCACTTGCGCTCGAGGTGGTCGACGAGCTGGCCGAGCGGCACCGTGATGAGCAGGTAGCTCAGCGCGATGCCGAAGAAGATCTGCAGGGACTGATCGCCGTAGACGTTCGAGAGCCGCTGCGCGACCGAGACGAGCACGAAGACGAAGAAGCCCATCGCGACCGACGTGTTCTTGACGAGCGCGATGATGACGTTGATGAGCGGCGGCAGCACGCTGCGGAACGCCTGCGGCAGCACGACGAGCGTCATCGTCTGGCCGAAGCCGAGCCCGATCGAGCGCGAGGCCTCCGCCTGGCCGATCGGCACCGAGTTGATGCCCGAGCGCACGGCCTCGGCGAAGAACGCGCTCGTGTAGTACGTCAGGGCGATGACCGCCCCGACGGTGAAGTCGAGGACGATGCCGAGCTTCGGGAGCACGAACGCCGTGCAGAAGAACACGAGCGTGAGCGGCGTGTTCCGCGCGATCTCGGTCCAGACCGCTGCGACGACGCGCAGCGCCGCGACGGGCGAGACGCGCATGCCCGCCAGCAGCACGCCCAGCGGCAGGCCGATGAGCGTCACGAGCCCCGTGAGGAGCAGCGTCATGCCCATGCCCTGCAACCACAGCGGCAGGTTCTCGAAGATTGCTTGCATCAGTCCCTCATCCCGCGACCGGATGCGGGAGGTCGCCCTCCCGCATCCGGCTCGGGTGATCGATCAGTAGCGGTCGGGGGCCGGGAACTCGGGCGTCGGCAGCACCGCGCCGGCGGTCTGCTCCCACAGCGCCGCCATGCGGCCGTCCGCGGTGGCGGCCTCGAGCGTGTCGTTGATGAACGCGCGGAGCTCGTCGTCGCCCTTCGCCAGGCCGATGCCGTAGGGCTCCTCCGTGAAGGTCTCGCCCTCGGCCACGAGCTCGAACTCGCCCGGGTTCTGGTCGACGAAGCCCGCGAGGATGACGTTGTCGGTCGTCACCGCGACGACCTGGCCGTTGCGGAGCGGGTCGAGGCAGTTCGAGTAGGCGTCGGTCGCCTGCAGGGTCGCGCCGTACTCCTCGACGATGTGCGCGGCGGGCGTCGAGCCCTCCACCGAGCAGACCGCCTGGCCCTCGACGTCCTCGGGGCCCGTGATGCCCTCGGGGTTGCCCGACTGCACCATGAGCGCCTGACCGGCGAGGTAGTACGGGCCGGCGAAGTCGACGACCTCCTTGCGAGCGTCGTTGATCGTGTAGGTCGCGACGACGAGGTCGACGTTGCCGTTCTCGATGAACGTCTCGCGGTTCGCCGAGACCGTCTCCTCCCACTCGATGTTCTCGAAGGGGATGCCGAGCTCGGCGGCGATGAGCGATCCGACCGCGACGTCGAAGCCCTCGGGGTTGCCGTCGGGGCCGACGAGGCCGAACAGCGGCTGGTCGAACTTCGTGCCGATCGTGATCGAGCCCGCCTCGGCGAACTCGGCCATCGACGTGCCCTCCTCGAACTCGGGCGACTCGACGACCTCGAGGCCGTACGGGTGCTCGCCGGTCGCGGCGCCGTTGCCCGCGTCGCCGGACTCCTCGGGCTCGCCCGTCGACGTCGCGCCGCCGGGGCCGCCGCAGGCCGTGAGCGCGAGGACCGCGAACGCGGCGACGCCGAGCGTCACCTTGCTCTTGCTGCGCATGGTGGTTCTCCTTCTGTGGATGGGTGGGGACTGGTCAGTGCGTGAGGATCTTCGAGAGGAAGTCCTTCGCGCGCGGAGTCTGCGGGTCCGTGAAGAACGACTCGGGCGTCGAGTCCTCCATCACCTTCCCGTCGGCCATGAAGAGCACTCGGTCGGCCGCCTTGCGCGCGAAGCCCATCTCGTGGGTCACGGTGATCATCGTCATGCCGCCCTGCGCCAGCTCGACCATGACGTCGAGCACCTCGTTGATCATCTCGGGATCGAGCGCGCTCGTGGGCTCGTCGAAGAGCATGAGCTTCGGCTCCATCGCGAGCGACCGCGCGATGGCGACGCGCTGCTGCTGGCCGCCCGAGAGCTGCGCGGGCATCTTGTGCGCCTGGTTGGCGATGCCGACGCGCTCGAGCAGGTGCATCGCGTGCTCCTCGGCCTCCTTGCGCTTCTTGCCGCGCACCTTGATGGGGCCGAGCGTCACGTTCTCGAGGATCGACTTGTGCGCGAAGAGGTTGAAGGACTGGAAGACCATGCCGACGTCGGCGCGCAGCTGCGCGAGCGCGCGGCCCTCGGAGGGCAGCGGCGTGCCGTCGATGCGGATCTCGCCGGAGTCGATCGTCTCGAGGCGGTTGATCGCGCGGCAGAAGGTCGACTTGCCGGATCCCGAGGGGCCGATGACGACGACGACCTGCCCCTTGGGGATGGTGACGGTGATGTCGTTGAGCACGTGGAGTTCGCCGTAGTGCTTGTTGACGTGATCGAGCTCGACGAGGGGCTGCATGGGGTCATCAAAGCACGCACCGATCCGGCGCAGACCCGCGAACGCCGTTTCGCAACGAAACGGTTACATGCTGCGCTGGGCGAACGCGCTCTCGTACAGGCACACCGACGCGGCGGTCGCGAGGTTCAGCGATTCGGCCCGCCCGTAGACGGGCAGGCGCGCGGCGCGGTCGGCGAGCGCCAGCGTCGCCGCGTCGAGCCCGCGGGCCTCGTTGCCGAACAGCCACGCGGTGGGGCGCTCGAGCGAGCCGTCGGCGTGGAGCGCGGTGAGCTCCTCTCCCGAGACGTCGGCGGCGAGCACCTGCAGGCCCGATGCGCGGGCGGCGACCACGGCATCCGTCGTCGCGGCACCGACGGCGACGTCGACGTGGAACAGCGAGCCGGTCGTCGCGCGCACGACCTTGGGGCTGTAGGGGTCGACGGAGTTGGCCGTGACGATGACGGCCGAGGCGCCTGCCGCGTCGGCGGCGCGCAGGATCGTGCCGAGGTTGCCCGGGTCGCGCACCTCGTGGAGGATCGCGACGAGCGGGTGCGCGGCCGTCGCGGCGCGCGAGAGCGCGTCCTCGAGCCGCACGGGCGCCTGCCGCGCGACCGCGACGACGCCCTGCGGATGCACGGTGTCGGCGATCGCGGCGAGGGCGCGCTCGGAGACGGCGGTGACGGGCGCGTGCGCCTCGGCCGCGGCGATGAGGGCGCCGTGCCGCTCGCGGGCGGCGTCGGTGGCGAAGACGTCGACGAGGTGCGACGGCTGCCAGCGCACGATCTCGTCGAGCGCCGACGGGCCCTCCAACAGGAACAGCCCGGTCTGAGACCGGGCTGCTCGCTGCTGGAGCCTCGCAGCCTCTCGCACGCGGGGCGCGCGGGGGCTGTCGAGCACGTCAGGCCGCGTTCTGCGGCGCCGAGGTGTCGGCGGGCAGGGCCGCCTTGGCCGACTGGACGAGCGCGGCGAACGTCGCGGGCTCGTTGACCGCGAGCTCGGCGAGCATGCGACGGTCGACCTCGATGCCGGCGAGGCCGAGGCCCTGGATGAGGCGGTTGTAGGTCAGGCCGTTCTGGCGAGCGGCAGCGTTGATGCGCTGGATCCACAGGCGGCGGAACTCGCCCTTCTTCGCCTTGCGGTCGCGGAACGCGTAGACGCGCGAGTGGAGCACCTGCTCCTTGGCCTTGCGGTACAGGCGCGAGCGCTGGCCGCGGTAGCCCGCAGCCTGCTCGAGGATGACGCGACGCTTCTTGGCGGCGTTGACGGCTCTCTTGACACGTGCCATGAGTCTGCTCTCTCTCTACTTCTTCTTCGTCGCGCGCGTCAGCGGGCGAGCAGCTTCTTGATGACCTTGGCGTCGGCGGGCGCGACGACCTTGTCCTTGTTCAGGCGGCGCGTCTGGACCGACGACTTCACCTCGAGGTTGTGGCGCATGCCGGCCTGCTGCTTGCGGATCTTGCCGCTGCCGGTGATCTTGAAGCGCTTCTTCGCACCGGAGTGCGTCTTCTGCTTGGGCATTCTTCTCTCCTACTCGGATGCTGGCTTGCCGGCGGGCTTGGCTCCCGGCGTGGCCTTGGGTGCCGCGGGCTTGGCGGCCGCCGAGGGCGCCGCGGGCTTCGCAGCGGGCTTCGGGGCGCCGGGCTTCGCGGCGGGCTTGGGCGCTGCGGATGCAGCGGGCGCCTGCGCGGCGGGAGCCGCGGCGGGCGTGGCTGCAGCCGGAGCGGCAGCGGGCTTGGGCGCCGTGGACGGGCGCGGGGCGCCGGCCGGCATGGGCTGGACCGTGCGCGCCGTCTGCTTGGGACGCGCGTCGCCGCGCGGCTCCGAGCGAGGCTCCGAGCGGGCCTCGGTGCGGGGGCGCGACGAGGAGGTCGGGCGCGTCGAGGAGGCGGGGCGGCTCGAGCGCGCGGGCTCGTCGCTCTGCACGCGGCTGCGCACGGGCGCGGCCGGGCGCTGCGGGCGCTCAGCCTCGATGGCCGCCTGGTGCGCCGCCTGGCGCTCGGCCTCGGCGCGACGCTTCTCCTGCTCGGCCTTCCTGTGCGCGATGCGCACGGCGTTCTGCTCGGCCTTCGCATCCGACTTCGAGCGCAGCGGGCCGACGATCATCGTCATGTTGCGACCGTCGATGGTCGGCGACGACTCGACGGCGCCGTACTCGCGGATGTCCTCGGCGAAGCGCTGCAGCAGCCGGACGCCCAGCTCCGGGCGCGACTGCTCGCGACCGCGGAAGAGGATCATCGCCTTGACCTTGTCGCCCGCCTCGAGGAACCCCTGTGCACGCTTGCGCTTCGTCTCGTAGTCGTGCTCGTCGATCTTCAGGCGGAACCGCACCTCCTTGAGGACGGTGTTGGCCTGGTTGCGCCGGGCCTCCT
>JAPSIA010000132.1 GCA_031179215.1 Agrococcus sp.
CGGAGATCGTGCGCATCGCGGAGGCGCACGCGGCGACGCCAGGGCAGGTCGTGCTCGCGTGGGGGATCGCGCGCGGCGTCGTGCCGATCCCGAAGGCCGCGTCGGTCGAGCGGCAGCGCGAGAACCTCGGCGCGCTCGAGCTGCGCCTGAGCGACGACGACGTCGCCGCCATCACCGCGCTCGGCAGGCCGGACGGCCGCATGAAGGGGCAGGACCCCGCGGTCTACGAGGAGCTCTAGTGGGGGTCAGCCCCCTGTCCTGCGGCGATCGCCGCTGCCTACGCTGACGGGAGAGCCCCCGAGGATCGGTGGCGAGAGGAACGGATCGAGCCATGTCGCACACCGCAGATGTCACGCCCGAGGTGCCCCGGAGCGCACCGCGCATCCCTCCGCGCTGGTTCGTGCGCGCAGCCTGGGTCGTCCACCGCGCGCTGCATCGCGCCACGGGCGGCCGGTTCGGCCTGGCCAGGCCTCGCCCGGGCAAGTACGGCATGCTGCGGCTCCACACCGTCGGCCGTCGCACGGGGGCGCCGCGAGCCGCGATCCTGGCCTACTACGAGGACGGCCCCGATCTCGTGCTCATGGCGATGAACGGCTGGGCCGAGCCGCATCCCGCGTGGTGGCTCAACCTCGCCGCGCACCCCGAGACGACCGTCGAGCTGCCGGACGGGCCCCGCCGCGTGCGCGCCCGCGAGGCTCGCGGCCTCGAGCGCGAGCGCCTGTGGGCGGGGTGGGATGCGTACCTGCAGGGCCCGACGATGGACGACTACGCGGTGCTGCGAGCGCGCGAGACGCCCGTGATCGTGCTGGAGCCGACGACCGCGAGCTGACCCGCGGACGAGGTGCTGTGCGAAGCGGCGCCCGGTGCGTACCGTGTGGAGCGTGAGCACCGCTGACGCCGGCGCAGCGCCGTACGCGGATCGACGCGCCGGACCGCGCCCGGCGCTGCCGTGGTGGGCGTGGCCGCTCGCCGCGGCGGCGATCTTCGCCGCGGCCGTCGTCGGCGTGCTCTTCGTGCCGCGCGGCTCGACCGTCGCCGTCTGGTGGCCGGCTGCGGCGCTGTCGGTGCTGCTCGCGATGCTCCAGCCGCCCTCGCGGCTGCCCCATGTGCTCGCCGTGGTGCTCGTCGCCACGAGCCTCGCGAACCTCGCCGGCGGCAGGGATCCGCTCGTGTGCCTCGCCTTCGGGGTCGCGAACGCCGCCGAGGTCGTGGTGATCGCGCTCGTCCTCGGGCTGCGGCGCCGCCGATTCGAGCTGTCGTCGCTGCGCGCGGGCCTGCGCTTCGCCGTCGCGGTCGTCGCGGGAGCGCTCGCGGCGGGAGTCATCGCCGCGGCGATCGTCGTGCCGCTCGAGGGCGGAGGGCTCTGGCCCACCGTCGTGCTCGTCGCCGCGTCGCACGCCGCGGCGGTGAGCCTGCTCGCGCCCATCGCCGCGCTCCCGCCGCCGATCCCGGTGCAGGCGGGTCCCGTGGAGATGACGGTGCAGATCGCGCTGCTCGCCGCAGCCGTGCTGCTCGTGTTCGGCTCTCCGTCGTCGCTGCCGCTCGCCTTCGCGCCCTTCCCCATGCTCGCGTGGGCGGCGCTGCGGTTCCCGATCCGCTTCGTGCTCGCCGAGACCGTCGTGGCGTCGCTGCTCATGCTCGCGGCGACGCTCGACGGGGGCGGTCCCTTCCACGGCACCGGCCGCGACCCGCTGCTCGGCGCCGCCATGTTCGAGCTGCTGCTCGTGACCTTCGCCGGCTTCGCCGTCGTGCTCTCGTCGGCCCAGTACGAGCTGCGCGCGCTCGCCCGCCGGCTCGACGCGACCAACCGCCTGCTCACCGGCAGCGTCATCGACGCCCGCATCGGGCTCGTCGTCGCGGAGCGCGGCGAGGATGCGGTCGTGCACTGGTCGAACCGCGCGGGGCGGGCGATGCTCGCCGACGAGCTCTCGGGCGACCGGTGGAGCGGGCCGCTGCGCGCCGCAGCGGCGAGGGCGCTCGAGACCGGTGAGCAAGTGACGGTCACCACCGACGCCGGCCGCATCATCACGGTCGCGGCGAACGCGGTCGACGACGGCGGCGAGCGCATGACCGTGCAGCTGCTCGACGTCACGGCGCTCCTGCGCGCGCGCCAGGCGCAGGTCGAGGCGGAGGTCGAGCGCGAGGCGGCCCGCACCATCCGGGCAGAGCTCGAGCGGCAGCGCGACGACTTCCTCGTCACCACGAGCCACGAGCTGCGCACACCCATCACGAGCATCGTCGGCTACGCCGAGCTCCTCGCGGACGGCGCATCGCTCACGCCCACCGAGCGCGACTGGGTACGGGTCATCGACCGGAACGCGCACCGGCTCGCGGAGCTCGTGGAGGACCTCCTCACGCTCGGCCGCTCGGGCACCGGCACGGCGAGACCGCTGCGTCGCGAGCGGCTGCCGTGCGACGAGCTCTTCGAGGAGATCGCCGCGAACCTCCGCGTCGAGAGCGAGCGCAAGCGGCTGCGGCTCGAGCGCGAGCCGCAAGGGCTCGCCGTGCTCGGCTCCCGCACCGATGTGAGCAGGATGCTCTCGAACCTCGTGGTCAACGCATGCAAGTTCACGCCCGAGGGCGGCACGATCCGCTTGAGCGCCCATCCGCTCGGGGAGTCGGTGCAGATCCGCGTCGCCGACACGGGACCCGGCATGAGCGAGCCGGAGCGATCGCTCGCGTTCGACCGCTTCTACCGCGCGCCGGCGGCTGAGCGCGACAACGTGCCCGGCACGGGCCTCGGGCTCGCGATCGTCGCCGAGCTCGCGCGCCGCAACGGCGGCGCCGTCTCGCTGCGGCAGGGCGAGCCCGTCGGCCTCGTCGCCGAGCTCGTGCTGCCGGCCGCAGGCGAGGCGCCGCCGTCGTAGCCCGCGCGCTCAGCTCGCCGCGGCGATCGCCTGCTCGAGATCCGCGATGAGGTCGCCCGGGTCCTCGAGCCCGATCGAGAGGCGCAGCACGCCCGCATGGGGCCTCGCCTCGGCCGCGACCGGGCGATGCGTCAGGGACGCGGGATGCTGGATGAGCGAGTCGACGCTCCCGAGCGAGACGGCGTGCGTGAACAGCCGCACCGACTCGGCGACCGCGGCGGCGCGCGAAGACGAGCCGAGGTCGATCGCGATCATCGAGCCCGGGCCCGCCATCTGCTTGCCCTCGCCCACGAGCCCCGACGGATCGCACGCGGCGAGCCCCGGGTAGCGCACCTCGCGCACGGCCGACATGCCCTGCAGCGCCGCGACGACGCGGCGCGCGCCCTCCTGCTGCGCTCGGACGCGCAGCGGCAGGGTCTGCAGGCCCCGGTGCATGAGGTAGGCGCTGAAGGGGTGCGCGATGGCGCCCGTGATGGCGCGCACCGGCCGCAGCGCCCGCGCCCAGGCGGCGTCGCACGCGACGACCCCGCCGAGCACGTCGCCGTGGCCGCCGATGTACTTGGTGGCGGAGTGCAGCGAGAGCGCGACGCCGTGGTCGAGGGGACGCTGCAGCACGGGCGTCGCGAAGGTGTTGTCGACGAGGACCGGCGCGCCCTGCGCCGCGGCGACGAGCGCCTGGAGGTCGATGAGCTCGAGGGTGGGGTTGCCGGGCGTCTCGGCGACGACGAGCCCCGTGTCGGCGCGGACGGCCCGCGCGACGTGCTCGACGTCGTCCACGAACGTCGTCTCGGTGCCGAGCAGGCCCGTCGCGAGCAGGTGGTCGGTGCCGCCGTAGAGCGGTCGCACGGCGACGACGTGCGCGCCCCTGCGCTGCTTCGCCGCGGTCAGCACCGCGGTGACCGCCGCCATGCCGGATGCGAACGCGACCGCGGCCTCCGCGCCCTCGAGCGCCGCGAGCGCGCGCTCGAAGCGGGCGACCGTCGGGTTCCAGAGCCGCTGGTAGACGGCAGAGCCGTCGCCGAGGTCGCCGCCGGTGGCGAGGCGCTCGTAGGCGTCGCCGCCCGACTCCACATCCGGCAGCGGGTTCGTGGAGGAGAGGTCGATGGGGCTCGCGTGCACGCCGAGCGACTGGAGGTCCTCGCGGCCGGCATGCACCGCGAGCGAGTCGAGTCGGAGGCGAGCGTCATTGCTCGTCGTCATGCGCTCGATGATGCCGCACCGCGGGCACGGCCGCGACGCGACGCCCCGCGGGCACGCTCAGACGAGCGCGAGCTCCGCGAGCTTCGCCTCGACCTCGGCGTTCGAGGGCTCCACCTGGTGGCTGCCGTCGGGGAAGACCACGACCGGGATGTTCATCCGCCCGGAGATGCGCTTGGCCTCCTCGGCCGCGTCGTCGTCGTGCTCGACGTCGACGTAGTCGTAGGCGAGCCCCAAGTCGTCGAGCTGCGCCTTCGTGCGCCGGCAGTCGCGGCACCAGTCAGCGCCGTACATGCGGATGGTCGTGACAGTCATCCCGCGATCCTACGGTTCCGCGCACGCAGGGGCCCAGCCGGTTCGCCCACGGCGCACGAGGCGACGCTCAGGCGGTCGAGCCGCCCTCCTCGAGCGGGGGCGGGAGGACGGGATCCACGATCGTGCCAGGGTCGCCGCCGGGATCGGCGGGATCCGGGTCCTGCGAGGCGGGAGGATCGGTGGGCTCGGCCGGCTGGCTCGGCTCGGTCGGCTCGCCCGTCGACGGCGGCTCGGGGTCGGTCGGATCGACCGGATCCGCGGGCACGGGCGACGGCGTGCCGATCGGGTCGGAGGGCGTCGGCGCGGGCGGCGCCGGCTGGCTCGGCGTCGGGTCGATGACCGGCGGGAGCGGCACGGG
>JAPSIA010000133.1 GCA_031179215.1 Agrococcus sp.
AGGCGGTCAGTGCCACCAGGGCCGCTCGCGCTGCGCCGCCCGGCGCCGCGCCTCGAGCTCCTGCAGCTGCTCGTGGCGCTCGCCGATCTCGTGGATCGCGGAGACGCAGCGCGAGACGAGGCCGTGGAGGTCGTCGCACTCGTGGCGTCGCGCCGCGCCGATCACGATCGCGGCGCAGGCCTCTGCGTCGCCGGCGGCATCGTGGTGCCGGAAGTCGTCGAAGCCCGCGGCGAGGGCTGCGACGGGCAGCCGGTAGGACTCGAGGGCGAAGGTCTTGCGCGCGATGCGCAGCGAGTCGGTCCAGCGCATGTCGGGCACCGGTAGCCGAGCGGCCTTCGCCGCGGCCCGCATGACGCCCTTGTCGAAGCCGGCGTTGTGGGCGACGTAGACGTCGTCGCCGCCGAACTCGAGGATGCGCTCCTGGGCCTCGACCCAGTCGGGGGCGCCGAGCACGTCCATCGCGCGGATGCCGTGGATCCGCACGTTCCACTCCCAGAACTCGTCGTACGGCGCCGTCGGCCGGATGAGCGTGGCGAAGCGGTCGACGACCATGCCGTCGCGCACCTTGACGAGTCCGACCGCGCACGCCGACGCGGCGTTGCCGTTGGCCGTCTCGAAGTCGATCGCAGTGAAGTCGAGGGCCATGGGAACCATCCTCCCAGGGCGCACTGACACCGCTCTCCTCGGGCGCATCCGCACCCATCTGCGAGCATGGAGCCATGGCCAACCCCACGCTCGACGCCCTGCACGCCATCGACGCCGCTGACCACGCCGGGGCGTGGGGGATCGTGCGGGACGCCGAGCTCGTGGTGCCCGCCGTCGTCGAGGATCCTCGTGACCCCGGCTCCGGCCGCTTCCTCGTGCTGCCGCACAAGGGCATGCAGCTCGTCGTGGCGTTCACCGCGACCTCGCGCATCGGGGGCTTCGCGACCCGCACGCGTCGGCACCTGAAGCTCACGGGAGCGGAGCTCGCCGCGGGCATCCCCGCGGGGCACGCGATCGTGCTCGACCCGGGCCACGACGACGGGCGCGTCTTCCTGCCGGAGGTCATCGCGGCCGACGCGGCGGAGCCGGGAGCGTAGCGGCGAGGTGCAGGCGCCGACGCGGCCGCGTCCGTAGCGGCTAGGTGCAGGCGCCGACGCGATCGGTGCGCTCGACGGCGTTCGAGACCGCTTCGAGCGCAGTTACCGCGGTGACGGCGCCGGTGTCGATGACGACCTCGGTCGCGGGGGAGCGGCCGTAGGAGACGAACGTCCACACACCGCCCTCCTGTGCGACCTCGAGCCAGTCGACCCCGTTGACGCTGATGCAGCGCTGCGTCGACGGCGCGGGCGCCGGCATGCCGCAGCGCAGCGTGATCGCGCTCGGATCGCCCCACGCCGCGGTCGCCTGCGAGGTCGTGGTCCGCCGCTCGAGCGGCTCGGGCCTGCTCTCCTCGCCGATCTGCTCCGGCAGCGTCACGATGAGCTCGGCGCAGCCGGGGTCGGCCGCCTCGTCGGCGGGCGGCAGCACGACGGTGCGGGCGCATCCGGCGAGCGCGAGCAGCGCCGCCGCGGCGGCGAGGATCGGGAGCGAGCGCACCGCTCGAGCCTATCGGCGCGCCCGCCGCTCGCTCGGCCCATCGATCGGCCTGAGCGTGCCGTGGGGTCGCCCTGGGGGCCTCGCTGGCCGCTGTGCCCGATCGAGGGCCCGCGGCGGGCCGCCGGCGCGGATCGGGCTCCCGAGCGGGCGGCCGGCGCGGATCGGGCTCCCGAGCGGGCGGCCGGCGCGGATGCAGCGCGCGCAGCGGCTAGCGTTGCGCGCATGGACGACTCCACGCTGCACGAGGCCGGCGAGCTCGAGGCGCTGCGCCGATTCCTGCCGCTGCTGCCCACGGGGGACGTCACCGAGCTCGGCCCCGGCGACGACGCGGCGGTCGTCCGCGCGGCCGACGGCCGCTTCGTCGTCACGACCGACACGATGCTCGAGGGCGCCGACTTCCGGCTCGGCTGGTCGACGTGGCACGACCTCGGCTGGAAGGCCGTCGCGACCAACCTCATCGACGTCGCCGCGATGGGCGCGCGCCCCACGTCGCTCGTCGTCGCCCTCGCCGTCGCGCCCGCGACCCGCGTCTCGGCGCTCGAGGACTTCGCGCGCGGGCTCGCCGACGCGATCGCCGCCATTGCGCCCGGCTGCGGCGTCGTGGGCGGCGACCTGGGCACGGCGCCGCACGCGACGGTCGCCGTCACGGCGTTCGGCGACCTCGAGGGGCGCGCGCCCGTGCTGCGCTCCGGCGCGCGACCGGGGGATGGGGTGTGGTGCGTCGGCGGTCTCGGCCTCGCCGCGACGGGGCTGCGTCACCTCTTCGCCGAGGCGCAGGACGCGGCGTCGGAGCCCGTGCGCGCCGCGGCCGAGCGGCTCCGGGCCGGCGCGCACGCTCGGGCCGTCGCGGCGCAGCTCGCGCCCGTCTCGCCCGTCGCCGCCGGCACGCTGCTCGCCGACCTCGGCGCGACCGCGATGCTCGACGTCTCCGACGGCCTCGCGCTCGACGCGGCTCGCGTCGCGCGCGCATCCCGCATGCGCATCGCGTTCGAGACCGCCGGCGTCGAGGCGGCTGCCCGCGAGGCGCTCGCGCTCGGCGCGCGCCTCGAGGCGGCCCTCCACGGCGGCGAGGACCACGCGCTCCTGTGCACGCTGCCGCCAGGCGTCGAGCCGCCCGCCGAGCTCGCGGGGCACGCCGCGACGAGGCTCGGCACCGTCGAGGCGCTCGCCGAGGGGGAGGCGCCCGTGGTCACGCTCGACGGTGCGAGCCTCGAGCCTCGCGGCTGGGATCCCTACCGGAACGGCTGACGGGCGCGCTCGACGGAGCGAGCCTCGAGCAGCGCGGCTGCACCCTCCCGGCTGGAGCGCGCTCGATCGAGCGCGCCGAGCCCGAGGCCGAGGGTATCCCTGCCGAGCCGCGCGCCGAGCCCGAGGCCGGGTATCCCTACCGAGCCACGTGCCGAGCGCGCGGCCGTATCCCTACCGCGCCACGTGCCGAGCTCGCGGCCGGGCATCCCTACCGAGCCACGTGCTGACCCTGCTCGCGCGCGCCGGCGCCGCTCGAGGGCTCGAGCACGAGGGTCATGAACGTGCTGTGGGGATCGAGCGCGTAGGCGCCGAACGGAGCGCACTCGACGAAGCCGTGCTTCGCGTAGAGGGCGCGGGCGGGTGCGAAGAAGGGCTGGCTGCCCGTCTCGAGCGAGACGCGCTCGACGCCCCTCGCGCTCGCGTCGGCGAGCGCGTGCCGCAGCATCGCCGAGGCGATCCCGAGGCCGCGCCGCTCGGGGTCGGTGCGCATGCTCTTGAGCTCCTCGTGGCCGGGCTCGACCGGCGCGAGCCCGACGGTCCCGACGAGCGCCTCGGGCACGCGCGCGACCCACAGCCGCACGCCGGGGCGCTGCAGGCCGGCGAGGTCGAGCGCGTGCTGGCTGCTCGGCGGCGCCGTCGGGGCGAGGTCGTCGAGGTGGGCGCGGAGGAACGCGACGAGCTCGGGATCGGCGAAGTCGGCGCGGTCGATCGTGATCGCCGTCACGCCGTTCCCTCGGGGTCGGCCGCGCCCTCCTGGCCGTCGCCGAGCGATGGCCGGTCGGCGGCCGTGCCCGTCGTCGCGAGGTAGTGCAGGGTCGTGTCGCCGTAGTCGCGCGTGCGCTCGACCTCGAGATCGCCGGGCGTCTCGAGCGGCGCCGCGCGCCGTGCGCGCTCGACGACGACGGTCGCGGGGTGGGCGAGCAGCGGCGCGAGGTCGGCGAGCACGCCGCTGAGCGCATCGCCCGGCAGCTCGTACGGCGGATCGATGAAGACGAGGTCGAAGGTGCGGCCCGAGCGCTGGAGGAAGGCCGTCACGGCCACCTGCTCGACGAGCGCCCGCGCGGCGCCCGCCTTCGCGACCGCTTCCGCGTTGCGCGTCGCGACCCGCGCGGCCCCCTTGTCGCGCTCGACGAGCACGACCGACTCCGCGCCGCGGCTCGCGGCCTCGAGCCCGAGCGCGCCCGAGCCGGCGAACAGGTCGAGCACGCGCGCGCCGTCGCACAGGCTGCGGGCATCGAGCGCGCTGAAGATCGCCTCGCGCACGCGCTCCGAGGTCGGCCGCGTGCCGCGCACGGGCACGTGCAGCCGCACGCCGCCGGCGAGGCCTCCGATGATCCGGGTCATGCCGCTATCGTCGCGCATCCGGCTGACGAGGCGTGCATCGGTCGTCGTCCACACGGCGCGGCCGGATGCGTCCGTCGCGGTGGGCGCTCCGACGTACCCTGGGCGGGTGGCGAGGAAGGAAGCCGGCGGCGCGGCGCTGCCCGACGGGTTCGGGCGGCCGCTCGAGCGCGTCGTCGGGAAGGCGGCGGCGGGCAAGCTCGAGCGCGCCTTCGGCATGACGACGCTCGGGGAGCTCGTCTGGCACCTGCCGCGCCGGTACGCGAAGCGCGGCGAGCTCACCGAGCTCGCGAGCCTCGTGCCGGGCGAGCACGTCACGGTCGTCGCGAAGGTCGCGACGGTCGAGACGCGCGTGCTGCAGCGCGACGCGCGCGGCCGCCCGCGCACCCTCACGAGCATCACGATCACCGACGGCTCGAGCGAGCTCGAGCTCGCCTTCTTCAACCAGGCGTGGCGCACCGACGAGCTCCACCGCGGCGTCACGGCGCTGTTCTCCGGCACCGTCGGCGCCTACAAGGGCAAGCGGCAGCTCACGCACCCCGACTACGAGCTCTTCGACGAGG
>JAPSIA010000002.1 GCA_031179215.1 Agrococcus sp.
GGCCGATGACGAGGTCGTGGTCGCGCGCGAGGGCCGCGTACTCCGTCTCCGAGACGTCGTGGTCGTGGATGTGCAGCTCGACCCCCTCGCCGAGGCCGGCGATGAGCCCGGGCAGCAGCACGACCGCGGCGCTCGGGAGCGTGACGACATCGACGCGGCCGGCGACGCCCTGATGGAACGCCGCGAGCCGCGACTCCACTCGGGCCACGACCTCGGCGACCTCGACCGCACCCGTCGCGAGCAGCCGGCCGGGCTCGGTGAGACGCACGCCACGACCGGCGGGCTCGATGAGGCGCAGCCCGAGCGAGCGCTCGATGACGCGGATGCGCTGCGAGACCGCAGAGGGGGTCACGCGCAGCGCGCGAGCTGCCGCCGCCATGCTGCCCCGCTCGCCGAGCTCTCGGAGCAGCGCGAGATCGCGGAGTTCCATGCAGGAACGCTACACGGTCGGTTCTCGAACCTTCGCTGGTGCTGCACGATGGCGCCGTGCTCGAATGTGTCGTGTGACGATCCGCGAACGCCTCCTCGGTGCGCTGGTGGCCATCCTCTGGGGCCTCAACTTCCTGGCGATCCACCTCTCCCTCGAGCAGTTCCCGCCCTTCTTCCTCGTGGCGCTGCGGTTCGCGCTGCTCGCGCTCCCGACGCTCCTGCTCGTGCCGAGGCCCGACGTGCCGCTGCGATGGCTCATCGGCTACGGCCTCGGCTTCGGCACGCTGCAGTTCCTCTTCCTGTACTGGGCGATGGCCACGGGCATGCCGACCGGGCTCGCCTCGCTCGTGCTGCAGGCATCCGCTCCCATGACCGTGCTGCTCGGCGCGACCGTGCTCCGCGAGCGGCTCGACCGGGGCCAGGTCGTGGGCATCCTGCTCGCGGTCGCCGGCCTGACGGTGATCGGCACGCAGCAGCTGGGCACCGCAGCGCTCGGGCCCTTCCTGCTCACGCTGCTCGGCGCGCTCGGCTGGGCGCTCGGCAACCTCTCGAGCCGCTTGGCTCGGCCGTCGAAGCCGCTCCACCTCACCCTGTGGATGTCGGTGGTGCCCGTCGCGCCGATGGCGGCGGTCGCGCTCGTGATCGAGGGACCGGTCAGGATCGCCGACTCCTTCGTCGGGCTCACGGAGCCGACGGGGCTGTGGGCGCTCGCCGGCCTCGCCTACACCGTGCTGCTCGCGACCGTCGTCGGCAGCGGGCTCTGGACGTGGCTGCTGAGCCGCCATCCCTCCTCTCGAGTCGCGCCCTTCTCGATGCTCGTGCCCGTCGTGGGCCTGCTCACCGCGTGGATCGTGCTGGGCGAGACGCTGACGCCGGTCGAGATCGCGGGCGCGTCCGTCGTGGTGCTCGGCGTGCTGCTCGGCTCCGGCTCGCTGTCGACGCTGCGCGCGGGTGCTCCGCGCCCCGCCGCGGCGAGCCGCTCGCATCCTGACGGCGAACCCCCCGAGCAGCAGGACGACGGGGACCGTCGCGCGGTCCCGGCCTCCGAGCGGACGTAGCATCGAGGAGATCGCGCTCGTACACCTGGAGGCACCGTGACCGACGTCGTCATCGCCGGAGCCTCGGGCTTCATGGGCAGGCACCTCGCCGCCGCGTTCCGGCGCGACGGCCGCGCGGTGCGCACGATCGGCAGGCGCACCGTCGGCGCCGGCGCAGCGGATGCGTCGTGGGGGGACGCGGATGCGCTCGCGCGAGCGGTCGACGGCGCCGCGCTCGTCATCAACCTCGCCGGCAAGCCCGTGCACGCGCGCTACGACGACGCGAGCCGCGACGAGATCCTGCGCTCTCGCGTCGCGACGACGAGGGAGCTGGGCGCAGCGATCGCGCGCGCCGCGGCGCCCCCTCCCGTGTGGCTCAACCAGTCGACGGCGACCGCCTACTCCCACACGACCGCTCGCGCCCACACCGAGGACGACCCGATCGGGCAGCACGGCTTCTCGGAGGACGTCGCCCGCGCGTGGGAGCGCGAGCTCGAAGCTGCCCAGGTGCCCGGCACCCGCACGGTCGCGATGCGCACCGCGATCGTGCTCGGCCACGACAGCGAGGCGACGCAGCTGCTGCTGCGGCTCGCGCGGCTCGGCCTCGGCGGACCGCAGCTCGACGGCTGGTGGTTCCCCCACGAGCGCTACCGCTCCTTCGGCGCCGGCCGCGGCACCGAGGAGGCGCGGGCGCCGAGCCGCGGCCGCCCCACGCGCGGCCGCCAGCGCTTCTCGTGGATCCACATCGACGACGTCGTCGGCGCGGTCCGCCACCTCGAGGCGACGCCCGCGCTCGACGGCCCCGTGAACCTCGCGGCACCGGAGGCATCCACGAATCGCGAGCTCATGCGCCTGCTGCGCCGCACCGTGGGCATGCCGATCGGCATCCCCGCGCCGCGGTTCGTGCTCGAGGCCGCGACCTGGGCGCTGCGCACCGAGAGCGAGCTGCTGCTCAAGAGCCGCTGGGTCGCGCCGTCGCGGCTGCTGGCCTCGGGATACCGGTTCCGGCAGCCGCGGCTCGATGCGGCGCTGCGGGCGATCTGGGCGGAGCGCCGCGCGCGCTGAGCGCGTCGGAACGCGCGCCCGCGTGCCGTGCGCGCCAGAGCGAGCATCCCGGGATCGCGGCTCGGCTCGAGCGCGATCCCGGGATCGGCGGCGTCAGTGCTCGGTCGCCTTCTCCGCGCCCGCGCCCGTGAAGGAGCGCACCTCCATCTCGGCCTGCTTGCCGTCGTGGTCGGGCTCCGGCTTCGAGACGAACGTGCCGATGATGCCGAGCACGAACGCGAGCGGGATCGAGACGATGCCCGGGTTCGACAGCGGGAAGACGCTGAAGTCGGCGTCGGGGAACATCGACTTCGGGGTGCCGGAGACCGCTGGCGAGAAGACGATCAGCAGCACGCACGAGACGAGCCCCCCGTACATCGACCACAGCGCCCCACCCGTGTTGAAGCGGCGCCAGAAGAGCGAGTAGAGGATCGTCGGCAGGTTCGCGCTCGCGGCGACCGCGAACGCGAGGGCGACGAGGAACGCGACGTTCTGGTTCTGCGCGATGATCCCGCCGACGATCGCGACGACGCCGATCACGACGACGGTGATCCTCGCGACCTTGACCTCAGCGCCCGGCGCGACGTCGCCGCGCTTGATGATGGATGCGTAGATGTCGTGCGCGAAGGAGGTCGCGGCAGTGATCGCGAGCCCCGCGACGACCGCGAGGATCGTCGCGAACGCGACCGCGGAGATGAGCGCCATGAGGAACGGTCCCCCGAGCGCGAGCGCGAGCAGCGGCGCTGCCGCGTTCTCGCCGCCCGGGGCGTCGGTGAGCACCTCCGGGCCGACGAGCGCCGCGGCGCCGAACCCGAGCACGAGCGTGAAGAGGTAGAAGATGCCGATGAGCCAGATGGCCCAGACGACGCTGCGCCGCGCCTCCTTCGCCGAGGGCACGGTGTAGAAGCGCATGAGCACGTGCGGCAGGCCCGCCGTGCCGAGCACGAGCGCGAGCCCGAGCGAGAGGAAGTCGACCGGGTTCGTGTACCGCAGCCCCGGGGCGAGGATCGCCTCCCCCTCCGGTGATGCCTCGACGGCGAGGCGCAGGAGCGCGTCGAAGTCGAAGCGCACGACGAAGAGCACCATGAGGGTCATGACGCACGCGCCCGTGATGAGCAGCGCGGCCTTGATGATCTGCACCCACGTGGTGCCCTTCATCCCGCCGAAGATGACGTAGACGATCATGAGCAGCCCCACCGCGGCGATCGTGACGTCCTTCGCGATCGGATCGGTGAACCCCATGAGCAGCGCGACGAGCGTGCCGGCGCCGGCCATCTGGGCGACGAGGTAGAAGAAGCACACGGCGAGGGTCGCGAGCGCCGCGGCCATCCGCACGGGCCGCTGCTTGAGCCGGAAGCTCAGCACGTCGGCCATCGTGAAGCGGCCGGTGTTGCGCAGCAGCTCGGCGACGAGCAGGAGCGCGACGAGCCACGCGACGAGGAAGCCGATCGAGTAGAGGAAGCCGTCGTAGCCGGCGATCGCGATCGCGCCGCAGATGCCGAGGAAGCTCGCCGCGGAGAGGTAGTCGCCGGCGATCGCGATGCCGTTCTGCCTGCCCGAGAACGACCGGCCCGCGGCGTAGAACTCGTTCTCGCTCGCCTTGCGGCGCGAGACGCGGAAGACGATGAAGAGCGTGACCGCGACGAACGCCGCGAACACGACCATGTTGATGACGGGGTTGATCTCCTGATCCATCACGCCGCTCCCCGCTGCTCGCCCTGCTCCATCCGCGCCGCGAGCGGATCCGCCTGGGGGTCGTAGACGCGGTTCGCCCAGCGGCTGTAGAGCATGGTGATCGCGAAGGTGGAGACGAACTGGCCGAGGCCGAACAGCAGGCCCACGGTGATGTGGCTCTCCCCCAGTCGCGCGGCGAAGAAGTCGGGCGCGAATCCCGCGAGGAGCACGTAGGCGAGGTACCAGGCGAGGAAGAGGGCCGTCATCGGCAGGATGAAGGCCATGAAGGTGCGGCGGAGCCGCTGGAACTCCGGTGAGCGCTGCATCTCGACGCTGCGCTCGGCGATCGACGTGGATTCGGGCATGTGCGGCACTCCCATTCCCAGGCGCGACGCTGCGCCTGCTTCACCGATGAAGTGCCGCGATCCTATCCGCTGCTCAAGATGGCCTCAGGATCTCCGAGCGCGTCGTGCGCGTCACAGGTCGCGCGCCTGCTCCGCGGGCTCGGTCCCCTTGAAGCGGACGATGTTGACGATCGCCGCCGCGAGGCCGCCCCACAGGACGAGCATGCTGACGACCATCATGGCGATGGCTCCGGCAGTCATCGGATCACCTCCTCGTCGTGCTGCGGTGCGTCGAGCGGCGTCGTCGCCTTCCACTTCGGGATCGAGAGCAGGATGCCGGCGATGAGCGCCGCGCCGGCCGTGCCCCAGCCGAAGACAGCGAGCATCCACGTCGGGTAGCCGCCGTAGGGCGTCGTGACGGCCGTCACGAGCTCGAGCACGAGCATGATCGCGATGAGCGCCGGCGTGATCCCGGTGACGAGCACGACCCACCATCGCCCGAGCCTGATCGAGCCGTAGCGACTCATGTGCTCGGCGAGCGAGGGCACGCGGCGCACGCCCCACGCGATCGCGAGCATCGCGACGAGCGCGACGAGCAGGATGCCGAAGCGGTTGATGAAGTAGTCGGCGATGTCGAGCACGAGCACGCCGCTCGTGGTCGAGAACAGCAGGATGCTGACGGCCGCCATGGGGACCGTCACGACGAGCGTCGCCTGCACGCGACCGAGCTCGAGCTTGTCGCGCACCGCAGAGATGACGACCTCGAGGATGCTCACGAGCGACGTGAAGCCCGCGAGCACGAGCGAGGTGAAGAACAGCACGCCCAGGAGCGCGCCGAGCGGTGCCTGCGAGATGATCGCCGGGAAGGCGACGAACGCGAGGCCGATGCCGGCCGCGACGACGTCGGCGACCGCCGCCCCCGACGCCTGCGCGAGGAAGCCGAGCGCCGAGAACACGCCGATGCCCGCGAGCAGCTCGAAGCCGGAGTTCGCGAACCCGACCACGAAGGCCGAGCCCGTCATGTCGACCTTGCGCCCCACGTAGGACGCGTAGGTGATCATGATGCCGAAGCCCACCGAGAGCGAGAAGAAGATCTGGCCGAAGGCGCTCGCCCACACCGCGGGGTCGAGCAGCGCGGCCCAGTTCGGGGCGAAGAGCGTCTCGAGGCCCTCGATCGCGCCGGGCAGCGAGAGCGCCTGCACGACGAGCGCGCCGAACGCCAGCAGCAGCACGGGGATGAAGACGACCGAGGTGGCGCCGATGCCCTTCTGCACGCCCAGCGCCATCACGGCGATCGTGACGATCCAGATGATCGCCATGGGGATGAGCACGGCGGGCACGAACTGCAGCGTGACCTCGTTGTCGGCGGCCTGCAGGAACTCGCCGAAGAGGAAGCCCTCGGGATCCTCCCCCCACGCCTGCGTGAACGAGAAGCCGATGTACTGCGTCGACCAGGCGAGGATCGCGGCGTAGTAGACGGCGATCACGACGCAGATGGCGACCTGCCACCAGCCGATCCACTCGAGCTTGCGCGAGATGCGGGCGAAGGCCAGCGGCGCCGAGCCGCGCTGCGAGTGGCCGATGGCGTAGTCGAGCAGCAGCAGCGGGATGCCGGCGACGAGCAGCGCCACGAGGTACGGCAGGATGAACGCGCCGCCGCCGCCCTCGTACGCGACGTAGGGGAAGCGCCAGATGTTGCCGAGGCCGACGGCGGAGCCGATGGCGGCCATGATGAAGACGGTCTTGTTCGAGAACCGCCCGCGATCGATCGGGGCCCTGGTGACGGTCATCGCGAGCTCTCCTCCGGCAGCGCCGACGCTGATGGGACGGGCACCACCATGCCACAGTTCTCGAGCCGTCGGGCGTCGTCTCCTTCACCGCTCCCGCGGTGAGGCCGCCGACGATGCACTCGGCGGATGGGCAGACGCGCTCAGGTGCATCCGCATAGCCTGGTGCCATGACCGACGCATCGCTGCAGTCCGCCGCACAGGCCGCCTCCACCGCCGGTGCCGAGTGGTGGCGCTCCGCCGTCATCTACCAGATCTATCCCCGGTCCTTCGCCGACGCCTCGGGCGACGGCGTCGGCGACCTGCCGGGCATCGCCGCACGGCTGCCGCACGTCGCCGAGCTCGGCGTCGACGCCATCTGGCTGAGCCCCTTCTACCGCTCCCCGCAGCGGGACGCGGGCTACGACGTGAGCGACTACTGCGACGTCGACCCGCTGTTCGGCACGCTCGACGACTTCGACCGCATGCTCGAGACGGCGCACGGCCTCGGCCTGCGGGTGATCGTCGACCTCGTGCCCAACCACTCCTCGAGCGAGCACCCGTGGTTCCAGGAGGCGCTCGCCGCCGGCCCCGGGAGCGCGGCGCGAGCCCGCTACATCTTCCGCAAGGGCAAGGGCGAGCACGGCGAGCTGCCGCCCAACAACTGGCAGAGCGTCTTCGGCGGACCGGCGTGGACGCGCGTCGAGGACGGCGAGTGGTACCTGCACCTGTTCGACGCCTCGCAGCCCGACTTCGACTGGGAGCACCCGGAGGTCGGCGACATGTTCGTCGACGTGCTGCGGTTCTGGCTCGACCGGGGCGTCGACGGCTTCCGCGTCGACGTCGCCCACGGCAACGCGAAGGCGCCGGGGCTGCCCGACGTCGACGAGGCGCTGCTCGCGGCCGGCTCGATGGAGTCGCCCTACTTCGGCCAGGAGCACGTGCACGAGATCTACCGCCGCTGGCACGACGTGCTCGCCGAGTACGAGGGCGACCGCGTGCTGTGCGCCGAGGCGTGGGTGCAGCCGCTCGAGAAGATGGCGCGCTTCGTCCGCCCCGACGAGATGCACCAGGCGTTCAACTTCGTCTACCTCGAGACGCCGTGGGACGCTCGGCGCCTGCGCGCCGTCATCGACGAGTCGATCGAGGCCTTCGGCGCGGTCGGCGCGCCGCCCACCTGGGTGCTGTCGAACCACGACACCATCCGCCACCGCACGCGCCTCGCGCTCGTGCCGCCGCCACCGCACGGCGCGGGCATCGGCCCGACCTCCGTGTCGAAGGCCGACCCGACCGTCTCGCTGCGTCGCGGTCGCGCGGCGACGGCGCTGATGCTGGCACTGCCCGGCAGCGCCTACGTGTACCAGGGCGAGGAGCTCGGGCTGCCGGAGGTGACGGCGATCGAGCCGCACCAGCGGCAGGACCCGACCTTCCACCGCACGCAGGGCGAGCTGTGGGGCCGCGACGGCTGCCGCGTGCCGATCCCGTGGGAGGCGGACGCTCCCGCGTACGGCTTCAGCTCCACGGGCGAGAGCTGGCTGCCGCAGCCGCCGGAGTGGGCGACCCTCGCTCGCGACGTGCAGGCCGGCGACCGGGGTTCGACGCTCGCGATGTACCGGCGCGCCCTCGAGCTGCGGCGGGAGCTGGGGCTCGGCACCGGCGAGCTCGAGTGGCTCGACGTCGGTCCGACCGCGCTCGCGTTCCGCAACGGCTCGCTCACGGTGGTCGCGAACTTCGGCCACGACGCGGTCGACGTGCCCCGCGGCGAGATCGTGCTGAGCTCGTCGCCGCTCGACGCGGCCTCGCTCTCGGCCGACGAGGTCGTCTGGGTCAGGACCCGCGCGTAGGCCGCGGAGCGCGCCGGGCACGGCTCGGCGCGCTGTGCGCGCGTGGCGTGCCGTGCCGGCCGCGGCGTGACGCGCTCCGCGCGCGCCACAAGCCGTGCGGGGCGCTATCGGCTGCACGCGGCATCCCGAGCCCGGACGTGGCCCGCCGCGCTCGCCGCGGCGCCGGCGTCAGCGGTGCTCGAGGTTCATCTCGCGCGTCTGCAGCCAGAGCAGCGGATCGAACGAGACGTACTCGGAGTTCTTGAGCTCGAGGTGCAGGTGCGGCCCCGTCGAGCGGCCCGAGCTGCCGACCTGCCCGATGACGTCGGTGATGTCGACGACCTGGCCGACCTCGACGTTGATGGAGCCCGGCGTCATGTGCGCGTACCAGGACTGCACGAACTGGCCGTCGATGTTGTGGTCGATGAAGACGGCGTAGCCGCCACCGCCCGGGTTGTTGCCCTGCCAGACCGCCGAGACGACGCCGTTGGCGATGGGGCGGATGTCGGTGCCGAGCCCGGGCGTGAAGTCGCTGCCGCCGTGGAAGCCGCCGGGGCGGTAGCCGAAGCCGCTCGACATGGGCACCTGGTCCATGCTCGGGAACGGCGTCTGCACGAAGCCCGTCTCGAGCATCTCCCACACCTGCGGGAACGCGGGGTCGCCCGTGTAGGACGGGCCGGGCCGCTCGCCGTCGGCGACGGCCTGGTAGGCCGCGCGCTCGCCCTCGGACATGCGCGCCGCCGCGACCTGATCGTTGACCGTGATGCCGTCGCGGGCGAAGTACGTCGTCGTCTCCGTGGAGACGCTCTCGAGCATCTGCACGTCGTGGATCTGCGCGACCTCGGGGTCGAGCCCGTCGGGCTGCTGCACGGCCTGAGCGGGCAGGGAGGTGACGACGACGAGCGAGCCGATGAACAGCAGCGCGCCTCCGGCCGTGATCTTCTGCGCGATCTGGCGGCCCTTGCCGCTCGGCCGCGCGGGCGGCGCGATGGGAGCCTGGCGCACGACGCGCGGCGCGAAGGGGCGCGCGGGGCGCACACCGGGCACGGCGTCGCCGCCGGTGCCGAGCGAGGGGGCGTCGACCGTGATGACCGGCGCCGTGAAGGTCGGCTCGGCCGTGGTGACGGCGAGCTCCTGCGCGACGCGCGTCGCAGCCTCGCGCATCGCGCGGCGGCTCGTGTAGAGCGGCGCGGAGCCCTCGACGACGGTGACGCGCGCGGCGGCGCGCGCCTCGGCGGCGGTGTGCGCGATGGCCTCGGCGGCGCGCTCGCGCTCCCGCAGCTCGCGGCGCGTGAGCTGGCGCTCCGTGTCGGGGCGCGCGGCGTCCACAGCAGACGAGCGCAGTGCTCGTCGAGTGGGGTGCGTCACGCTTCGGCCGTCCTACAGTCCTGGGTTGGGTTCCGGTCGCTCAGCGCCAGAGATGGCGGCTGGCGGCCTCGCCGGCATCGATCGTTGCATGAACCGGCTCGCACGCGCAAAGGGCACGCTGCGCGGCGCCCGATGCGGTGGCTGACACTCAAAGGTAACAAAACGGTAACGGTGTCGCAAGGGTCACACCTCGTCGGGTCGCAGCGGCGCGAGCAGCGCGGTGAGCTCGTCGGCGAGCGCCGGCGCAGCGGCGAGCAGGAACTCACGACTCGCTGGAGCGCCGTCCCAGCCGCGCACGGCACCGCCAGCCTCCTCCACGAGCAGGGCGCCAGCAGCCATGTCCCACGGCTGCAGCCCGCGCTCGAAGTAGGCGTTCAGCTGCCCGCTCGCGACTGCGGCGAGGTCGAGCGCAGCCGAGCCGATGCGGCGGATGTCGCGCACGGAGCCGATGAGCCCCTGCACGACCGCGGCCTGCCGCTGCCGGCGCTGCGCGTCGTACCCGAAGCCCGTGCCGACGAGCGCGATCTCGGCCGGCACGGCATCCGCCACCCGGATCGGGCGACCGTCGCGCGTCGCGCCCGCGCCGCGACGCGCCGCGAACCGCGTGCCGGTCGCGGCGTTGACGACCGCGCCGGAGACCGCGCGCCACGTCGTCGGGTCGGGATCGCCCTCGACGAGCGCGAGCGAGACCGCGTAGGCGGGGATGTCGTAGAGGTAGTTGACCGTGCCGTCGATGGGGTCGATGACCCAGGTGAGGCCGGAGGTGCCCGCGACGCTCGTGCCCTCCTCGCCGAGGATGCCGTCGTCGGGGCGCGCGGCGCGGATGCGGTCGACGACGAGGCGCTCGACCTCGCGGTCGGCCTCGGTGACGATGTCGACGAGGCTCGACTTGCTCGCCGCGATCGAGACGCCCGCCTCGCGGCGGGTCCTCGCGAGCGTCGCGGCGTCGACGGCCACGCCGACGAGCAGGTCGTGGAGCTCGCGCATGCTTCGAACCTACCGCGCGCGGGAGGCCGCCCGCCGTCGTCGCCGGGCCCCCTGTTGGCCATGTATGCTGGACGGCGGCCTGCGCGGCCTCGGCGAGTTACCCAAGCGGCCAAAGGGATCTGACTGTAAATCAGCTGGCATTGCCTTCGGGGGTTCGAATCCCTCACTCGCCACCACCGGAGCCCCGTCCTCGCGACGGGGCTCCGTCGCATCCCCGCCCTCCCGCCGCCCACCGGCCAGTGGCGCCTCCCGCGCTCGAGTGGCGCCTTCCACCACCCACTGGCGCCTCCCGCGCTCGAGTGGCGCCTCCCGCGCTTGAGTGGCGCCTCCCGCCACCCACTGGCGCCTCCCGCGATCCACTGGCGCCTCCCGGGATCGACTGGCGCCTCCCGCCACGTGCCGCCACATCCCGCTCGTCGCTGTTGGACCCTCCACTCCGCCGGTCGATGCCGCAGGCGCCACTGAGCGCTGGGGCCCGCCACTCGCTGCTGGGAGCCGCCACTCGATGCTGGGAGCCGCCACTCAGCGCCAGGGAGCGCCACTCGGCGCTGGGACCCGCCACTCGGCGCTGCGAGCCGCCACTCGGCGCTGGGGGGCGCCACTCAGCGCTGGGAGGCGCCAGTGGATGCTGGGAGGCGCCACTCGATCGGCATCAGTCGCCGGTGCGTAGGATCAGGGCATGGCAGATTCCTCGTTCGATGTGGTCAGCAAGGTCGACAAGATGGAGGCCGAGAACGCCGTCAACCAGGCGCGCAAGGAGGTCGAGCAGCGCTACGACTTCAAGGGCGTCGGCGCCGACGTGTCGTGGAGCGGCGACAAGCTGCTGCTGAAGGCGTCGTCCGAGGAGCGCGTCAAGGCCGTGCTCGACGTCGTGCAGTCGAAGTTCATCAAGCGCGGCATCGACCTGAAGATGCTCGACCAGGGCGACCCCTACCCTTCCGGCAAGGAGTTCCGCATCGAGGTGAGCCTCAAGGACGGCATCTCGAGCGAGAACGCCAAGAAGGTCACGAAGCTCATCCGCGAGCAGGGGCCGAAGTCCGTCAAGAGCCAGATCCAGGGCGACGAGGTCCGCGTGACCTCGAAGAGCCGCGACGACCTCCAGGCGACGATCGCGCTGCTCAAGGGCGCCGACCTCGACATCGACCTGCAGTTCATCAACTTCCGCTGATCGCCGCGCTCGAGCCGCAGTGGAGCTGAACCTGGCGCAGGCGCTCACCGCGCTCTTCTTCACGGTCGACATCGCGCTGCGGCTCGCGGCGCTCGTCCTCGTGCCCTACAACCGCCGACCCGCGTCGGCGATCGCGTGGCTGCTCGTCATCATGATCCAGCCGATCCTCGGATGGATCGTCTTCGGGATGCTCGGCAACACGCGGCTCTCGAAGGGCCGTCGCACGAAGATGGCCGCCATCCAGGAGCTCATCGGCGAGAGCATGCTCGACGTCCCCGACGCCGAGCCGCGCCGCGATCGGCCCGACTGGCTGCCCGGCGTCATCGAGCTCAACCGCACCCTCTCGTCGATGCCGCACGTGGGTCCCACGAGCGGCGTCGTCTGGGGCGAGTTCGACGCGCAGCTCGAGGCGATGGCGCGCCGCATCGACGAGGCCGAGCGCTTCGTGCACGTCGAGTTCTACCTCATCGTCGCCTCCGAGCGCACCGAGGTCTTCTTCGCGGCGCTCGAGCGGGCGACCGCCCGCGGCGTGAGCGTGCGCGTGCTCGTCGACCACCTCACGAGCGTGCGCTACCCGCGCCGCAAGGAGACCGTCGCCCGCCTCGAGGCGATGGGCGCAGAGCTGCGCGACATGCTGCCGCTGCGCCCCTGGCGCGGCCAGTGGCAGCGGCCCGACCTGCGCAACCACCGCAAGCTCGTCGTCATCGACGGCAAGGTGGGCTTCACCGGATCGCTCAACCTCATCGACCCCTCCTACCTGTGGCGCCGCAACCTCCGGCGCGGCCTGCAGTGGCGCGACACGTGGGTCGAGATCACGGGCCAGCCGGTGCGGGCGCTCGCGATCCTGTTCTGGTCCGACTGGTGGGCGGAGACGAACGAGCTCGTGGAGCTCGCGACCGAGGCGCCCGCGACCGGCGGCGACCTCAACGCCTCGGTCGTGCCGTCGGGTCCGGGCTTCGAGGGCGAGATCAACCTGCGCGTCTTCCTCGAGCTCGTGCACGCGGCCGAGCGGCGCATCACGATCGTGAGCCCCTACTTCGTGCCCGACGAGGCGATGCGCTACGCGATCACCTCCGCGGCGATGCGCGGCATCCACGTCGAGCTGTTCGCGAGCGAGATCGGCGACCAGTTCTGGACGCACCACGCGCAGCGCTCCTACTACGAGGAGCTGCTGCGGGCGGGCGTGCGGATCACGCTCTTCGCGAAGCCGACGGTGCTGCACTCGAAGTTCATGACCTTCGACGAGCACGTCTCGATCATCGGCTCGTCGAACATCGACATGCGGTCGTTCGGCCTGAACTTCGAGGCGTCGATGCTCATCGAGGGCGCGTCGATGGTCGCGCAGCTGCAGGGCATCGCGGATGGCTACCGGCTGCAGTCGACGGAGCTCACGCTCGAGGCGTGGATGGCCAGGCCCCGCGTCGCGCAGGCGTTCGACAGCGTCGCCCGCCTCACCTCCGCGCTGCAGTAGCCGCGGCTCAGCCCAGCAGCATGGAGATCGCCACGGAGAGCGCGAAGCCGATCACCACGAGGCGCAGCAGCCAGCCCGGCACGCGGCGCGAGAGCCAGCCGCCCGCGAGCCCGCCGACGAGCGAGCACGCGAGCATGACGAGCACCACGCCCCAGTGCACGAGCGGCGAGAAGGCGAGGATCGCCGCGCCCGTGCCGTTGATGACCGCGGCCATGACGTTCTTCAGCGCGTTGTGGTGCTGGAGCGAGTCGTGGATGAGGAGGCCGAGCATCGCGAGCATCATGACGCCGATGCCGGCGCCGAAGTAGGAGCCGTAGACGCCGATGAGCACGAAGGCGGCCTTCGCCGGCCAGCCGCCGGTCGACTCGGTGTCGAACGCGTCGCCCGCCGAGCGGCCGAGGCCCTTGGCGACGAGCGGCTGCGCGGCGAACAGCGCTGCGGCGGCGAGCACGAGCCACGGCACGACCGCGGTGAACGCGTCGGCGGGCGTGAGCAGCAGCAGCACCGCGCCGAGCGCGCCCCCGGCAGCGGCGAACGGCGCGTTGACGAGGAAGCGGCGACGCTGGCGGCGCAGCTCCTCGCGGTAGCTCCACGCGCCGCCGAGCGTGCCGAACAGCAGCCCGATCGAGGAGGTCATGTTGGCAGCGAGCGGGCTCATGCCGGCGGCGAGCATCGCCGGGAACGTGATGAGGGTGCCGCCGCCTGCCGCGGCGTTGATCGCGCCGGCGCCGATCGACGCGAGGCCGATCAGCAGGAAGCCGGTGAGGTCGAGCTCCAAGTCAGCGCTCGTCGCGGGAGATGGCGATCATCTCCTCGCGCGGCACGACCTTGACGCGCTCTCGGCCGTGCGGCTCGCCGAGCGACTTCTCGTGGTCGTCGAGGCGGATCCACCCGGCGATGTCCGTCCACGCGACGCCGCGCTGCGCGAGCAGCCCGGGCACGGCGCCCTCGGCGTAGGGCTCCGGCCTCCACCAGGAGTGCTCGTCGCCGAGCAGCTGCTCGATCGTCTCCTTGGCGTCGGACTTCGTGTGGCCGATGAGGCCCACGGGGCCGCGCTTGATCCAGCCGGTCGCGTACATGCCGGGCATCGGCCGCATGCCGTCCACGACACGACCCGCCTCGTTCGGGATGACGCCGCGGCGCTCGTCGAAGGGCACCTCCGGCAGCGGCGACGAGAAGTAGCCGACCGCGCGGTAGACGGCCTGCACCGGGAACTCCCGGTACTCCCCCGTGCCGACGAGGCCCTCGGGCGTCGGCGCCGTGCGCTCGACGCGGAGCGCCTCGACCTTGCCGTCCCCGAGCACCGCATCCGGCCTCGACCACCAGTGCAGGTGCAGTCGGCGCGACGCCGTGCCCGTCTCGCGCTGCCGCCACTGCTCGAGCACGCGCGAGATGACGAGGATCTGCTTGTTCTGCTTGAGGGTCTCCTCGTCGGGGTCGACGCCGAAGTCCTCGTCGTGCAGGATCATGTCGACGTCGCGCAGCTCGCCGAGCTCGCGCAGCTCGAGCGGCGTGAACTTGACGCCGAGCGGGCCGCGGCGGCCGAACACGTGCACGTCGGTCACCGGCGACGCCTGCAGGCCCGCGACGACGTTCGCCGGCACCTCGGTCGGCAGCAGGTCCTCGGGGTGCTTGACGAGCATCCGGGCGACGTCGAGCGCGACGTTGCCGTTGCCGATCACCGCGATCTCGCGCGCCTCGAGCGGCCAGTCGCGCGGCACGTCGGGGTGGCCGTCGTACCAGGAGACGAAGTCGGCGGCACCGTAGGAGCCGGGGAGCTCGATGCCGGGGATCTCGAGCGGGGCGTCCTTCGTCGCGCCGGTCGCGAAGATGACGCCGTGGTAGAGCCGCTGGAGGTCCTCGAGCAGGATGTCCTCGCCGAAGCGCACGTTGCCGAACAGCCGCACGACGCCCGACTCGAGCACCTCGCGGAGCGCCGCGATGATGCCCTTGATGCGCGGGTGGTCGGGGGCGACGCCGTAGCGCACGAGCCCGTACGGTGCCGGCAGCTGCTCGAACAGGTCGATGAAGACGTCGCGGCCGTGCTCGGCGGCCGACTTCTTGAGGATGTCGGCGGCGTAGATGCCGGCGGGGCCGGCGCCGACCACGGCGATGCGGAGCGGTGCGCTCACGGTTCTCCTTGCGTGCGTGGGGCGGCGCGGCCGCCCGGTGGTTCTCTCGTCAGCGGGTGCGGGCGACGACGTGCTCGGCGAACGCCTCGAGGCCGCGGCGGACGGTGCCGGCCGGCAGCGGATCGAGCGCCTCGAGCGCGCGCCGCTGCCAGCGCTCGGCCTCGGCGACCGCCTCGTCGACGACGGGATGCGCGGCGAGCTCGGCGATCGCGGCGCGCAGCTCGGCCTCGTCGCCGGAGGCGAGCCGCGCGCGCAGCGACGCCGAGGCCTCGTCGTCGCGCTTGGCCAGCAGCAGCACGGGCAGCGTCGTGACGCCCGCCCGCACATCCGTGCCCTGATCCTTGCCGGTCTCCGGGTCGTCGGAGAGGTCGATCACGTCGTCGACGAGCTGGAACGCGACGCCGATGCGCTCGCCGAACTCGCGCAGCGGAGCGCGGTAGGCGTCGTCGGCCTCGCTCACGACGATGCCGAGCTCGGCGGCGGCCGCGATGAGGGAGCCCGTCTTGTCGCTCAGCACCTGCAGGTAGTGCTCGACCGGGTCGGCGTCGCCGGGGCCGAGCGTCTCGTGCAGCTGGCCGAGGCACAGCCGCTCGAACGTGCGCGCCTGCAGCGACGCCACCTGCGCGCCGAGCGGTGCGGAGACGGCGCCGGCGCGCGCGAACAGCAGGTCGCCGGCGAGGATCGCGACGGAGTTGCTCCACGCGACGTGCGCGGCGGGCACCCCGCGACGCGTCTCCGCCTCGTCCATGACGTCGTCGTGGTACAGGCTCGCGAGGTGCGTGATCTCGACCACCTCGGCGGCCGCGAGCACCTCGTCGTCGATGCCGCGGCCCAGGTGCGCGGCGAGCATGAGCAGGAGCGGCCGCGCCCGCTTGCCCCCGGCCTCCTTGAGGTAGCGGGCCACCGCATCCGCTACCGGGTCGGCGATGCGCAGGTGCTCGTCGAGCAGCACCTCGAGCCGGTCGAGGCCGGTCTCGACGGCGTCGATGACGCGGCGGTCGGCGGGCGTCGCGAACCGCGGCCCGCGGAGCCCGAAGGTCTCGGCGATCGAAGGCATCAGGCGCCCTGCTCCTCCTGCTGCGCGTGGCGCGCCAGGCGCATGGCGTTCGTGCTCTCGCTGGGCTTGCGGCCGCGGTGCAGCGCGACGACGCCCATCGTGAGGTTGCGGTGCGCGACGCGGGTGAAGCCAGCGGTGCGGATCCACTGCGAGAGCGTCTGCTGGTCGGGCCACGAGCGGATGGACTCGACGAGGTAGCGGTAGGCCTCGGGGTTCGAGCTCGCGACGCGCGCCATCCCCGGCAGCACCGTGCGCAGGTAGAGCTCGTAGCCCTTGCGCACGACGTCGACCGGCGGCTGCGAGAACTCGCAGATGAGGAGGCGGCCGTTGGGCTTGAGCACGCGGTGGAACTCCGAGAGCGCGGTGCGCGGCTGCTGCACGTTGCGCAGGCCGAACGAGATGGTGACGGCGTCGAAGGTGTCGTCGGCGAACGGCAGCTCCTCGGCCGAGCCGTGCACGAACTCGATGTCGGGATGGCGCTTGCGGCCCTCCTCGAGCATGCCGGGGCTGATGTCGAGCGCGGTGACGAGCGCGCCCGCCTTCGCCATCGGCGCGGCCGAGGCGCCCGTGCCCGCGGCGACGTCGAGGATGCGCTCGCCGGGCTGCGGCCGCACGGCGCGCTGCATGTGGATGCGCCACAGCTTGTCGTTGCCGCCCGAGAGCAGCGAGTTCAGCAGGTCGTAGCGCTTGGCCGTCGCGTCGAACATGCCCGCGACCTCATCCGGGTCCTTCTGCATGTCCGCTCGGCTCACCCCTCCATCCTAGGCGAGCCGCCCATGGCGGCAGCCCGGGGGCGCGTACGACGGACGGGAGCGCCGACGCTCCGGCGGCTCGGCCGCCGACCGGCGCGCGTGCGCCGCGCGCGTAGGCTTGCGGGTATGCCAGGCCTGCGGGTGCGCACCGAGCGCGCGGAGCTCGGGCGCCTGCTGGAGCACGCCGACCCGCGCTTCCCGCTCGCCGTCCGTCGCGGCGCCGACGGCGTCGTGGGCCGCGGCGAGGCCCTGCGCCTCGAGTTCCGCGGCGCCTCGCGCTTCACCGACGCGGCGGATGCGTGGCGTCGCGTCGCGCGCCAGGCGCACGTCGACGACGCGGTCGCCGTGCCCGGCACGGGGCTCATCGCCTTCGGCGCCTTCGCGTTCGACGACGCCTCGAGCGCGACGAGCGTGCTCATCGTGCCGCGCGTCGTCGTCGGCCGCCGCGGCGACGACGAGTGGGTGACGTGGATCGGCGAGGAGGGCCGCCTGCACCCGACCGCGATCGACGAGGTGCGGGTGGAGCTCGCCGACGGCGCGATCGACGCCGCGCGGTACCGCGCCGTCGTCGCGGAGGCCACCGAGCGCATCCGCGCCGGTGCGGCGGAGAAGGTGGTCGTCGCGCGGGATCGCGTGGGACGGCTGCCCGAGGGCGCCGACGTGCGCTCGGTGGCCGTCGGGCTCGTGCAGCGCTACCCCGACGCGGTGACGTACGCCGTCGACGGCCTCATCGGCGCGAGCCCAGAGACGCTCGTCGCCGCGCACCGCGGGCACTTCTTCTCGCGCGTGCTCGCCGGCACCGCGGCGCGCGGGGCGACGCCCGCCGTGGACGCCGAGATCGCCGAGGCGCTCGCCTCCGGCGACAAGGACCTCCGCGAGCATCGCTTCGCGGCCGACTCGGCCATCGAGGTGCTGCGCGAGCTCGCGCCCGACGCGCGAGCCTCCGAGCCGTTCCCGCTGCAGCTGCCGAACCTGTGGCACCTCGCGACCGACATCACCGGCACGCTCGGCGACCGCTCGACGCTCGACGTGCTCGCCCGGCTGCACCCCACCGCGGCGGTCGCGGGCACGCCGCGCGCCGCGTCGCTCGCGATCATCCGCGAGCTCGAGGGCGTCGACCGCGGCCGCTACGCGGGCCCCGTGGGATGGATCGACGGCGACGGCGGCGGGGAGTGGGTCATCGCGCTGCGCGGGGCCGACATCGCCGCCGACGGCTCGATCCGCGCCTTCGCGGGCGCCGGCATCGTCGCGGGCAGCGACCCCGACGCCGAGCTCGCCGAGACCTCGGTGAAGCTGCGGCCGATCACCGACGCGCTCGCCGACCCGCTGCCCTCGGCGCGGCCCGAGACGCCGCCGACGCGGCCCTAGCGAGCCCAGCGACGCGGCGGCATCGCCGGGGGTCGCGGAGCGTGCACAGGGAGAGGTCGTCGTGCGCTCGCGTCACGAGGGGAGGTCGGACTGCGCCTCGCGCGCCGGAAGCACCTCGTCCTGTGCAGCCGGCCGCACCGCGCCCCGCGCAGCCCGGCCCGCACCGTTCCGCTAGGCGCGCTCCGCGGGCACCCCGGTCGCGAGCAGCCGGGCACGCTCGGCGGCGACGTCGAAGTCGGCCACGGGCCACTGCGGGTCGATGCGCTCGAGCGCCTCGACGAGCAGCTCGTGCACGGCGAGCCGCGCGTACCACTTCCGGTCGGCGGGCACGACGTGCCAGGGCGCCGAGGCGCTGGCCGTGCGGCGGATCGCGATCTCGTACGCCTCCATGTAGTCGTCCCAGTGCCGGCGCTCGTCGATGTCGCCGGGGTTGAACTTCCAGTGCTTGTCGGGCCGGTCGAGCCGCTCGAGCAGCCGTTCGCCCTGCTCGGCGGAGGAGACGTGCAGCATGACCTTGACGAGCACGGTGCCGCGCTCGGCGATCCGTCGCTCGAAGTCGACGATGCGCTCGTAGCGCCCCTCGATCTCGTCGGCGGGCGTGAGCCCGTGCACCCGGTGGATGAGCACGTCCTCGTAGTGCGAGCGGTCGAAGACGCCGATCATGCCCGGCGCCGGCAGCTCGCGCTCGATGCGCCAGAGGAAGTCGTGCGCGCGCTCCTCCTCGGAGGGCGCCTTGAACGCCGTGATGCGCACGCCCTGCGGGTCGACCTGGCCGACGACGTGGCGCATGATGCCGCCCTTGCCGGAGGTGTCCATGCCCTGCACCATGAGCAGCACCGAGCCCGCACCGCCCGCGGTGCTCGCGGCGAAGAGGCGCTCCTGGAGCTCGGCCGCGCGGGCGGCTCCCGCCGCGAGCGCCGCCTCCCCGTCGGCCTTCGCGCCGTCGAAGCCCGGAGTGGATGCGGCGTCGATGTCGGCGAGGCGCACGGGGCCGGTGACGCGCAGCGCGTCGGTGATCGCGGTCATGCCGCAGACCCTACCGAGGCCCCGCGTGCGGGGCCTGACGGTCCGAGGGCCTAGGGCTGCGGCGGCCTGCCCGGCAGCCGCGCGGCGCCGCCCGCGTCGGAGCTCAGGCGCCCGCCCGCCACGCCCTGCCCGATCGCCTTGCCGAGCTTGCCGGGGCTCGGCCGGTCGAGCTTGTTCGCGATGAGCTTGCCGACCCACGCGAGCTTCGGATCCGGGTCGATGAGCAGCGTCTTCACCGCGAGCGTCGCCGGCAGCGCGAGCAGCGCGCCGACGGGGCCGAGCGCGTACGCCCACACGAGCAGCGACAGGAACGACGTCGCGGGCGTGACGCCCACCGCGTCTCCCGCCACCTTCGGCTGGATGAGCGACTGCATGACGAAGTTGATGACGCTGAACAGGATCGCCGTCAGCAGCGCGTTGATGGGGCCGTTGGCGAGCAGCGCCATGAGCGTCGGCGGGATCGCGCCGAGCACGAAGCCGACGTTGGGGATGTAGTTGGTGACGAAGGCGAACACCGCCCACACGAGCGCGAGCGGCACCCCGAGCGCCGCGAGCGCGACGAGGTCGAGCGCCGAGACGATGAGGCCGAAGACGGTCGCGACGACCCAGTAGCGCTGCACGCCCGCGGCGAAGCGGTCGACGCCGCGCACGATGCCGGGGTTCGAGACGGCGATGCGCTTGACGCGCTCGGGCAGCCCCATGGAGTCCCACGCGAGGAAGAAGATGACGACGAACAGCGTCGCGAGGAACCCGAGCGCGCTGCCGGCGTCGGAGGCCACGGCGCCCACGGCGCTCGCGATGGCGCTCGGGCTGAAGGCGCTCTCGAGCTGCTGGAGGGCTTCGTCCTGCGAGACGCCGAGCGACTCGAGCCATCCGAGCATGTCGCGGTACATCTGGTCGAACTCGGCCGAGTAGCCGGGCAGCTCGCTCACGAGCGACTGCACCGACCAGTAGATGGACCACAGGAGCGCGATGAGGAAGCCGTAGATCGTCAGCAGCGACGCGAGCGCCGCCACGACCTTTGGGGTGCCGATGCGCAGGAGCCACTGCTGCAGCGGCATGACGGCGATGACGAGGTTGATGCCGAGGAAGACGGGCGCGACGAAGGTGGCCACCTGGCTGAGCAGGATGAGCACCGCGATCGCCGCGATGATCGACAGCAGCACGATGAGCGTGCGCGGCAGCATCCATCGCTGCTCGACGACGGGCGGTGGCGCGGGCGGGGCGGGCGGCACCTCGCGCCGCTGCCACGGCCAGCGCATCAGCGGCTCCCGGCGGCGCGCGCGCCGCATCCCGACTCGAGCGCCTGCAGACGCTTCACCCCACGGTCACAGCTGCTGCGCATCCGTCTCTCCTCCCAGCACAGCCTCGATGATGCCCGGTCGCGACTGCGAGAGCGCCCGGCGGAGCCCGGCCCGATCGGCGACGCGCTCGAAGGGCCAGCCGAACGCCGCGGCGAGCTGCTCGAGGTCGACGTCGTGCGGCGTGCGCTGCACGCGCGCGAAGTCGTCGGCGTGCGCGCTGCCGGCGACCTCGAGCAGCTCGAAGAGGCTGCCGCCGCGGTCGTTGCCGACGATGATCTGCAGGCGGGGCCGCTCCTCCCCCGGCGGCACGTGCAGGCCGCCGGCGTCGTGCAGCAGCGCGAGGTCGCCGATGAGCAGGCGCGTGAGGCCCGCCCCGCTCGAGCGCTCGTGCGCGAGGGCGATGCCGCTCGCGGTGCTGACGGTGCCGTCGATGCCCGCGAGGCCGCGGTTGGCGCGCGCCGTGACGGCCTTGGGGCCCGCCCACGCGTCGAGCTCGCGGATGAGCCGGCTCGCGGCGACGACGAGCCGGTCGTGCGGCCACGTGCGATCCCACACCTGCGTGACGAGCTCGCGCCGGGTGATGGGCGTGCGGCCCTCGGCGAGCTCGGCGCGCGCGTACTCGGCGCGCGAGAGCGCGGAGTCGGGCGCAGCCTCGGCGTCGCGCTCGGCTGCGAGGGCCCGCCCGGCGGCGATCCAGCGCTCGATCCACGCGCTGCCGACGTCCTCGGCCTCATCCTCGGCCGGCTCGACCTCGATGCGGCCGGTGAGCACGGTCGTCGTGCCGGTGCCGCGCACGTTGTCCTGCCCCGCGCGGCCGATCGCGACGACCTCGACGTCGGGGCGGCGGATGAGGCTCGTGACGGCCCGCGAGAGCGTCGGGTGACCGAGCACGACGACGCGCCGCACCGATGCGCCCAAGCGCGCGAGCACGTCGCGCGCGTGGGGCACGAGCGCGCGGCCGAAGCGGGCGCCGGAGGTGGGCTCGGCGATGAGCGGCGCGCCGATCGCCTCGGCGAGCGCCACCGCGCCCGCGCCGGCGTCGGCGCCGGCGATCACGATCGTCGCGGGAGCGGGCCGCAGCGCCGCGACGGGCATCGGCGGCCGCTCGACGCGCTCGACGGGCGCCGCCGTCGCGGGCTCGCCGCCCGAGAGCGGCTCGCGGAAGGCGACGTTCAGCTGCACGGGGCCGGGCTCCGTGTGGCCCGCGTCGGTGCGCGCGGGCTCGTCGGCGCCGAGCGCGCGGGGCGGCTCGCTGCGGCGCGCCCCGGCGGAGCCGCCGCGCGGGGCGTCGATCGCGGTGCCGCGCCAGCCGAGCGCGGCGCGCACGGCGCGCACGGCGTCGCCCTCGGGATCGCGCAGCGCATCCGCGCTCACGTCGAGCACGACGCGCGCGGCCTCGCCGAAGATGCCGGGCTGGCGGGTCGTCTGGTTGGCTCGGATGCCCTGCAGCTCGGCGGGCCGGTCTGCGGTGATGGCGATGAGGGGCACGTCGCTGTGGTGCGCCTCGAGCATCGCGGGGTGCAGGTTGGCCAGCGCGGTGCCGCTCGTGACGACGATGCCGACGGGGCTGCCGGTCTCGCGCGCGAGGCCGAGCGCGAGGAACGCGGCGCTGCGCTCGTCGACGCGCACGTGCAGGTGGAGGTCGCCGGCGCGCGCGGCGCGCGCGGCTGCGAGCGCGATCGCCTGCGAGCGCGAGCCCGGGCAGACGACGAGGTCGACGACGCCCGCGGCGGCGAGCGAGGCGACGAGCCGATCGGCGTAGGCGGCGGCCGCGAGCGGCGCGGCGTCGGAGGCGGGAGCGGGCGCGGCGTCGGTCGTCGACGCGGTCGCCCAGCCCGCCGGCAGCGGCGCGGCGCGGGTCGGCTGCGGCGCAGCCTCGATCGGGTGCGGCCCGGCGTCGCCGGGGCGCTGCTGCTCGGCAGCGGCGGTCGCGGGCCCTGCCTGCGCGCCGTCAGGCACGCGCGGCGTCGCCGCCATCGCCGGGCGCGCGGTGGCCCTGGCCGTCGGCGTCGTGCTCGGTGCCCTCGTCGGCATCGGTGCCCGGCCCGCGCTCGGGCTTGGCCTTAAGGCTCGGCTTCGGCTCGGGCTCGGGCTCGGGCTCGGGCTCGGCGGGCGGCGCGGGCTCGGTCGAGCCGGCGAGCTCCTCGTCGTCGAGCGCGGCGAGCTGCGCCTCGAGCTCGGCGATGCGCCGGTCGGCCTCCTCGTCGCTCACGCTCGAGGAGCGCGAGAAGCGCGGGTCGTCGTCGGGAGCGATCGGGCGCGCCTGCGAGCGCGGCCCCTTGCCCCACCAGAGCCAGGCCGCGGGGCCGATGACGGGCAGCACCACGATCAGCACGACCCACAGCACGCGGTTCAGGCGGCGGATGCGGCGGTCGTCCGTGACCGTCAGATCGACGAGCGCGTACACCGTGACCACGAGGGCCAGGATCCCGCCGATGATGAGCCACCTCATGGCTCCAGCGTACGACCCTTCGCTATGGGTCGCTCATAGACTTGGTGCATGGCCCCCTCGATGCGCTACCTCGTCGTGCGCGCTCTCCTGTTCGCGCTGCCCTTCGCCGTGCTCATGGTGGCGCAGGTGCCGGTGTGGCTCTCCCTCCTGGTCTCGATCGTCTTCGCGTTCGCGGCATCCGTCGTCTTCTTCCCCAAGCTCCGCGATGAGGCGGCTGCCGACCTGCAGCGGATGCGCGCCCGCAAGCGCGAGCGGGCGGGCGCGACGGACGACGCGGCCGAGGACGCCGCGCTCGGCGACGCCGACGGCGACGAGCCCGACGACCGGGGCGCATCCGCCCGCCCGTGACGAGCGGCGCTCAGGACGCGACGAAGCCTGCCGGGCCGCCCCAGATGGCGATCGCGAGCCCGACGCCGTAGAGCAGCGCCGTGAGGCCGGTGAGGCCGAGCGCCGTGATGAGGTCGCGAGGCGTGCGCGCGAGCGCCACGATCACCATCGCCGGGCCCGCGAGCAGCAGCACGGCGAAGACCGCGACGGCGTAGACGAGCGCGTGGGCGAAGATCCACAGGATCACGAACGGCACGAGCATCAGCAGCACGTAGAGCGCCTTCGAGGCGCGGCGGCCGATGAGGGTGGCGAGGCTGCGCTTGCCCGCGGCGCGATCGGTGTCGATGTCGCGGAGGTTGTTGCAGAGCATGAGCGCGGCCGAGATCGCGCCGATCGCGACGCCGAGCGCGATCGAGTCCTCGGTGATGCGGCCGATGATCGCGTACGTCGTGCCGGCGACGGCGACGGGCCCGAAGAACAGGAAGGCCATGAGCTCGCCGAGCGCCATGTAGCCGTAGGGGCGCTTGCCGCCCGTGTACGTCCAGGCCGCGACGATGCAGACGACGCCGACGAGCAGCAGCCACCAGCGGCCCGAGAGCAGCACGACGACGAGCCCTGCGACGGCCGCTGCGGCGAGGAAGGCGAGCGCCACGTTCCGCACGGTGCGCGGCTGGGCCTTCCCGGCCCCGACGAGGCGCCCCGGGCCGACGCGCACGGCGTCCGTGCCCTTGACGCCGTCGGAGTAGTCGTTGGCGAAGTTCACGCCGATCTGCAGGCACAGCGCGAGCACGAGGCACGCGAGCGCGATCCCGAGGTGGTACCCCTCGGCGTTGAACGCCGCGGCGGTGCCGAGCGCCACGGGGGCGATCGCCATGCCGAGCGTGCGCGGCCGCGCGGCGGCGATCCAGTCGCGGGGTGTCGCGGGGCGCGGCGCGGTGCCGGCCGACTGCGCGCGCTTGGCGGGGTTGCCGGATCGAGGGGAGGCCATCGAAGCGATGCTAGCCGCCCCTCCACGCAACGGCCATGTCGCGCCCATGTGCACCCACGGTGCACATCGGGCGCGAATGGCCGTTGAGGGCGCTAGCCGAAGAAGCCGCGCCGGCGCTCCTGCGTGCGGCTCGCCACGAGGCGCGCGAGGCGCTTGCGGTCGGGCTTGCCGGATGCGGTGGTCGGGATCACCGAGACCGTCACGAGGTGGTTGGGGCGGGCGGGCTTGCCGAGCGCGTTCGCGACCGCGGCGCGGATCTCGGCGAGCGAGGGCTTGAGGGTCGTCACGACCGCGGGCACCTCGCCCCACTCGGGGTGCGGTGCGGCGACGACGACCGCGTCGGGCGCGAAGGTCTGCACGACGTGCTCGACGGCGGCGAGCGAGATCTTGATGCCGCCGGAGTTGATGACGTCGTCGATGCGGCCCGAGACCTGCAGCGTGCCGCCGATGAGCGAGCCCGCGTCGCCCGTCTTGTACCAGCGCGTGCCCGTGCCGTCGGTGTGGAAGCGCTGCGCCGTGAGCTCGGGGTCCTCGTAGCCGTCGGCGAGCTGCGGGCCCGAGATCTCGATCTGGTCGGTGAGGCGCACCTTGACGTCGCGCAGCGGGATGCCGTCCCAGACGCATCCGCCGACCGTCTCGGTCGCGCCGTACGTGCGGGTGATGCGCCAGCCGAGCCGAGCCGCGCGCTCGATGAGCCCGAAGGGCGCGCGCTGCCCGCCGAGCAGGATGCGGTCGAGCCGCGCGATCGGCCCGATGAACGAGCGGTCGAGGGCGGCGGCGTCGACGAGTCGCGCGAGCTGGGTGGGCACGAGCGAGGTGTACTTGCGCTCGTGCTCGAGGCTCAGCACGGCCTCGACGAAGGCCTCTGCCGTGAAGGCGCCCTCGGTGCGCACGAGCGGCGCGCCGCTCACCTCGTTGCGCCAGATGACGTTGAGGCCGGCGATGTAGTGGTCGGGCAGCGCGAGGACCCACTGCCCGGGCGCGCCGAGCCGCTCGATCGCCGCCTCGGTCGAGGCGCGGATGGCCTCGTCGGAGATGATCACGCGCTTGGGCACGCCGCTGGAGCCGCTCGTCTCGACGACGATCCCCACGGTGCACCTCCTTGTCGTGATTCTCCGGTTCGGGCTCTCGCTCAGTGTGGCTGATCAGTAGTGCCAGGGGAACGGCGACCAGTCGGGCTCGCGCTTCTCGAGGAACGCATCCCGCCCCTCGACGGCCTCGTCGGTGCCGTAGGCGAGGCGCGTCGCCTCGCCGGCGAAGATCTGCTGGCCCACGAGCCCGTCGTCGACCGCGTTGAAGGCGAACTTCAGCATGCGGATCGCCGTGGGGCTCTTCGTCAGGATCTCGCGCGCCCACTCGATCGCGGTCGACTCGAGCTCGGCGTGCGGCACGGACGCGTTGATCGCGCCCGCCTGCAGCGCCCGGTCGGCGCTGTACTCGCGAGCGAGGAAGAACACCTCGCGCGCGAACTTCTGGCCCGTCTGGCGCGCCATGTAGGCGCTGCCGTAGCCCGCGTCGAACGAGCCGACATCCGCGTCGGTCTGCTTGAAGCGCGCGTGCTCGCGGCTCGCGATCGTGAGGTCGCACACGACGTGGAGCGAGTGACCGCCGCCGGCGGCCCAGCCGGGCACGACCGCGATGACGACCTTCGGCATGAAGCGGATGAGGCGCTGCACCTCGAGGATGTGCAGGCGACCGCTCCTCGCCGGATCGATCGCCTCGGCCGTCTCGCCGTCGGCGTAGCGATACCCGTCGCGGCCGCGGATGCGCTGGTCGCCGCCCGAGCAGAACGCCCAGCCGCCGTCCTTCGCGCTCGGCCCGTTCCCCGTCAGCAGCACCACGCCGATGCGGCTGTCCTGCCGGGCGGCGTCGAGCGCGCGGTACAGCTCGTCGACCGTGTGCGGGCGGAAGGCGTTGCGCACCTCGGGTCGGTCGAACGCGATGCGAGCGATGCGGCCATCGGGCGAGCGGTGCACGGTGATGTCGTCGAAGCCCGGCTCCGCGTCGGCCCATTCGGCGGGGTCGAACAGGGGCGAGATGGTCACCCCGCCAGCCTACCGAGCACCCGCCGCGGCAGCGTGAGCGGTCGCTGAACCGCTCACGGCAGCAACGGGCACGGATCGGCGGGATCGCCGTGGTCGCCCGGCGGCGCGCACAGCCAGCGCGCGGGCGCGCCCTCGGCGTCGGTCTCGAGCCGGAGGCGCACCTCGAACCACTGCTGCTGGACGTCGGCGGAGGCCAGCTGCACGCCGAGGTCGAGCCAGCCGTCGGCACCGCCGTAGACGGCGGCGTGCGCGACCTCGAGCTCGACCTCCGGCGGGATCTCGCACGACGGCGCCGCCTGGCACTCGCGCGCCACGGCGAGGCCGAGGGCGCTCGCATCGTCGTGGACCTCGGGCGTCAGCTGCGCGTCGACGAACACCTCCGTCGGCGTGGCCGTGTCGCCGTCGACCGCGAACGGCTCGCTGCGCACGCGCATGATGGGGCTCTCGGTCTCGTCGACCTCGTAGAGCCCGGGGTAGAGGTGCAGCGGGCGGCCCACGACGAGCGGCGTGCCGGCGAGGCTCACCTGCGTGTCGAAGGAGAAGTACATGGCCTCGACCGGCTCGGCGAGCGACGTCGTGAGCCACCAGTCGCCCGCGACCCGCTCCGCGTCGAGCGTGCGCGCGGTCTCGACCGCGCCGACCTCGTACCGCACCTCGACCGAGCCGATGTCGCCGTCGACGCGTACGAGCCGCACCTCGGCCGCGTCGATGCGGCGTGCCGACTGCAGCGCCGCATCCGTCGCCTCCTCCGCGCGAGCCGGCAGCGGCACCATCGCGCTCGCGTCGCTCGCCCGGCCGTCGGCGATCGCGGCGAGGTACGCGGTGGCGACCTGCCGCAGGCCCGCCTCGTCGGCGTTCGCGGCAGCGCGCTCCCCGAGCTCGATGCCCCCGGGGATCGCGGCGCCGACGATGGCTCCGACGACGCCCGCGGCGAGCAGCTGCCGCCAGCCGGTGCCACGTAACGGCTCGAGGTGGGATGCGTCGGGCTCGGCGGTGTGCGCGGGCCTCGCCGTCGCGCGCTCGCCCGGGTCGGGCCGCACGGGCGCCACGGCGCGCGGCGGCGGCGCCGCGGGCATCTCGAACTCGGGCATCGACGACACACCCTCATCATCGCCCGCACGCAGCGCTCGTCGCGCGCGAGCGGGCGATCGTTGCGGAAGCGTTGCCGTCGGTCGTCAGAGGCCGCACGCGCGGAGCGCCCCGCCCTCCTCGCCCGGCTCGCCGCAGCGCCACTCGACCGGCGCGCCGTCGGCATCGACGATCGCCCGCAGCCGCACCTCGAACCACTCGGTGTCCTCGCCGTCGCGCGCCATGATCGGCACCGAGAGGTCGATCGCTCCGGCCTCGGCGTCGACGTCGATCGGGTAGGGCTCGCCGACGGGCAGCAGCCGCGAGCCGTGCCCGACCGGGCATCCCGCGCGCATCTGGCAGTCGGCGACCGCGTCGAGCGCGAGCTCGGTCGCGTAGTCGCGGATGCGCGGCACGACGCCCGCCGTCACGTACGGCGCCGTCGGCGTGCTCGGGTCGCCGTCGACGACGAACTCGTCGCCGCCGGAGAGGAAGAAGGGGCCGGAGAAGGCGTCGACGCGGTACGCGCCGGGGTAGAGCAGCAGCGGCTCGGCGTCGTCGAGCGGCACGCCGGCGACCTGCACGCGCGCGATCGGGTCGGTGAAGGTCACGTCGGCGACCTCCGCGAGCGTCGTCTCGAGGCGCCACTCCCCCTCGACCTCGCGCGCCTCGAGCGTGCGGAAGACCTCGGTGCCGCCCACCCGGTAGCGCACATCCGCCGAGCCCGCGTCGCCGTCGACCTGCACGAGCTGCACCGCCGCGTCAGTGATGGGATCGGCCGACTGCAGCACGGCATCCGGCGCCACGCGCCCGCTGTCGCGCACCGGCGCGAGCTCGGTCGCGACGCCGGCTCGGCCGCTCGCGATCGCAGCGAGGTACTCCGCCGCCACGGCGCGGAGGCGCTCGACCTGCTCGCCGGCGGCAGCGTCGTCGATGCGGTGCAGCGCGGCGGGCACCGCGCCGCCGGCGAGGGCCCCGACGAGGCCCGCGACGACCAGCTGGCGCCAGCCGAACCGCAGGCTCGAGCGCCTCGGGTCGGCCGGGTCGGCGGGATCGGCCGGATCGGCGGGCTCGGCCGGATGGGACGGCTCCCCCGGCGGTGCGTCGACGGCCTCGTGGTGCGCGGTGCCGTCGGGCCGAGCCGGATCCTCCGCTCGTGGCGGCATCTCGAACTGCGGCATCGCCGTCGACACGTGCCCATTGTCGCGCCGCCGCGCGAGCGGTGGAAGAGGGCAGTCGGCGGCCGCCGGGCGTCAGAGGGGCGCGGAGAGCGCCTCGAGGAAGCCCCAGCCGAACGACGTCGCCGCCGCGAACAGCACGAGGAACGCGATGCCGAGCGCCGCGCCGAACACGCCCGAGCGGCGCCCTCGCGCCGTCGTCGCGCCGAGCAGGCCGCTCACGACGCCCGCGCAGCCGGTGAGCGAGGCGAGCACGACGACCGCGATGACGAGCGGCAGCTCGCCCGGCCGGGGCGCGAAGAGGTAGCTGAGCTGCTGCGCGAGCGAGACGACCTGGAGCACGACAGCGGCGAGCAGGAGCCAGAGCGAGAGCGGACCGAGGCGCGCGCGGCGCCGATCGCGCGAAGAGCGCGGCGCGGGGCGGCCAGCGGGGGCGGCGCGCTGCAGGTCGTCGATCACTCGGCGAGCCTACGAGCGGCACCCGGCGCGCCCGGGGAGGCGCGCCCCGCATCCGCTACTGCACGAGACCGAGCGCGAAGCCGATGATGAGGAAGACGACGGGGTTGGAGATGACGAGCAGCCCGCCCGTGATCGCGGCCATCGTGATGTTGGCGGTGCCGCGCTTGGAGAACGCGGTGATCGCGAAGGCGAGCGCGAGCAGCGTGATGATGCCCCACACGGGCAGGAGCCAGACGACGAGCCCGTCGAGGTCGATCCACGAGACGCCCATCGCGACGAGGAAGCACGCGCCGCACAGCGTCGCGGCGACGAGGGCGACGATGCCCCACACGGGGTTCCGTCGGGTGGCGGTGCGCGTCTCGATCACCCAGGGCAGCTCGGTCACGCGTCGATCATGGCAGGCATGCGAGCATGGGCGCGTGGATCTCGCCTTCGAGCGGCTCGCCGACCGCATGCACGTCGTGTCGCTGCCCCTCGCGACGCGCTTCCGCGGCGTCGACGAGCGCGAGGTCGCGCTCGTCTCCGGCGAGGCCGGATGGGGCGAGTGGAGCCCGTTCCTCGAGTACGGGCCCGAGGAGGCGGCGCGCTGGCTGCGCGCCGCGCTCGAGGACGCCGACGTCGAGCGCCCGGCGCTCCTGCGCGACCGCGTGCCCGTGAACGCGACGCTGCCCGCGGTCGCGCCGGCAGCGGTCGCCGGCGTGCTCGCGCGCTACGACGGGTGCCGCACCGTCAAGGTCAAGGTCGCCGAGCGCGGGCAGTCGCTCGAGGACGACATCGCGCGCGTGGCCGAGGTGCGGGCGCTCCTGCCGGATGCGCGCATCCGCGTGGACGCGAACGGCGCGTGGAGCGTCGACGAGGCCGAGACGGCGGTGCGGGCGCTCGAGCGCTTCGACCTCGAGTACGTCGAGCAGCCGTGCGCGAGCGTGCCGGAGCTCGCGGAGCTGCGCGCGCGGCTGCATCGGCTCGCCATCCCGATCGCCGCCGACGAGTCGGTGCGCAAGGCGACCGATCCGCTGCTCGTCGCTCGCGCGGGCGCGGCCGACGTCGTCGTGGTCAAGGCGCAGCCGCTCGGCGGCATCCGCGCGGCCCTCGCGATCGTCGCCGAGGCGGGGCTGCCGGCCGTCGTCTCGAGCGCCCTCGACTCGTCGATCGGTCTCTCGCTCGGCGCCGCGCTCGCCGGCGCGCTGCCCGAGCTCCCCTACGACTGCGGCCTCGGCACCGGCGCGCTGCTCGCCAGCGACGTGACGCCCTCGCCGCTCGTGCCGGTCGACGGCGCCATCGCGGCGGCGCGCGTGCACCCCGATCCCGCGCTCCTCGCTCGCCACGCGGCCGCGCCCGAGCGCGTCGAGCACTGGCGCGCCCGCCTCGCCGCCTGCCTCCCCCACCTCTGACCCTCCACTCGCTCTGGGCCGGCGTGCGCCGCAGTGGCCGCTGCGCGGCCGCCGGCTCGCTCCTCGGCTCCGCAAGCGGATGGAGCGGCTGTGGCGCCACGCGCCGAGCCGGCGTGCACGCCGCCCACAGCGACGCAGTGCGGCGTCGGCGCGCCGATCGCGAGCGCCACCCGCCGCTCTCCACAGCCGCCCCGCGGCGCCCGACGCCCGCGCGCCGCTCGCTCCACGATGCGGATGTGGACTTCCTCGGCTGGCTGCGGGTCGTCGGCGGCGTGTGCACCGTCGTCGCCGCCCGCGAGCACGCCTCGAGCGACGAGCTGCGTCGCCTCCGCGCGCGCGGTGCGCTGTGGGTGCCGTTGCGAGGGTGGGTGGCGCTGGCCGAGGGGCACGGCGACGTCACGCGAGCGCTGCAGCTGGGCGGGGTGGCGACCTGTGTGAGCGCGCTCCGCCGCCACGGGCTGTGGACGCCGCACGGCGACAGCGATCTGCACGTGCGCGTGCCTCGAGCGACGCGCACCGCCCGCGTCGCGGGCGCCGACGCGCTCGAGGACGTCCGGGTGCACCGCCTGCACGAGCGCCTGCCGGAGGAGCGGCCGTGGGACGGCGTCGACGGCATCCGGACGGCCCTCGCGGTGGCGTCGGGTTGTGTCGGGGCCGACGACCTCCTCGCAGCCGCCGAGAGCGCGCTGCAGCAGGGCAGGCTGCAGCGCGAGGCGCTGCTCGAGCTCGCCGCGAAGATCCCGCGACGGTGCCGTGTCGTCCTGGAGCGGGCGAGCGCGCTCTCGGGCTCCGGCTCGGAGTCGACGTTCGCCGCGATGCTGCGCCGGGCTCACATCAGGTTCGTGCAGCAGGCGGAGCTGCTGCCCGGCGAGTTCTTCGACTTCCTCATCGGCACGTCGCTCGTCGTCGAAGTCGATTCGCTCGAGTGGCACGGCTCACGAGCGCAGATGGCTCGCGACCGCGCGCGCGACGCTCGGTTGACGGCGCTGGGCTACCGCGTCGTGCGCTTCACCTACGAGCAGGTCATGTTCGAGCGCGAGTCCGTGCTGCAGACCGTGCTGGACCTCGTGCGGCGCGACATGCACGAGCGCAAGGTTCGTCGGTAGCGCGACGACGGGCACCGCGACGACGGGTAGCGCGACGACGAACTCGGCCCCTGGTAGCGCGAGCGGATCAGCAGGCCCCGCAGCCACCCGCCGAGCCGACGAGCGGCACCCGGCCGCCGGGCGGCACGTCGGGCCGACGAGCGGCTTCCGGCCTCCGGGCGGCGCACCGGGCCGCCGGCGCGAGTCAGAGGCCGCTGTAGGCGTGCAGGCCCGCGAAGAACTGGTTGACGATCGTGAAGTTGAAGATGATCGCGGCGAAGCCGATGATCTGCAGCCACGCCGAGCGCGAGCCGCGCCAGCCGCGCGTCGCGCGCGCGTGGATGTAGCCGGCGTAGACGACCCAGATCACGAAGGTCCAGACCTCCTTGGTGTCCCAGCCCCAGTAGCGGCCCCACGCGTGCTCCGCCCAGATGGCGCCCGCGATGAGCGTGAAGGTCCAGAAGATGAATCCGATGACACCGACGCGGTACGCGAGGTCCTCGAGCTGCACGGCCGAGGGCAGCGAGCGCAGGAAGCCGTTGTCGCGCCGCTCCTTGATGAGCTGCAGCACGCTGAGCGCGGTGCCGAGGCCGAGGAAGCCCGTCGCGAGCGTCGCGACGAAGACGTGGATGACGAGCCAGTACGACTGCAGCGCCGGCGGCAGCGGCGTCGGCGTGACGTAGTAGTTGACGGTCGCGACGCCGAGGAAGACGGTCGCGAGGCCCGTGAAGAAGACGCCGAGGAAGTTGAGGTCGCGCCACAGCCGCGAGAGCACGAAGACGCCGACGATCACGGCGATGCCGGTGAGCGCGAACTCGTACATGTTCGACCACGGCACGCGCCCGGCCGCGAGGCCGCGCAGCACGGTGCCCGCGACGTGCAGCGCCCACGCGAGCACGGTGAGCGTGAACCCGATGCGCGCGCCGCGGCCCGCGGCCGCGACGGGGGCGGATGCGGCCGGCTCGGCGATCGGCGCGCCGGCACCGACGAGCTCGCGCACCTCTGCGGGCACGGGCTTGGCCGCCGAGCGCCGCGCGACGTCCACCGCGTAGGCGATGAACGCGAGCGTGTACACCGCCATCGCCGAGTAGACGAGCAGCAGCGAGTAGGAGTCGAGTTCAGCCACGGGCATCCTGCAATCGTACTCTCGGGGTCACGAGCGGGCCGGGTCGGATCCGTCGTCCGAGAGGCCGCCGGGGCCGCCCGCCGCGGCATCGCGCGCGCCTCGCTCGGCGGTCGCGGAGCCGCCGCCCGAGCCGCCCGAGCCGCCCGAGCCGCCCGCCGCGGCGTCGCCCGCGCCTCGCTCGGCGGCCGCGGAGCCGCCGCCCGAGCCGCCCGAGCCGCCCGAGCCGCCCGAGCCGCCCGCCGCATCCTCCGCGAGCCGCTTCGCGAGGTCGTCGACCGCGCGCTCGAGCGTGGGGTCCTCGCCGCGCGCGAGGCCCGCGACCTCGAGCCGCCCATCCGCCGCCTTGACCCACATGCGGCGGCGCGGGATGAGCAGCGATCCGAGCAGCGAGGCGAGGATGAGCATCGCGATCCAGAACACCGGCGCCTGCGTGTGGTCGACGTGCACCTCGATCACGCCGTAGCGGCGCACGTCCTCGAACGTGATCGTGCCGAGCCCGCCCGGGATCTCCACCGTCTCGCCCGGCACCATCGTGAGCGCCTCGACGTCCGCCTCGCCGCCGGCGATCGGCGTCATCGCGTCGGTCTCGAGCGCGTAGACCGATCGCGGGATGCCCGCGTCGAGCCCGAGGTCGCCCGTGAACGCCTGCAGCGACAGCACGGGGTTGACGAGGTCGGGGTAGCCGGAGGCGAGCGCGCCGGTCTCCTGCTGGAAGGCGGTCGGGTAGAAGAAGCCGCGCAGGCCGAGCTGCTCGTCGAGGCCGTCGGCGACCTTGATGACGCCGAGGCTCGTCATGAGGTCGTCCTGCGCGAGGAAGGGCGTGTACTCGTCGTAGACGAGGTCGCCCTCGGCGTCGCGCACCGAGATCCGCGGGGCGTAGCCGTTGGAGATGAGGTAGAGGTCGGCGCCGGCGACCGACAGCGGCTCGTTCACCTTGATCTGCGCCTGGCGCTCCTCGCCGCCCTCGGTGACCGCGACGTGCGCGGTGAAGTCGAGCGGTGCGCCGATCGCGTTGGGGTTCTCGGTCTCGTAGACGACGTCGAGCTCGTCGAGCTGCAGGGCGAAGGGCGCGAGCGCGGCGTCATCGAACCACTGCCCCGACGAGAAGGTGTCGTAGCTCGAGAGCGCGTTCGCGAAGCCGCGGCCCTCGACGAGCAGCCGCTGCCCGTTGTAGCCGAAGCCCGAGCCGAGGCCGACGACGACGATGATCGCGAGCATCGCGATGTGGAACAGGAGGTTCCCGGTCTCGCGCAGGTAGCCCCGCTCGGCCGAGACCGACTCGCCGTAGCGCGCGGTGCGGTAGCCGAGGCGGCGCAGCACCCGCTCGGCGCGGTCGAGGTCGGATGCGTCGCCCGGCACGGTCTGGAACCCCACGAGGCGCGAGAGCCTGGCGGGGGTGCGCGGCGGCTGCGCCCGCATGGCGCGCCAGTGGTGCACGAGGCGCGGGATGACGCAGCCGACGAGCGACGTGAACAGCAGGATGTAGATGGCCGAGAACCACGGGCTCGAGTAGACGTCGTGGAGCGAGAGCGCGTCGTAGAGCCAGACGAGGTCGGGGTTGTCGGCACGCACCTGGATGACGCCGTTGGGGTCGCTCGAGCGCTGCGGCACGAGGCTGCCGGGGATCGCGCCGACCGCGAGCAGCAGCAGGAGCACGATCGCCGTGCGCATCGACGTGAGCTGCCGCCAGAGGAACCGGAGCCAGCCGGCGACGCCCAGGCGCGGCCCGCCGGGTGCCGCGGGCGCGGCCTCCGGCGCGTCGATGTGGTCGCCCGGGCGCAGCGGGTCGGAGCTAGATGATCGTGACAACGGAGGCGATCCATCCCTGGAGCGATTGCATGATGGCGTTCCACGCGCCCGTCACCATCAGCACGCCGATGGCGATGAGCATCGCGCCGCCGAGGATGTTGACGAGGCGGATGTGTCGGCGCAGCCACGCGACGGCGCCGCCGGCCCAGCCGAGCCCGAGCGCGATGAGCAGGAACGGGATGCCGAGCCCGAGCGCGTACGCGAGGCCGAGGATCGCGCCCTGCCAGGCGCTGCCGGTCGTGACGGTGAGCGCGCTGATCGCGGCGAGCGTCGGGCCGGAGCACGGCGTCCACCCGAGGGCGAAGACGATGCCGACGAGCGGCGCGGCCCACATGCCGCCCGCCTTGACCTGCTGCGGCTTCCAGACGCGCTGGAGGAAGGAGAACTGCCCGACGAAGACGAGGCCGAGGAGCACGAGCACGACGCCGAGGATGCGCACGAGCAGGTCGGCGTGCTGCAGCAGGAAGCCGCTCGCGGCGCCCACGACGGCGTTGCCGAGCACGAACACGAGCGTGAAGCCGGCGATGAACAGGGCGACGCCCGCGGCGAGCCGGCCGCGACCGGTCTCCCTGTCGCCCACGAGCGAGCCGACGAGCCCGAGGTAGCCGGGCACGAGCGGCAGGATGCACGGGCTCGCGAACGAGACGAGCCCCGCGAGCAGGGCGATGGGCACCGAGACGAGCAGCTGGCCGCTCAGCACCGCGCCCGCGGGGTCGAAGCCGGCGAGCGGGGCCGCACCGAGGATCGGCAGCGGAGCGAGCGCGGCGAGAGCGGGAACGGGCGTCACCGCTCGAGCTCCTCCCGCAGCAGGGTCGAGAGGATGCTCGTGTCGGTCACGGCGCCGGAGACGCGAGCCGCGACGCGGCCCTCGGCGTCGAGGATGATCGTCGACGGCACCGCGTTCGGGGCGATGATGCCCGTGAAGGCGAGCTGCGCCTGCGCCGACTCGTCGTCGAGGATCGACGGGTACTCGACGCCGAACTGCTCCTCGAATGCGGCCGCCTGCGCGGCGCCGTCGCGCGTGTTGACGCCGAGGAAGTCGACCCGATCGCCGAACTCGGCGTGGAGCTCGGCGAGCACGGGGGCCTCGACGCGGCACGGCGGGCACGCGGCGTACCAGAAGTTGACGAGCGCGACGCCGTCGAGCGACGAGGAGTCGAACTCGCCCCCGTCGACGAGCGGGCCGGAGAAGGCGCTCGGCGCCGCGCGCTGCTCGGGCGCGACCTCGGTGACGACGCCGTCACCGGCGATGTAGCCGGCGTCGCCGACCTGGCCGGCCACGCCGTCGGCCGACGCGCAGCCCGCGAGGGCGACCGCGGCGACGACGGTTCCGAACGCGGCCGCGACCCGCATCCGACGGCCCCGCACGATGCCCCGGCTCACACCGCTCCGTTGTCGACGGCGTCGACCGCTGCGGCCGGCTCGACGTAGCCGATCTCGGTGAAGCGGCCCTCGATGCGGGTGAAGGAGGTGATGGAGGAGAGCCCGCAGCGCCGCGTGCGCGGGTCGTGCCACAAGCGCTTGCCGGCGATGTCGAGGTGCGCGATCCAGATGGGCGACTGGTGGCTGACCATGACGATGTCGCCGTCGTCGCCCGACTCCTCGAGCTCGTCCCACGCGTCCTCCATCGCCGCGCGCATGCGCTGCGCGATGGCGCGGTAGGGCTCGCCCCACGAGGGCTTGAAGGGATTGCGCAGCAGCGGCCACGACGCCGGGTGCGAGAGCGCTCCGGAGGCCTCGAAGGTCTTGCCCTCGAACGCGTTCACGGGCTCGATGATGCGGTGCTCGGTGCGGATCTCGAGGCCGAACGCGTCGGCCCAGTGCTGCGCCGACTGCTGCGCGCGCTCGAGCGGGCTCGCCGCGAGCCGCACGACGGGCCTGGCCGCCGCGCCGCTCGAGAGGTGGCCGGAGGCGAGCTGCGCCATGCGGTGCCCGCGCTCGGAGAGCACGAAGCCCGGCATGCGCCCGTAGAGCACGCCGTCGGGGTTGTGCACCTCGCCATGGCGCACGAGATGGAGGCGACGGGCGGGCATGGCCGCCATCGTACCGGGCGAGCCTATGGACTCCGGGACCGGCAGAATGGCCCGCATGCCCCTGCTCGTGCCGCTGCTGATCGCCCTCGTCGTGGTGCTCGCGGCGACGATGCTGTGGGTGTGGTCGGGCTCGATCGCGCGCGTGCGCCACGGGCTCCCGGTCGCGCTCGGCGTCGCCGCGCTCGCCGCGGGCGGCGTGTGGCTGCTCGTCGCCTCCGAGACGACGGATGGGGTGGCGGCCTGGGCGGGCTGGGCGATGCTCGCGGCGTCGGCGCTCGCCCTCGTCGCCGGATGGGTCGCGCTCGCGCGCTGGGGCTCGCCCCGGTCGTAGGTGCCGCGCGCATCGGTAGGATCGAGCGCGTGACTCAGCGGACGCTCATCAAGGACCTCGCATCGCTCCCCGACGGACCCGTGAAGGTGGCGGGCTGGGTCGAGAAGGTGCGCGACCAGAAGCGGGTGCAGTTCGTCATCCTGCGCGACGAGTCTGGCTCCGCGCAGCTCGTCAACCCGGTGAACGAGGAGACGACCGAGACCGCGGCGACGATCTCGTCGCTCATGCACGGCTCCTTCATCTCCGTCGAGGGCGACCTCAAGGCCGATGAGCGCGTCAAGCTCGGCGGGCTCGAGGTGAAGGTGCGCTCGCTCACGGTCGAGTCGGTCGCCAAGGACTCGCCGATCGCCGAGGACTCCTCGATCGACAAGCGGCTCGACTGGCGCTTCCTCGACCTGCGCCGCCCGGAGGCGCAGCTCATCTTCCGCGTGCAGACGACGATCGAGCACGCGCTGCGCCAGCACTGGATCGACGAGGGCTTCATCGAGCTGCACACGCCCAAGCTCATGGCGACCGCCTCCGAGTCGCGCGCAGAGCTCTTCGAGGTGCCCTACTTCGAGACGACGGCCTACCTCGCGCAGTCGCCGCAGCTGTTCAAGCAGATGGCGCAGTCGGCGGGCTTCGGCAAGATCTTCGAGATCGCGCCGGCCTTCCGCGCCGACCCCTCGTTCACGAGCCGCCACGCCACCGAGTTCACGTCGGTCGACAGCGAGATCTCGTGGATCGAGAGCCACGAGGACGTCATGCAGCTCCACGAGACGCTGCTGACGAAGGCGATCGCCGCGGTCGTCGAGCGGCACGGCGCCGACATCCAGCAGCACTTCGGCATCGAGCTCCAGGTGCCCACCACGCCCTTCCCGCGCATCCCGCACGCCGAGGTCAAGCGGATCGTCGAGGCGCGCGGCCACCGCATCGAGCGCGCCGACGGCGACCTCGACCCCGAGGCGGAGCGCCAGATCTCGCAGCACGTCCAGGAGCAGCTCGGCCACGACTTCGTCTTCGTGACCGAGTACCCCGCGAGCGTGCGGCCGTTCTACCACCTGCGCCCCGAGGGACGCCCGGAGGTCACGAACTCCTACGACCTCATCTACAACGGCGTCGAGATCTCGACGGGCGCGCAGCGCGAGCACCGCGTCGACGTGCTCGAGGCGCAGATCGCCGAGAAGGGCATGGATGCGGCCGAGCTCGAGGAGTACCTCGACTTCTTCCGCTACGGCGTGCCGCCGCACGGCGGCTTCGGCATGGGGCTCGCCCGCGTCGTCATGCTCATGCTGGGGCTCAGCTCGATCCGCGAGTCGACCTACCTCTTCCGCGGTCCGACGCGCCTCACGCCCTAGCGGCGCGCTCGCGCCTCGAGGCCCGCTCGGGCCTCGAGGCCCGCTCGAGCCTCGCGGTCGTCGCGAGCGCCGCCCTGCGCGGGCGCGCGCTCACCCGACGGTCGCGATGCGCTGCCGGATGCGGTCGGTGAGCTTCGCGGGGTCGACGCGCCACGAGGAGTGGGGGCGCCCGTCGATGAGCACGACCGGGATGTCGTCGGACCAGCGGGCCTCGAGGGCGGGATCGTCGAGGATCGAGACCTCGGTGAGCGTCACGTCGTCGAAGCCGGCGACGACGCGCTCGACGACGGGCCTCGCCTCGTCGCACAAGTGGCAGCCCGGCTTGGCGATGAGCGTGATCTCGACCATGCAGCCAGCCTAGACATGCGAGAGCCGGGAGCCTGCGGCTGCAGGTCCCGGCTCACGACTCCGCGCTACTTGCGGTTGCGACGCTGGTGGCGCGTCTTGCGAAGCAGCTTGCGGTGCTTCTTCTTCGCCATGCGCTTGCGGCGCTTCTTGACCACAGAACCCATTGAGGTTCCTCACTTCCGGTTGAGATTGCTCGTCGACGCTGCGCGATCGGCCCCGCCAGCAGGCGAGCCGACATCAGCGCAGGGAAAACGCTCGGGACAGCGTACCGGAATCCGGCATCCTCCCGCATGTCGAGGCTCGTCGGAGCACCGCGACCAGGCGGCAGCGGCCGTGCGTCGCCGGCTCAGTCGAGTCTGGCGTCGTCGCCGTCTCGAGCGGAGCGCCCGTCGGCCTCGAGCTCATCCGCTGCCCACGCGGCGGGCTCGTCGCCCGGCACGTCGTCGCGGTCGCGCTTCTTGCCGCGCGCCTCGTCGATGCGCTGCGACGCGCGCGACTGCATCTCGTGCAGGCGATCCTGCACCTCGGTGATGCGGTCCCTCGCCTCCTGCATGCGCTCGCGCAGGTCGTGCGCGCTCTCGGCGGCCCTGCGCCCGAGCGAGGCACCGACGGGCGCGGGGTGCTCGACGCGCTCCGAGACGCGAGCGAGAGCCTGCTCCGCGGCGATGCGGGCCTGCTCGGCCGCCTGCCGGGCCTGGTCGGCGGCCGCGCGCAGCGGTGCCTGCACGTTCACCCCGGCCCACGCGGCGAAGGCGGCGGCGCCCAGGCTCGTCTGATCCTGGTCGCCCTCCGCGAAGATGAACGGCATGAGCCAGTCGTCGATCTCGTCGAAGGGCGAGAGCACGATCGCGTAGAAGCGGTGCTGGCCGTCCTCCCGCACGGTCACGAGCCCCGCGTCGCGGAGCGTGCGCAGGTGCTTCGAGACGGTCGGCTGCGGCACGCCGAGGGCGTCGACGATCTGGCTCACGCTCGCCTCGCCCGTCGTTCCGCGTCGTTCGAGGAGCACGCTCAGGATGTCGCGTCGCGTGCTGTCCGCGATGACGCTGAAGATGTCGGCCATGCGGAAAGCATGCCAGCGGGGCGGGAGCGCGACAAACCCGGCGGCACCGAGCCCATCCGGCTGGAAGGACTACGCTAAGCCCGTTTGGCGCCGCCGGCGCCCACGGTTCCCGCGGGAGGGGCGCACCACGTGGCTCAGCAGCGGACCTCCTCCGAGGGGTCGTTCCTCGAGCGCTCGCGCGACCTGCTCGACGAGTTCGCCAACTCCTACCCGGCGCGCTTCGCGATCCTCGTCTTCGCGAGTCTGAACCTCCTGTTCACGGTCCTGCTCGCGACGCCCTGGGCCTCCGCCGACGGCACGCCGACGCCGATCGTCGACGCCTTCTTCCAAGCGGTGAGCGTCGTGTGCGTCACGGGCCTCACCGTCGTCGACATGGCTACCCACTGGAGTCCCTTCGGCAACGCGATGGTGATGATCGGCGTCGAGGTCGGCGGCATCGGCGTGCTGACCCTCGCCTCGCTGCTCGGCATGACCGTCGCCCGCCGGCTCGGCCTCCGGCAGCGCCTCATGGCGGCGAGCGACACGAACCCGTCGCGCGTGCGCAAGGGCGTCGTGAAGGAGGGCCAGGCCATCCGGCTCGGCGAGGTCGGCGGGTTGCTGCGCATCGTCGCCCTGTCGGTGCTCGTGTTCGAGGCCGCCCTCGTCGTGCTGCTGTACCCGCGCGTGCTCATGGAGGGCAAGGATCCGCTCGCCGCGCTCTACGAGGCGACCTACTGGGCGATCATGGGGTTCACGAACTCGGGCTTCGTCCCGACGGTCGAGGGGCTCGAGCCGTATGCGACCGACCCCTGGTTCCTCATCGTGCTCATGCTCGGCGTCTTCACGGGCTCGCTGGGGTTCCCCGTCTACTTCGTGCTGCTCAAGCACCTCGGCCACCCGCGCCAGTGGTCGCTGCACGTGAAGCTGACGATCTCGGTCTCGATCATGCTCTTCCTCGCGGGCGGCCTCGTCTACCTCGTGCTCGAGTGGGGCAACCCCGACTCGTGGGGCACGCGCGACTTCGGCCAGCAGCTGCTGCACGCCTTCTTCCTCTCGTCGATGGCACGCTCCGGCGGCTTCGCGATCGACGACCTCGGCCTGCTGCACAACTCGAGCCTGCTCGTGACCGACATGCTCATGTTCGTCGGCGGCGGCTCCGCCTCGACCGCGGGCGGCATCAAGGTGACGACGCTCGCGATCCTGTTCCTCGCTGCGGTCGCCGAGGCGCGGGGGCGCCGGTCGATGGAGGCGTTCGATCGCCGCATCCCCTCCGACGTGCTGCGCCTGGCCGTCTCGGTCACGCTGTGGAGCGCGACGATCATCGCGACCGTCACGGTCGTGCTGCTCGAGATCACGGGCGCGCCGATGTCGTTCGTGCTCTTCGACGTCATCAGCGCCTTCGGCACCGTGGGGCTCTCGACGGGCTTCACCCACTCGGGGCTCGAGGACAGCGCGAAGGTGATCCTCGCGCTGACGATGTTCGCCGGGCGCATTGGTAGTGTGACGCTCGCCGCGGCGCTGGCCGCCAGCCAGCGCACGCAGCTGTTCACGCGCCCCGAGGAGAGGCCGATCGTTGGTTGACAGGATTCCGCACGACGCGCCCGTGCTCGTGATCGGGCTCGGGCGGTTCGGCGCCGCGACGGCCGGGCAGCTCGCTCGCCTCGATCGAGAGGTGCTCGCCATCGACGGCGACATCAACCTCGTGCAGAAGTGGTCGGAGCGGCTCACGCACACGGTGCAGGCCGACGCTCGCTCGCTCGACGCGCTGCGGCAGCTCGGCGCGCAGGACTTCTCGATCGCGGTCTGCGCGGTCGGCTCCTCGATCGAGGCCTCCGTGCTCATCGTCGCCAACCTCGTCGACCTCGGCATCCCGCAGATCTGGGCGAAGGCGATCAGCCAGTCGCACGGCAAGATCCTCAGCCGCATCGGCGCCAACCACGTCATCTACCCCGAGGCGGAGGCCGGCGAGCGCGTCGCGCACCTCGTCTCGGGCCGCATGCTCGACTACATCCAGTTCGACGACCAGTTCGCGATCGTGAAGATGTACCCGCCCAAGCGCATCCGGGGCATCTCGCTCGCCGAGTCGCAGGTGCGCTCGAAGTACCACCTCACGGTCGTGGGCGTGAAGAGCCCCGGCGGCGCCTTCACCTACGCGACGCCCGAGACGGTCGTCTCGAACCACGACCTCATCATCGTCTCGGGCAACCAGGCGGACATCGAGCGCTTCGCCGGCCTCGGCTCGTGACGCGCACCGTGGCCCGGCTCGTCGTGCGCGCCGCGGCAGGCTCGTGAGCCGGGCAGGGGCCGCCTCGTGACCGCGGCGCTCGGCGACGCCGCGCGCTGCCCGTGCGGCACGGGCCTGCCGTTCGGCGAGTGCTGCGCGCCCATCCACCGCGGCGAGCGCGCGGCGGCGACGGCCGAGTCGCTCATGCGCTCGCGGTACTCGGCCTTCGCCGTCGGGAACGCCGACTGGCTGCTCGCCTCGTGGCACGCGTCCACCCGCCCCCGCTCGCTCGAGCTCGATGCGGGCATCCGCTGGCTGCGCCTCGACGTGCTCGGCGCCACGGGCGGCGGGCCGTTCGACCGGGAGGGCACGGTGGCGTTCGAGGCGCACTGGATCGCCGACGGCACGCGCGGCTCGCTGCGGGAGTCGAGCCGGTTCCGCCGCGACGCCGGCTGGCAGTACGTCGACGGCACGAGCCTTTGACGCGCCTCCGAGTGGCGCGCTGGGGCTGCCGTGCCCCTGGGCGCGCGTTCCCTTCGGGCTGCTGACGCGGCTCAGCCGGCCGCGAGCTCGCGAGCCCGCTCGAGCGCCGCGGCGGTCGCGCGGTCGAAGACCTCCCCCAGGCGCGCCTCCTGCAGCACGCCGATCGCTCGCTCGGTCGTGCCCTTGGGGCTCGTCACGCGCCGACGCAGCTCCGCGGGCTCCGCGCCGTCGGCGGCGAGCAGCTCCGCCGCGCCGCGGAAGGTGCCCTGCACCATCGTGGCCGCCTGCTCGGGCGCGAAGCCCATCCGCTCCGCCGTGCCCGTGAGCTCCTCGATGAGCAGGAACACGTAGGCCGGTCCCGAGCCCGAGATCGTCGAGAGCGCGTCGATCTGCGCCTCGTCGAGCACGATGACCTCGCCGACCGCCTCGAACATCCGCGCGACGAGCGCGACGTCCTCGGCGCTCGAGCGGCTGCCGCCCGCGACGCCCGTGACGCCGAGCCCGACCGTCGACGGCGTGTTCGGCATCGCGCGCACCACCGAGACGGACGCGGGCAGGACGGCCTCGATGGACGCGGTCGTGGTGCCCGCGGCGATCGAGACCACCACGGCATCCGCGGCCAGGTGCGGCCCGATCTCGCGCGCGAGGTCGACGATGCCCGCGGGCTTGACGCCGAGCACGACGAGCTTCGCCCCCGCGACCGCGCGCGCGTTGCCGCCCGGCTCGTCGGCGAGCGCGATCGACTCGACGCCGTCGAGGCGGAGCCGCGCGGCCTTCTCGGGGCTGCGGTTGGTGACGACGATCGACTCGGCGCCGTGCCGCACGAGGCCCTGCAGGATCGCGCCGCCCATGGAGCCGACGCCGAGCATGGCGATGGGAGGGAGGAGGTCGCTCATGCGGCCAGGCTAGCGGCGGCGCCCTGACGCTCAGGGCCGTGCGGCGTAGAATCGCGCCGTGAGCGCATCCCACGGTACGAAGGCGGTCGTCGCGGCGTTCCTCGCGAACACCGGCATCGCCATCACGAAGTTCGTCGCCTGGTTCTTCTCGGGCTCCGCGTCGATGCTCGCCGAGGCGATCCACTCGGTCGCCGACGCCGGCAACCAGCTGCTGCTGCTGCTCGGCGGGCGGCTCGCGAAGCGCAAGGCTGACGTCGAGCACCCGTTCGGCTACGGGCGCGAGCGCTACATCTGGGCGTTCATCGTCGCGCTCGTGCTCTTCTCGGTCGGCGGCCTCTTCTCGATCTACGAGGGCATCGACAAGCTGCAGCACCCGCACGAGCTCGAGCTGTGGTGGCTGCCGCTGCTCGTGCTCGGCATCGCGATCGTGCTCGAGAGCTTCTCGCTGCGCACCGCGGTCAGGGAGGCGAACCTCGTGCGCGGCAAGGCGCGCTGGGTCGACTTCATCCGCAAGGCGAAGAGTCCCGAGCTGCCCGTCGTGCTGCTCGAGGACATCGCGGCGCTGCTCGGCCTCGTGTTCGCGTTCGTCGCCGTCGGCCTCACGGCGCTCACCGGCAACCCCGTCTTCGACGCGATCGGCACGCTGTGCATCGGCGTGCTGCTCATCCTCGTGGCGATCGTGCTCGCGATCGAGATGAAGTCGCTGCTCATCGGCGAGGGCGCGACGCCCGAGGACCACGCGCGCATCCAGCGCATCCTCAACGCGAACGCGGGCGTCGAGTCGCTCATCCACATGAAGACGCTCTACCTCGGCCCCGATGAGCTCATGGTCGCGGCGAAGGTGGCCTTCCCGCCGCAGTCGGACATCGAGCACATCGCGACGACGATCAACGACCTCGAGTCGACGCTGCGCACCGAGGTGCCGCACGCTCGCGTCATCTACATCGAGCCCGACCTCTACATCGAGCAGCCCGAGATCGCGCCCTCGACCGACCACATCGTCATCCAGTCGGGCAACTGACTCGCGCCAGCGGCCGTGTGTAGGCTGGCTACATGGACTTCCTGCACGCCCTCCTCCTCGCCGCGCACCTGATCGGCCTCTCGCTGCTCGTCGGCACGTTCTTCGTGCAGATGCGCGCGAAGTCCGGCTTCAGCTTCGCGATCCTGCTCACGGGCGCCTCGATCCAGCTCGTCTCGGGCGTCGCGCTCTACGGGCTGGCGATGGCGGGCGACGAGGAGCCGAACCACATGAAGCTCGGCATCAAGGGCATCATCGCGCTCGTCGTGTTCGTCGCCGCGCTCGTCGGATTCCTGCGCCAGCGGGCGATCCGCGCCGAGAAGGCGAGCCTCAAGGCCGGCGGCGCGGTCTCGGTCGCGGACGTCGAGCTGCCCGAGCGCCGCTTGAAGACCCTCTTCCACATCGCGGGCGGCCTCGCGGTGCTCAACCTGCTCATCGCCGTCTTCTGGGGCTGACGCCGGCTCAGCGGCGGGCGGCGAAGAACGCGCGCAGCTGCGCCTCGGCCTCGTCGGCGAGCACGCCCGCGACGACCTCGACGCGGTGCGGCAGCCGCCGCTCGCGCAGCACGTCGACGACGCTGCCCGCGGCCCCCGCCTTCTCGTCCCACGCCCCGAAGACGACGCGCTCGACGCGGCTCGCGAGGATCGCGCCGGCGCACATGACACACGGCTCGAGCGTGACGACGAGCGTGCATCCGTCGAGCCGCCACGAGCCGCCGCGCGCCGCCGCCTCGCGCAGCGCCACGACCTCGGCGTGGGCCGTCGGGTCGTGCCGAGCCTCGCGCTCGTTGCGGCCGGTGCCGATGACGGTGCCGGATGCGTCGACGACGACCGCGCCGACGGGCACGTCGGCGGTCGTCTCGGCCGCCGCGGCCTGCTCGAGCGCCAGGCGCATGAGCGCCTCGTCGCGCGCCGCTGGCCGCATCCGCTCTCCTCGTCTCGAGCCGCGGGCCTCCGCGCCCGCGCCCGCTCCTGCGCGACGCGCCCGCACGGGGCCACTACCCTGAACCCTATGCGAGTCCACGTCGCCCACCACCCGCTCATCACGCACAAGCTGACCGTGCTGCGCGATGCGGCGACCCCCTCCCCCACGTTCCGCGCGCTCGTGGGCGAGCTCATGACGCTGCTGGCCTACGAGGCCACCCGCAACGTGCGCGTCGCGCCCAAGGAGATCCGGACGCCCGTGACGACCACGACGGGCGTCGCGATCGCTGAGCCGCGGCCGCTCGTCGTGCCGATCCTGCGCGCCGGCCTCGGCATGCTCGAGGGGATGACGGCGCTCGTGCCGACCGCCGAGGTCGGCTTCCTCGGCATGGCGCGCAACGAGGAGACGCTCGAGCCCGCGACGTACGCCGAGCGGCTGCCCGACGACCTCTCGGACCGCCAGTGCTTCGTGCTCGACCCCATGCTCGCCACGGGCGGCTCGCTCTCCGGCGCGATGCAGTTCCTGTTCGACCGCGGCGCGGTCGACGTCACCGCCATCTGCCTGCTCGGCACGCCCGAGGGGCTCGCGCGCGTCGAGCGCGAGATGGAGGGGCGCGACGTGACCGTCGTGCTCGGTGCGCTCGACGAGGGCCTCGACGAGCGCGGCTTCATCGTGCCGGGCCTCGGCGACGCGGGCGACCGGCTCTACGGCACGGTCGGCGACTGACGCCGAGGCGAGCGGGGCGAGCGCTCGTGCTGGGGCGCACTGCCGCGGCGTTTGACATCGCGCGACCGAAGCGGCGATACTGGCAGGCATGACGACCACCTTCCGCCCCCAGTCCGTCCTCGCGACGAACGGGACGAACGGCATGATGATGCCGATGGTCGACATGCGTCGAATGTGTGCTTGAGCGCAGCTCGCACCGCCCGACCGCTCCTTGAGGAGTCGCTGACGCGCTCGCGTCGCACGCCTCCGGCCTGAGCAGCCACCGGGTCCCCACCCCGGAGCGGTCGCAGAACCAGCAGGTTCGCCCCGACACCTCGACCTCGCGGTCGACACCCCTCGTCGACGGCCTCATCGCCCTTGCCCGCGCACGCGCGGCTCGGTCGCCGCCGACTCACGCCGGAAGGCCCATCATGACCATCACCGACATCGCCGCTCCCCTCGCCACCCGCACCCGCCGCCCCTCGCGCGAGCACGCCGCCTTCGGCTCGAGCGCGACCAAGGGCTCGACCGCCCTCGCACCCGAGCGCATCCGCCCCGCCGCCCCTGCCTCCAGCCCCGTGCGGGCCGTGCCCGAGGGCACCGAGGCGCGCGGCTTCGTGCTCTACGTCGGCCTGGGCGAGGACGCCGCGGCCGCCGACCGCGTCGAGCTCGCGCGCCTCGTCGGCGAGCTGCGCGCGCTGACCGCGAAGCTCGCGCCGAGCGCGCAGACGCACGCCGCGGTCGCGCTCGCGCCGGCGGGCGCCGGTGGCCGCGACGTCGACGTCGTGCGTCGCGCGCTCGGCGACCCTGCCGTGCAGCAGCCGGCCACCGAGGCCGACGCCGGCATCGTCATCGACCTCACCCGCAAGCGCGTCGCGCTCGGCGACGAGATCGCGCCGCTCACCTACCGCGAGTTCGAGCTCCTGCAGCACATCGTGCTGCGCGAGGGCACGACGGTCGGGCGCTGCGAGATCATCGACGCGCTGTGGGACGCCGACGCCGCGGACCGACCCAACGAGCGCACGATCGACGTGCACGTGCGCCGCCTCCGCGCGAAGCTCGGCGACTATGCAGAGATCATCCGCACGGTGCGCGGCGCCGGGTACCGCTTCGACCGGCACGCCGACGTCACCGTGCTCGCGAGCGGACCGAGCCCCGACCGCTTCTGAGGGCGCGGGCCACACACCACAGGAAGATCACAGGGCGTTCTAGGCGCGCTCGTTATCGATCCGTTATATCGTCGAAGCACGTTGATCGTAGTGCTGTGGCGGTCAGCGGAAGCGATGGTCATGCCTCGCTTGGTGCAAGGGACTGGGGCCGGCTGAGGGGACTCGGCCGGCCCTCTGCACGTCGCGGCGACGGCGCGTTGGCATGCCGCTCCCGCTCCTGCCGGAGTGCCCCTCGCCGCTCCTCAGCCGCCGAGCTGCTGCGCGAGGAAGGCGGATGCGGTGCGCCGGAAGGCGCCCGAGGTCGGCGCGTTCATGTGGTTGCGTCCCGGGATGGGCTCGAACGCTCCCCGCGGCAGGAGTGGCAGCAGCGCTCGCGTGTCGTCCGCCCTGTCGTCCTCGTCGCCGGTCATGAGCAGGGTCGGCACCTCCGGCGGCGCCTTCTCCGGGTCGAACAGCGTCCCCGAGACCTCGCCCGCGAGCGTCACGAGCGTCGCCGGGTCGTGCTCGGGGAAGATGCCCGCGAGCTCAACGACGAACGTCTCCATCGGGCCCGGCTCCGCCTCACCCGCGAGCGCCCTGCGCGCCAGCTCGAGGTCGAAGCGCTGGAACGGGTCGTCCGCGGGCAGCCCGCCGAGCACGAGCGCCCGGAACGCGAACGGCCTGGTGCCCGCATGGCGCCACAGGAGCCTCGCTCCCATCGAGTACCCGATCGCCCCCGGCGGCTCGTCGAGCGCGAGCTGCTCGAGCACCGCGTCGACGTCGTCGATGAAGCGCGCGACCTCGTAGCCGGTGGAGGGGCGGGCGCTCTCGCCATGCCCGCGCAGATCCATGCCGATCCCGCGCAGACCGGCCGAGGCCAGCGCGTCGCTCCACCCGGTGTCGATCCAGTTGCGGCGCGTGTTCGAGGAGAAGCCGTGGATCATGAGCACCGGCTGGCCGCTCGGATCCCCGAGCTCGTGCAGGGCGATCCTCACGCCGTCGGGGGCCATGGCGAAGACGGTCATGGCTTCAGGCTAACCGGCGCGCAGCGGCGCGGACGCTGCTCGGGAGGGGTGGTGGGCCATCACGGCGCGCCGCGGCACCCGTCAGAACGCGACCCGCAGGATGCCGACCGGCACGTCGGCGCTCAGCTGCACGAGCCCGAGCGGCGCCGCGAGCCGGTCGAGCGTGCCCGCCGGGATCGCGCCGGCTCGCTCGAGCAGCGCGAGCGCGACGGGCGCGCCGGCCCGGCGCGCGCCGTCGGCGGTCTTCACGACCGCCGTCGTGCCGTCGGGCGCGACGATCGCCTGCGTGCCCTCGGCGCCGAACTTCGTCGCGCATCCGGTCTCGGCGATCACGACGGCGTCAGGCTTGCCCGCGCCGTCGATGAGGGTCGGATGCGCGCGCATGGCGTCGCCGACGAATCGGTGGGCACCCGTGCCGTCCGGGGCGAGGCGGCGGAAGGCGCGCGCGAAGCCCACGGGGGTGGTCGGGAAGACGACGGCGCCGCAGCCGTCGTGCGCGAGCCGCTGGATCGGCTCGTCGGCGGCCGCCGCGAGGCCGTCGCGCAGCACGCCGACGAGCGGATGGTCGTCGCTCCAGTAGTCGGCCGATGCGCCCATCGCCCGAGCCGCGGCGGCGAGGGCGATGTGCTTGCCAGCGCACAGGTGGGCGAAGCGGCGCAGCGCGCCGTCGGGCGCGCGCATCGGCGGGCAGCGCAGCTCGGCCTCGTCGACGCCGAGCGCCGCAGCCATCGCCTCGGCCGTGTCGAGGTGCTCCTGCTGCGCGTGGTGGCTCGCGCTCGCGAGCGCCGCGTGGGCGGGCTCGAGCTCGATGAGCCCGGCATCGAGCAGCGCCGCCGCGTAGAGGGGCTTGAGGCTGCTGCGAGCGAGGAACGGCTGCGCAACGTCGCCGAACGACTCGAGCATGCGGCCGTCGGGGCCGACGAGCACGGCGACCCCGCGGTGCTCGGATTCGATGAAGCCGTCGCGCTCGACGACGGCGAGGAGCTCGGTGGTGGGCACGCCTCCACGGTATCGGCGCCGGCCTCCGATGCAGCGCGGCTCGGCCTACTCAGGCATCGCTTCTGCCTCCCGCTCGCCGCGCGCGGCGCCCGACTCGAGCCCCAGCAGCCGCCGCTTTGCTTCGACGCCGCCCACGTACTGCCCGAGCTGCCCGTCGCTGCGCACGACGCGGTGGCACGGGATGGCGATCGGCAACGGGTTGCGGCGGCACGCCGTGCCGACGGCGCGCACGGCGCGCGGCGAGCCGATCGACGCCGCCACCTGCGCATAGCTGCGCGTCTCGCCGTACGGGATCCGCTGCAGCTGCTCGATGACCTGCCGGCCGAAGCCGCGCGCGAGCGAGAGGTCGAGCCGCCCCTCGAAGCGGCGCGCGCGACCGTCGATGAGGCGCGCCAGCCCTCGCGCGGCGTCGTCGAGCCGCGCGGGCGCCTCGAGCACGCGCGGGCTCACCGCGACCGCGAGCCGCTCGAGGGTCGCGTCGGGGTGGTCGCCGTCGAAGGTGACCGAGACGAGGCCCTCGGGCGTCGAGGCGAGCAGCAGCGAACCCAGCTCGGTCTCGAGCGAGCGGTAGGCGACGTCGAGCAGGCCGCTCGCGGCGGCCCGCTCGGCGAGCGTCGCGCGCAGCGCGTCGAGCCTCGGCGCCGGCAGCGCTGCCGCGATGTCGTCGATCGGCTCAGCCATCGGATCCTCCCATCAGGTGGCGCAGCCGACGCATGCCGTCGGATGAGGCGCGCCGCGCCGCATCCGCCGAGCTGCCGAGGGCGAGCGCGACGTCGACGAAGGGCAGCCCGCCGAGGTGGTGCAGCACGACCGCCTCGCGCTGGCGCTCGGGCAGCTGCGCGAGCGCGCGGGCGAGGTCGAGGTCGCGCCCGCGCTGGGGGGCGATCCGCTCGGGAACCTCGCCGACGACGAGCCGTGCGCGACGACGCAGCACGTCGATCGCCTTCCGGTGCGCGATCGTCACGAGCCAGCCTTCGATGCTCCGCTCGTGCGCGAGTCGCGGGTAGGCCTCGAGCGCGGCGAGGAAGGTGTCGCTCCATGCGTCCTCGGCATCGGGCTCGTCGAGCAGCGCCCGACACACGCGCCACACCCGTGCGCCGTGCAGGGCGACGATCGCGTCGAAGGGCGCACGGCTCACGCGACCGAATCTAGCCCGGGCGCGAGGGCCGCGCCCGACTCGTGGTCGAGCAGGAAGCGCTTGCGCTCGACGCCGCCCGCGTAGCCGGTCAGCGCTCCCCTCGCGCCGACGACGCGGTGGCACGGCACGATGATCGAGAGCGGGTTGCGGCTGTTCGCGAGCCCGACCGCGCGCACGGCGGTCGGCTGCCCGACCGCGGCGGCGATCGAGCCGTAGGTGCGGGTCTCGCCGTAGGGGATGGAGCGCAGCGCCTCCCACACCCGCAGCTGGAACGGCGTCCCCGCCGGGGCGAGCGGCAGGTCGAACGCCCTGCGCTCCCCCGCCCAGTACTCGCCGAGCTGCCGCGCGGCGTCGGCGAGCGCGGCGTCGTCGCGCTCGCCGAAGCGCGCCTCGTCGGGCGTGGGCCGGTGCTCGAGCATGAACACGCCGGTGAGGCCCGCCTCGTCGCGGACGAGCGTGATGGCCCCGATGGGGCTGTCGATGATGCTGTGGGTCATGGCTGCATTCCTCCCATACTCTGCCAACGGCGCAGCGCGGCGGAATGTGAGCCTGTGGATGGGAGCCGGTGCTCCGCCGAGCGGCCTGGCCGGCGGCACTAGGCTCGGGCCATGGAGATCGCGCTCGTCAGACACGGTCAGACCGACTGGAACTTCAACCGTCGCCTCCAGGGCACGAGCGACATCCCACTCAACGAGACCGGCATCGGGCAGGCGCACGAGGCCGCGCGGCTGCTCGCCGACGAGCACTGGGACGCCGTGGTCTCCTCGCCGCTGCAGCGCGCCGCCGTCACGGCCGACATCATCGCGGCCGCGCTCGACCTCGAGGTCGCCGGCCGGTACGAGAGCCTCATCGAGCGCGCCTACGGCGAGGCGGAGGGGCTGACGAAGGAGGAGGCGCAGGCGCGCTTCGGCACCGATTGGCCGGGCGAAGAGGACTTCGACGACCTGCAGCGGCGCGCGGTCGACGCGGTCGACGACGTCGCGGCGCGCAACCCGGTCGACGCCCTCGTCATCGTGGGGCACGGCACCTTCATCCGTGCCTTCGCCGACCACGTCACGGGTCTCGAGACCGAGACTCCCGACAACGCGCACTCGGTGCGCTTCACGGGCACGCCGGGCGCGTGGACCCTCACCGAAGGGCTCGTGCTGCGATGAGCCTCGGCACCGCGGTCGACCTCGAGGCACTGCGGGCGTCCCTGCCCGCGCACGTGCTCGTCACCGACCCCCTCGCGCTCGATGCCGCGCGCGCCGACAAGTCGGGGCACCGCTCGGCGACGTCGCCGCTCGCGATCGTCGAGGCGCGGTCGGTCGAGCACGTGCAGGCGGCGATGCGCTGGGCGAGCGAGCACCGCGTGCCGGTCGTGCCGCGCGGCGCCGGCACGGGGCTCGCGGGCGGGTCGATCGCCGGGGGCGGCGAGCTCGTCGTCTCGGTCGACGCGATGCGGCGCCTGCTCGACGTCTCGCTCGTCGACCAGTCCTGCGTCGTCGAGCCGGGCATCCGCAACGCCGAGCTCAACGAGATGCTCGCGACGCACGGCCTGTGGTGGCCGCCGGATCCGGCGAGCCGCGCCATCTCGACCGTCGGCGGCAACATCGCCACCAACGCGGGCGGCCTGCTGTGCGCGAAGTACGGCGTCACTCGCGAGTGGGTGCTCGCGCTCGACGTCGTGCTCGCCGACGGCACCCTGATCTCGACCGGCCACCGCACCGTCAAGGGCGTGACGGGGCTCGATCTCACGGCGCTCATGATCGGCTCCGAGGGCACGCTCGGCATCGTCGTCGGCGCGACGCTCAAGCTGCGCCCGATCGTCGAGGGCGACGTGTGGACGATTGGGGCGTTCTTCGACGACGAGGCGCTCGCCGCCGCCGCGTGCACCGCGATCACCGCCGCGCGCATCCGGCCCGCCATCATGGAGCTCGTCGGCCGCGACGCGGTCTCGATGCTCGCCGCCTACACCGGCCGCCCGATGGAGGGCGCGTTCGTGCTCGTGCAGACCGACGACCTCGGCGCCGAGGCGACGTCGGCGACGGCCGCCGAGATCCTCACCGCGCACGGCGGCCGCGTCGAGCGCACCGACGATCTGAGCGAGTCGGATGCGCTCGTGCAGGTGCGCAGGCAGGTGCACTTCGCGCTCGAGTCGTTCGGGACCGTGCTCGTGGAGGACGTCTCGGTGCCGCGCTCGCGGCTCGCCGACATGTTCCGCGCGTGCGAAGCGGCGGCCGCCCGGCACGGCGTGCGGCTCGCGGTGACCGCGCACGCGGGCGACGGCAACCTGCACCCCACCTTCGTCTTCGAGGGCGACGAGCCGAGCGCGGCGATCTGGGCGTGCGCCGACGAGGTGTTCACCGCGGGCATCGCCCTCGGGGGCACCCTCACCGGCGAACACGGCGTCGGGATCCTCAAGCGCCGCTGGCTCGTCGACGAGCTCGGCGAGCGGCAGCTCGCGCTGCAGCGAGCGGTCAAGGCGGCCTTCGACCCGCTCGGCATCCTCAACCCCGGCAAGGCGGTCTAGCCGAGTCGAGGTTCGGCGCACGAGTCGCCGCTCGCAGGACGCAGAACCCCAGCTGATCCGGGCCGCTGCGCGCGCCCCGGCGTCGAGCCGCTACCGACGCCCGGGACGGGCGTCGGCGCTGGCGTCGCGGGGAGGCCCGAAAGGGCCTCCCCATGAGCTCCAGCGCGCTACTTGACGGCGACGAGGTCGCAGACGAAGATCAGCGTCTCGTTCGGGCCGATGACGCCGCCGGCGCCGCGCTCGCCGTAGGCGAGGTGCGGCGGGATCACGAGCTTGCGGCGGCCGCCGACGCGCATGCCCTCGATGCCCTGCTCCCAGCCCTTGATCACCATGCCGACCCCGAGCGGGAACTCGAGGGGCGCGCCGCGGTTGTAGGAGGCGTCGAACTCCTCGCCGGTCGAGTGCGTCACGCCGACGTAGTGCACGCTGACCTGCTTGCCGGTCACCGCCTCGTCGCCGTCGCCGACGGTGATGTCGGTGATCTCCAGGTCGGTGGGCGCGGGGCCCTCGGGGGCGTCGATCTCGGGCTTCTCAGTCATGCGGCCATCCTCCCACGCGTGGCGTGCGAGGGCTCCTTGCCCTTCTGACCTGGCCTGCCCAGGCGGGCGTGCGTAGCCTGGGGACGCCGATGCATCCACGTCGTCGGCTGCAGACTCAAGGAGGAATCATGGCCATCACCTCGAACGCCAGCGCCGTCTGGAACGGCGACCTCGGCAGCGGCAGCGGCACCGCGACGCTCGCGTCCGGATCGAGCTTCGACATGACCTGGAAGGCGCGCGCCGAGGGCGCAGGCGGTTCGACGCCCGAGGAGCTCATCGCCGGCGCGCACGCGGCGTGCTTCTCCATGGCGCTCTCGCACGCGCTCTCGGAGGCCGGGCACACGGCGGAGTCGCTCGCGACCTCGGCGAAGGTCTCGTTCGTCGCCGGCAAGGGCATCACGACGAGCGTGCTCGCCGTGACCGGGCGGGTGCCCGGCATCGACCAGGAGCAGTTCCAGGAGCTCGCCGAGCAGGCCAAGGCCGGCTGCCCCGTCTCGCAGGCACTCGCGGGCGTCGAGATCGAGCTCGAGTCGGTGACCCTGCAGAGCTGACTTTCCGGGGTCGCAAGATTCGCCCTAGCCGAACCGGCGTCCACCGTGTATGAACAGAGGTGACGGGGTTTCCGGCCGACGAAGGAGCGACATGAAGAACACCCGACAGCTGCCCACACACCTGCTCATCGCGCTCGGTGGCGACGACGACATCATCATGTCGAGCATCGCCGGCGACGACGACATCATCATGTGACGATCCATCGCATGAGCCCGCGGCCGCGGCGCTGACTCACACAGTCGGCCCGCGGCCGCGGTGCGTCCGGCGCCGGCTGCGCGTCGTCTCCCGGCCCTGACCTCGCGGTCGCGCACGATGTGCGACCCGCGCCTTCCGCCTCCACGAGCGCGTCATCCTCGCGATCGGCAGTCGCATCCTGCACCGACCGGCGGCCTTGGCGGAGCCCACGCCGCCACATCGTGCAGGCGCCCTCGGCCCACCTGCACGGATCGGCTGCCTCCCCGGAGCAGGAGCCGCCACATCGTGCAGGCGCCCTCGGCCCATCTGCGCGCACCGGCGCCCCACGGCGACCCTGCTGCCGACGCCAGCGCCGTCGCGAACCTGCTCGCGCGGCTGACGAGCGAGGAGGACCTCTCGGTGACCGGCCAGGTGATCTTCACCGACGGCGGTGCCGAGGCGATGCCGCCCGAGCTCGCCTGAGCGCAGTGTGGGCGGCGGCGCCCGCGCGGCTCCGACCAAGAGCCCGCGCGGCTCCGACTAGTCGGACACCTCCAGCTCGATGGTCGCGTGGGCAACGATGACGGTCGCAGCACCTCGCGCGGCGTCGGTCGGGACGGCGAAGCGGACCGACATCGGCGATCCGTCGTTGGTGTGGACGCTCGCGACGGTGCTCTCCGCGCCGCCTTGTGACCAGACGACGTCGACCAGAACGGCTTCGTGCGTGGGTGCGGGCTCTCCTGCGACGCGCGCGTCATGGCACTCGTGCATGAGTGCCTCGGCGGTGAGCACGACGGTGTCCCCGGGGCGCACGACGGGAGCCTGCCCCTCGGCCAGCAGCAGGCTCGGCGCCGGGCATGCGCTGCCTGCAGCCCCGTCGACCGGATCCTCCACAGGATCGACGGCGCACCCCGCGACGACTCCGAGCACCACCGCGACGAGCGCCACCCTCGCTGCTATGCCTGCCGCCGCGGCACGCGGGCGCAGCAGCGGAGTCGAGGACGTCATGTCGGCATGATGCCCCGTCGGCGCGCTCGGGTTCTCGATGGATGCGAGATCGTGACGCATGCGGGCCGCGGACCGCCAGCTCGAACGCCTCGCTCGCACGTCCGTGGCCGGATCGGTGCACCGGCGAAGCCTGGGTGATCGAGCGGCCGGGCCGGCCCGCCGTCGGGCGCGACGACGGACCGGCCGTCGGCGTCAGTAGGTCGACTCACCGCCGTCGGAGGCGAGGATCGCGCCCTGCACGTTGACCCCGTCATCGCTCAGCAGGAAGGTGATGGACGCCGCGAGGTGCTCAGGCAGCGCGATCGGCACGGGAGCGCTGAAGCTGCGGACGCGCGAGGCGCCGAAGCCCTCGACCGCGGGCGGTCGCATCCCGGTGAGCGTGCCGCCTGGCGCGACCGTGTTGACGCGGATCCCCGACGGCTCGTACATGAAGGCCATGCTTCGCGTGACGCCGAGGACCGCATGCTTCGAGGCGGTGTAGGCGACGCCCGCGGACGAGCCACGGAGGGCGGCCTCGGAGGCGACGTTCACGATGCTGCCCCGACCCGCTTCGAGCATCACCGGCACGATCGCGCGCGTCAGGCGGATGAGTCCGAAGACGTTCACCTCGAACACCCGCGCGAGCATCGCGTCGCTCACCTCGTGGATGGCACTGAAGTCGTCGGGCAGCCCGGCGATGTTCGCGAGGCCGTCGATCCTCCCGCCAGCGGCCTCGACGACGCGGGCGATCGCGGTCTCATCGGTGATGTCGGCGGCGACCGGGCGGATCGCGCCCTCGGGCCGGGCGTCCGCGAGTTCGCCCAAGCGCTGCTCTGAGAGGTCGACGGCGACGACGACGCCGCCCTCGTTCGCGATGCGCGCGGCGACCGCACGGCCGATGCCGGAAGCCGCTCCGGTCACGACGACGGTCTGGCCGTCGAAGCGACCCGGCACGATCCGCTCGCGCCAGCCGGCCTCGTCCGAGGACTGCGAGCCGGCGTCGCCGAGCTGCGCGACGAGCGCCCGCGCGACGCCTTCGGCGTCAGGCGCGCCCGTCGCGCCGAGCATGCGCGACAGCGGCAGGTTCCGCATCATCGCGAGCGTCGCGGCATCCATGCCCGCCTGCGCCGCGAACCCGTCGAGGATGCGCGAACCGACGGGATGCTGCGACCAGGCCCCGATCGTGCTGTCTGCGGAGAGCGTTCGTGTGGTGGTCATGGTGGTGCCTTTCTCAAGCGGCGAACGGGATGGGGTGGAGGTCGTCGGCACGCTGGAGGAGGGCGCCGACGTCGGCGTCGGGCAGCGCGATGACGCCGCGCGGCCCGAGCCCCTCGATGATCGAGCGAGCGGACGTCGCCGCCGCCCGCTCGAGCACGACGAAGGCGAAGGAGTCGGAAGCCCGCAGCCGCGCGTCGAGGCCCATGCCGCTGGCGTCGTCCGCGGTGACCGACCGGCTGCCGCTGCGGAACCGCGCTCCGTCCACCACGGCCGCGCGGAGGATCGCTCTGACATGCCGAGCCGTCACGGCCGCCACGGCCCGCGCCGCGGCCCGGCGCGACGGGAACGCCGCGACGAGGATCTGAGGGATCGAGGACTGCATGGTGCTCCTCCTTCTGGTGCCCTTGCGGGCGGTGACTGCTGATGCTCCTATGCTCCGGCGCTCCGTTGCCCGAGCCGTCGTCGTGCCGAACCGTCCCTCGTCATCCATCCGCAGTAGGCACGTCCGCGGTCGACAGCGCGAGCGGTGACGGAAGGCCGTCGTCGTCCGCGTACGGCGGAGGAGTCAGTGACCCAGCACGAGCACGAGGACGGCGATCGCGCCGGCCCCCGCGAGCACCGCGACCGATGCGAGCTGCTGGCGCCAGCTCAGCCGCGTTCGCCGCGCCGCGACGAGCACGACGACGGCCAGGGCGAGGAAGTAGAGGCCGATCGCGATGAGGAGCGCCGTACCCACGGGCAGCAGGCCCACGACAGCGGCTGAGAGCGCGACGAACGGGAGCAGCGCCGAGGAGATCGCGCCGCAGGCGACCCGGAGCATCCGGGCGAGCGACTTCGGCGCGGGGTAGGACCCCTCCCCCACCTGGTGCGCGATCACCTCCGCGACGAGCCCCGCGCCCACGATGCCGAGCACGCCTGCCGCGAGCGCGAGCATCGCTTCTCGAGCGTCGTGGTGATCGCCGAGCGCCGCGGCGGTCACGATGGCCAGCCCGGTGAGCGTGGCGTAGATGCGCTCCTTGAGCGCAGCCGCTCGGTCAGCGGACGAGCGTGCGCCGAACGCGATCCGGAAGCGCGAGCGAAGCGTCGTGTCGCTCGGGTCGGTGTCGGTCTCGATCACGCGCGAGCGAGCGCGGGGAGGTCTACCAGCACCGCTCCTGCGTCGAGCCACGAGCAGCCAGCGCTCGGCGATCGGTCATCCGTGGGGACATCGGCGCGGTACATGGTCGTCCTCCTGGTCTCGCGTTCGTTCGACCCGTCCAGGCTCTCCCGATCCGCTGCGCGCCGCGTCGTGCGTACGGACGCACGGCTCTACTGCGCTGGCAGTACGTGCGCTCAGCCCAGGCCCGCTCGGTGCGCGAAGGCGATGAGCTGGGCGCGATCGCGGGCGCCGACCTTGGCCATCGCTCGGTTGACGTGCGTCTTCACCGTGAACGGCGACACGAAGAGCGCCCCGGCGATCTCGTCGTTCGAGTCACCGCTGAGAGCCGCGACGACCACTTCGTGCTCACGCGGGGTGAGAGCGCCGAAGCGGGCGCGCATCTCGTCGTCGATCTCTGGTGCCTTGCCCGTCGCGACGTGATCGATCAGGGCGGCGGCGACCGAGGCCGAGAGGGCGCCACCCCCGCGCACCACAGCGCGGACGGCCTGCGCCAGTTCCTCCGGCCCGGCAGCCTTGTTGAGGAAGCCACCGGCTCCGGCCCGAAGCGCCGCCAGGATGTTCCGATCGTCGTCGAAGGTCGTGAGGACCACCACGTGCGGGTGACCGGCGCCTCGCTCTTGACGGATGCGGCGCGTGGTCTCGACGCCATCGATCCCCGGCATGCGGATGTCCATGAGGATGACGTCGGGAACGAGCTCCTCGAGCGCTCGGAGGGCCGCGAATCCGTCGGGCACGGCGGCGATGACTTCGAGGTCGTCGAACGAGCCGAGCACCGCAGACAGTCCGATGCGGATCATCTCCTGGTCATCGACGATCATGATGCGGATCACGAGACCGCCCTTCCGTCCAGCCTGATCGTCGCCTCGATGCTGAAGCGCTCCCCATCCTGCTCCACCGTGAGGATGCCGCCGACCGACTCGATCCGCTCGCGCAGCCCGACCAACCCATAGCCGCGCCCCTCGTCCGCATCGCGTTCAGCGTGCCCGATCAGGTTGTCGACTCGCAGCAGCAGCTCCTGACCGCGGACGGCGAGCGCGACGCGAGCTCGTCCGGCTCCATGGCGGTGCGCGTTCGTGAGCGCCTCTTGGAGCACCCGATAGACGGTGGCGCCCACCCCGTCGTCGGTCGACGCTGGGACGTCGTCGATCGACGACTCGACCTCCAGCCCGATGGAGCGGTAGGTCGCGATGAGGTCTCCGATCCGGCCGATGCTCGGCACCGGCGCGTTCGCAGGATCCGCCTCGTCCCCTCCGCGTCGGAGGACATCGAGGATGCGCTGGCTCTCGTGCAGGATCGATCGGACGCCGGTGCGCGCCTCTGCCAGGAACCGGCGACTCTCGGCGGCGCCCTCGGGCAGCGCGACCTCCGCCATGCTGATGTGCATGTTGACGACCGCGACTTGGTGCCCGACGAGGTCGTGCAGATCGCGCGCGATGCGGAGACGCTCGGCAGTGAGCCGGGCGGTGCCCTCCAGCTCGCGAGTCCGCACTGCGTCTCGAGCTCGGGCGCGAAGCGCATCGAGGAAGCGGAAGTGCTCGCGGATCGAGCTGCCGGTGGCGGCCGCCGCAACCGTGACACCGAGCGCGGCGAAGGCGGAGGGGGACACGTACGCCTCCGCCGAGACGAGCGCTTCCGACGCGTATGCGACCGCACCAGCCAGCGGCCCCAACCACCTGGCCTGACCGCCCCGGAGCGTGATGAGGAGCATGCCCATGGCGAGGATGCTCCAGGTCACGACGACGCCGGCGTCGAGCATCGCCGCGACGAGGGGGCTCGCGAGCAGCACGGCGGCGCCGATGGGGCGCCATCGCCAGGCGAGCATGACGCCGAGCGCTGCGAGCAGCGGTGGGAGCACCCCGATGCCGGGCCCGCTGCCGAGCTGCACACCGGCGCCGGTCAGCGCGGCGAGGGCCACGAGCGCGAGCAGCCCTCGTTCCAGACGCGCGGTGTCTCGGAGGCCGAACCGGTAGCGCAGGGGCAGCTTCGACGGAGGAGTTTCCAGCACACTCGATTGTCGACGCGCGCCAGTCCGTCCGCGTACAGCGTCTGCAGTAGGCGCAACGCTCCTCCTCGACGAGGACCCGAGGGAGCGGCTCGAGGAGGCTGATGGAGCAGGACGGACTACGCAGGGAGCCTCGATGACTACCACGACCCACATCGGCCAAGCGCGCGCGGTCGCCACTGCGGTGGACGAGTGGCCGCTGACCGACCCCCGCGCAGAGCAGCGGCGAGGACAGCACGGCCCGGCGGGCTCCCTCCTCGTCGGCGCACAGGTCGCTGCCGACCTCCTCTGGGTGCTCGCGGCGATCGCCGAGGGCTCCCTCAGGTGGACGCTGCGCAGGGCCGGGCGAGCGGTCCGACGCTCCACGAGCCCGCGCGCAGAGCGGTGAGCCGCCTCGCGACGCTGGGCAGCTTCGACGATGCCCGCGCACGCCAGCGGCGCACGGCACTCGTGCGCCTCGGCGCGTCGACCGCCGGCAGCGCGGCGATGGTCGCGTGGAAGGCGATCGCGCTGATGGTCGCGCCTTCGACGCTCCTGCTCGCCTCCATCGTCGCCGCCCTCGGGTTGACCGCGATCAAGGGCTGCACGGTCGCCACGATGCGCCGTGCGACGCGACACCCCGATGGCCGAGGGCGACCCGTTCGGCAAGCGCGTCGTGCGGGTGCGGTGATCATCGTCGCCTCGCTCGCGTTCCTGCTCGCGGCCCTCGACGGCTCCGGTCTCGGAGTGCGCTCGCATCTGCCCGAGGCGATCCTGCTCTCGCTCGCCGTCGTCATCGAGCTCGTCAGCGCCTGCATCGGTCTGGCGCGCGACCGCGGGACGCATGCGCCGTTGCGGCACGTCCGGCTCGCGTCGCTCGCGGTCGGGATCATGCTGCTCGCGCTCGTGCAGAGCGCGCTCGTGTCCGCGACGGGCGGCGATGGCTCGGCGATCGTGCCCAGCCTCGGCGCGACGACAGCCGTCGCCGGACTCGCGATAGGCGTGTCGCTGCTTCGCCGCCGAACGTCGGTGCCGGACGCGGTGCCCTCGTCGATCCGCAGCACCCCGACCCGTCCGTCCGACGAGCGCTGTCAGCAGCGGCAGCGGCAGGGTCGCTCGGCCTCAGTCGTCCGCGCGGAGGACGACGTCGAGCGCGGCGGCGTAGCGCGAGACGATCGCGGCTCGGTCGTCGCGGAGCAGCGCCTGGTCGTCGATGAGCCACAGCACGGTCATGAGGCCATGCACCTGAGCGGCGAAGAGCCTGGCGCGCAGCTCTGCCTCGGCACCCTCGAGCCGAGCCGCGATCGGTCGGACGAACTGCTCCTCCATGCTCTGCGCGAGCCGCGATCGGATCGATGGGCTGTCCGAGGCTCGGACGAGCGCGGCGAAGACCTGGCGCCCTCGCCCCGCCGCATCGGCGTCGAGCAGCGCCGTGACGACGGCGACAGCGAGCTCCTCGAGCGGCGTCTCCACCAGATCCCGCCACTCGTTGTGCTGCTGAACGACCTCGAGGAACAGCGCTTCCTTGGAGCCGAAGTGATACTTCACGAGCGCGGGATCAGCTCCCGCTGCGGCGGCGATGTCGCGCACCGTCGCGTGCGTGAAGCCGCGCTCGGCGAACAGTCGCGCCGCGGCACCGAGGATCGCGGCCCGCGCGGAGCCTCGGCGCAGGGGCCGGCGGTCGGACGGGGCGTCAGCGAGCTGCATCTGGATCTCCCATGGATCGCATCGGAACGGGGCGACAGCCTCGACTCTACGGCCGCAATCTTCTACGGTGTTGAACTCAACGGCGTTGAAGTAGGCGCCACGAATCGGAGGACTGCGGATGACACACGATGACCACGCCACCATCGACCTCGAGGCGCTGCGAGCGAAGTACGCACAGGAGCGGGCTCGACGACTGCGACCCGACGGCCTGCGGCAGTACCGCGGCGCGCGCGGCGAGTTCGGCTACTACGCGAAGGACCCGTACACCGAGCAGAGGGCTCGCCCGACCCAGCATGACCACGTCGAGGTGCTCGTGGTCGGCGCCGGCTTCGGAGGCTTGCTGCTGGCAGCCCGCCTGCGCGAATCAGGTGTCGAGTCCGTCAGGCTCATCGACGAGGCCGGTGACGTCGGCGGCACCTGGTACTGGAACCGCTACCCCGGCATCCACTGCGACATCGAGTCCTACGTGTACATGCCGCTCCTCGAGGAGCTCGAGGTGATGCCCTCGAAGCGCTACGCGCCGGGCGAGGAGATCCGGCAGCACGCGGTCCGCATCGCTGAGCGCTACGACCTGTACCGCGACGCGCTCTTCCACACGCGCGCCACGTCCCTCGATTGGGACGACGATCGATGGGTCGTGCAGACCGACCGCGGTGACCGCTTCACCGCGCAGCACGTCGCCGTCTCGTCCGGCACCCTCACGCAGCCGAAGCTGCCGGCGATCGACGGCATCGCCGACTTCCGCGGGCACACCTTCCACACGAGCCGATGGGACTACGCGTACACGGGAGGCACCGCCGACGGCGGCCTCGTCGGGCTCGCCGACAAGCGCGTCGGCGTGGTGGGCACCGGAGCCACCGGGTTGCAGATCATCCCGCACCTCGCGCGCGACGCGCAGCACCTCACCGTGTTCCAGCGCACGCCCTCGACCGTCGACGTCCGGGACAACCGAGATACCGATCCCGAGTGGTTCGCGTCGCTCCCCCCGGGGTGGCAACGCGAGCGCATGGACAACTTCCTGTCGGTGCTCGCCGGCGAACCGGTCGATCGCGACCTCGTGGACGACTCCTGGACGAAGACCGCGCGCCTGCAGCGGCAGATCGTCTCGGGAGCCGTCGACGACTCGATCGACCCTGCCGAGCGCGAGCTGCGCGACGAGCTGGCCGACGCCCGGGTCATGGAGCGCCTGCGCCGTCGAGTCCAGGACGTGGTGCCGGATCCCGCGACCGCAGCGGCGCTGCAGCCCTGGTACCGCTACATGTGCAAGCGTCCCGGCTTCAGCGACGAGTACCTGCAGGCCTTCGCTCGCGACGACGTGCGGCTCGTCGACACCGCCGACACCGGCGGCATCACGGGCATGACCGAGCGCGGTGTGCTGGTCGGGGACCGGGAGTACGAGGTCGACTGCCTCATCTTCGCCACCGGCTTCGAGGTCGGCATCTCGGGCGTGATGTCGGGCTCGCTCCCGGTCACGGGTCGCAGCGGCGCGACCCTGCTCGAGCACTGGGCGCGCGGCCCGCGCACGCTCCATGGGTTCTGGAGCCACGGCTTCCCGAACCTGCATCACCTCGCTGCCATGCAGAACGCCAACTCGGTCAACTTCGTGCACGTGCTCCAGGAGCAGGCCGAGCACATCGCCGAGGTCATCGCGCACGCGAGGAGGCGCGGCGCGGTCGTCGAGCCGACGAGCGAGGCGGAGGATGCGTGGGGGCGGACGGTGCGCGAGACCGCGATCGACAACCGCTCGTTCCAGCGCGCCTGCACGCCGGGCTACTACAACGGCGAGGGGACCAGGGAGATCGCCGGCATCACCTACAGCCCGGGTCCCGTGGCGTTCCACCGCCTCCTCGCCGAGTGGCGCGAGCGGCAGATGGACGAGGTGCTCGTCGGCGGCGCCATCCCGAGCCTCTCGGGCGCGGGGCGCTGATCCTGACGCGGATGCGCGTTGCGCGAGTGCGGCTCGAGTCGAACGAGCGCAACGCGGGCGACGGTGCGCGCGCTCGTCGGCGTGCTGTCATGCTCCGTGCTGGAGCTCCGATCGCCGGCAGCGAGCGACCACGTGTGCGGCGACGTCGCCGGCGGGCTCGGTGAGCACGACCCGGAAGCCGGGCTCGTCAGCACCGAGCGGCTCGAGCGCCTGCAGCTGAGAATCGAGGAGCGACGGTGGCATGAAGTGCCCCTTCCGATCGCGCATCCGCTGCTCGAGCGTTCGGCGGTCGCCGTCCAGGTGCACGAACAGGAGGGGGACGCCTGCCGCGCCCGCGATGCGCTCGCGGTACGCCCGCTTCAAGGCGGAGCAGGCGACGACGCTGCCGACGCCGCCGCGGCTCTCGGCGGCCAGCAATCCCCCGAGGCTCTCGAGCCACCGCCAGCGGTCGTCGTCCGTCAGCGGCACGCCCGCCTTCATCTTCGCCACGTTCCGGGGCGGGTGCAGGTCGTCCGCGTCGTGGAACGGGACACCCAGCAGCGCGGCGACGAGGATCCCGACCGTCGTCTTGCCGCTTCCGGAGACCCCCATGAGGACGATGCTCGGACGAGGCGGGACGCCGTCGGCAGCGTCGATCCCCGAGCGGTGGGGGCCGATCACTGCACGGACCACCCGCCGTCGCTCGCGAGCACGGCACCGTTGATGTTGACCGCGTCGTCCGAGAGGAGGAACGTGATCGACGCCGCCAGCGCCTCGGCCGTCGCGACCGTCGGGATCTGCGCTTGGAACGGCCCGAGCCGCTGCTTGCCCGCCGCCGAGACGTTCGGCGGGAACGGGATGCCCGTGGCGACGCCTCCTGGCGCCACCGCGTTGACGCGGATGCCGGCCGGGCCGTACATGAAGGCAGCGGACTTCGTGAGTCCGATCACGCCGTGCTTGCTCACCGTGTAGGCGTTGCCGGACGCGTTGCCGCGCAGACCCGCCTCGCTCGCGACGTTGACGACCGAGCCCTTGCCAGCGCCCACCATGAGCGGCAGCACCGCGCGAGTGAGCTTGAACGTGCCGGTGAGGTTGACGCCGATGACGCGATCCCACATCGCGTCGCTCGTCTCGTGCAGCGGCGAGAAGTCGTCGTTGATGCCCGCGACGTTCGCGAGCGCGTCCACGCGGTCGCCGGCCGCGGCGACGATGGCGTCGACGGACTCCTGCTGCGTGATGTCGCCTGCGACCGTCACGACACCGGCGCCCGCGAGCTCCGCCTCGAGCTCGGCGAGTCGGCCCTCCGAGACGTCGACGGCGATCACGCGGCCGCCCTCGCGCGCGACGCGCGACGCCGTCGCGCGTCCGATGCCGGATGCGGCGCCGGTGACGATGACGGTCTTGCCCGAGAAGCGGCCGTCGGTGATGCGCTCGGTCCACGCGCCGCTCTCGCCCTCCTCCTCGGGCATGACGCCGTCGTTCGCGCGCAGCACGAGCGCGTCGATCGCCTCCTGCGGCATGAGCCCCTGGCTCAGCGCGACGAGCTGCTGCAGCGGCAGCGACGAGACGGCGCGCAGGCTGTCGACGCTCGTGCCGGCGGGGGCGAGCAGCTCGCGCAGCAGCTCGCCTCCCACAGGGTGCTCGATCCAGGTGCCGATGGACGTGTTGGCGGTGAGCGGAGTGTTGGTCACGGATGCCTCCTTCTGTAGCGCGGTGTCGCGCACGATGCGGGTCGAGCCTGGCGGTCGAGTGAGTGTCAGAGCTTGAAGGCGTGCCGCGGGATCGCGTCGACGAGGTCGACCGCGATCCGCTCCGCCTGCCGCAGCTCCAGGCGGCCCTCGCGCACGAGCCTCGCGAGGAAGCCGGCGTCCACGCGGCGCGCGACGTCGTGCCGCGCGGGAATGGACAGGAATGCGCGCGTATCGTCGATGAAGCCGGAGCCTCGGTAGAACCCCGCGGTCTCGGTCGTCGCCGCGCGGAAGCGCTGCATCGCGTCGGGCGCGTCGAGGAACCACCACGGGGCGCCGATGAGCACGCTGCGGTAGAAGCCGGCGAGCGGCGCGATCTCGCGGCTGTACGTCGTCTCGTCGATCGTGAACACGATGAGGTGGAAGCCCTCCGCGTTCCCGTAGCGCGAGAGCAGCGGACGCAGGCTCCTGGTGAACTCCACCGCGAGCGGGATGTCGTGGCCGGTGTCGGGACCGAAGCGGGCGTGCGTCTCGGGCGAGTGGTTGCGCAGCACGCCGGGGTGCAGCGTCATGACGAGCCCGTCCTGCACGCTCATCCTGGCCATCTCGAGCAGCATGAAGCCGCGGTACACCCTCGCTTCCTCGGGCGTGATCGTGCCGGCGACCGCGGCTCGGTGCAGCACCGCGGCATCTGCGGGGTCGAGCTCGACCGTGGACGCGTCGGTGACCCCGTGGTCGGCCGAGACCGCGCCGTGGCGGATGAAGTGGTGCCGCCTCGCCTCGAGCGCCTCGAGGTATGCGGGCAGGTCGTCGACCGGCGCGCCGTGCCACGCCGCGAGGCGCGCGGCGCTCTCGGCGAATCCCGGTGCCTCAGCGTCGATGTAGGCGTCCGGGCGGAACGTCGGCAGCACGCGGCCGCGGAACGTCGGGTCCGCCGCGAGCTGCGCGTGGGCCGCGAGGTCGTCCATCGGGTCGTCGGTCGTCGCGAGCACCTCGATGCCGAAGCGCTCGAAGAGCGAGCGGGGTCGGAACCCCGGCTCGGCGAGCCGACTCACGATGCGGTCGAAGTGGGCGTCGGCGTGCGTCTCGGAGGGCGGCCCGTCGAGGTCGAAGAGCGTCGAGAGCGAGTGGCTGAGCCAGTAGCCGGATGCCGTGCCCGCGAACCGGTGCCAGTGGCGCGAGAACGTGCGCCACGCCTCGCGCGGGTCCGCGGGCAGCCCGCCGACACCGAGCGACTCGAGCTCGACGCCCGCCGCGTGCAGCAGCCGGGTCACGTAGTGGTCGCGCTCGATGAAGAGCGCAGCCGGATCCGGGAAGGGAGTGTCGTCGGCGAGCATGCCCGGGTGCACATGCCCGTGCGGCGACAGGATGGGGTGCTCCGCGACGAGCGCGTGGAGGTCGCGCGCGATGGCGCGCGTCTCTCGCTCGACCGGCAGCAGCCGATCAGGGTCGAGCCGCCAGCCGCCTCCCGCGGAAGGCGGCGGGTCGTCCCCGAGGCGCTCGCGGAGACCCGCGTCGTGCACGCTCACCAGTCGTGCACCGTTCCGTCCGCGAGCCGGTTGTACGGGAGGTACGCCTGCACGTACGGGTACTTGCCGGCCTCGTCGACCTCAAGCTCGACGCCGAGGCCCGGCTGCTCACCCGGGTGCAGGAAGCCGCCGTTCCACGTGAACGACTGCTGGAACACCTGGTCGGTCCGCGCGCCGTGCTGCATGTACTCCTGGATGCCGAAGTTGTGGATCGCCATGCCGAGGTGCATCGCCGCAGCCATGCCGACCGGCGAGATGTCGGTCGGCCCGTGCATGCCCGACTTGATCTGGTACTGGCTCGCGTAGTCGAGCACCTTCTTGAGGTGCGTGATGCCGCCGGTATGGGTGACGGCGCTGCGCACGTAGTCGATGAGCTGCTCGCGGATGATCTGCTGGTAGTCCCAGACGGTGTTGAAGATCTCGCCGATCGCGAGCGGCGTCGTCGAGTGCTGGCGCACGAGCCGCAGCGCCTCCTGGTTCTCGGCCGGTGTGCAGTCCTCGAGCCAGAAGAGGTCATAGGGCTCGAGCGACTTCGCGAGCTTCGCCGCCTGGATGGGCGTCATGCGGTGGTGGCCGTCGTGCAGCAGCGGGATCTCGGGCCCGAACTCGTTGCGCACCGCTTCGAAGACGGTGGGGATGTGGCGCAGGTATGAGCGCGTGTCCCAGTCCTCCTCGTTCGGCAGCCCGCCGCGCTGCGCCGGCTCGTGGTCGTAGCGCACGCCGTCCATCGCCTCGTAGGTGGCGTTGGAGGCGATGCCGTAGATCGACTTCAGACCCGGCACCGCCGACTGGATGCGGATCGCGCGGTAGCCCTGCTCCTGGTGCTCGCGCACGCTGTCGAAGAGCTCCTCGTTGTCGCGGCCCGACGCGTGGCCGTAGGCGAGCAGTCCCGTGCGCGACGCGCCGCCGAGCAGCTGGTAGACCGGCATGCCCGCGGCCTTGCCCTTGATGTCCCACAGCGCCATGTCGACCGCGGCGATCGCGGCCATCGTGACCGGTCCGCGCCGCCAGTACGCGCTGCGGTACAGGAACTGCCACGTGTCCTCGATGCGGTGCGCGTCACGCCCGAGCAGCAGCGGCACGACGTGGTCCTTGAGGTAGGAGACCACCGCGAGCTCGCGGCCGTTGAGCGTCGCGTCCCCGAGTCCGGTCAGGCCGTCGTCGGTGGTGAGCTTGAGGGTCACGAAGTTCCGGTCGGGGCTCGTGACGATGACCTCGGCGTGCGTGATGCGCATCAGCGTGCGTCTCCTTCTCGTGGGGCGGGCGTCGACGAGGCGTCGTCCGCGAGCAGTCGGTTCGACTCGTCGACGGCGAGCGCCGCTGTCGAGAGTCCGGGGGTGCCCGGCTCGGCGCCACGACGTGCCGCGATCTCCGCGACGATCTCCGCATGGCGCTGGTCGGTGAGCGGGTAGAAGCACATGATGGCCGCGGCGAGGAACGTGGCGATGCCGGGCAGCAGCGCCGCCGCGGCGCGGATGCCCCACTCGGTCTCCACCGTCTGCTCGAGCGCGGCGCCGTCGTAGCCGGTGAGCGCGAGCGCGTAGGCGGCGAGCGCGGCGCCGACGGCCTGCCCGGCCTTCCGGGTGAAGGAGAACGTCGCGTAGGTGACGCCCTCCTGGCGCGCGCCGGTCTTCCACTCGCCGTACTCGACGGTGTCGGCCTCGAGCGCCCAGATGATGATGTTGACCGCCATGACGGCCGGGAGGGAGATGAGCAGGGCGCCGATCGCGACCCAGACGTTCGGCGCGAGGAAGGCGACCACGCTGAAGGTCGTGGCGATGAGTCCCGCACCGATGTAGGAGTTCCGCTTGCCGAAGCGACGCACGATCCGCGGCACGAAGGGGCCCACGATGAAGAGCACGGCGAGCTGGGCCAGCGCGAGCACGGGCATGAGGTGCAGGGCGTCGAAGACGTCGCGCATGAAGTAGATCTGCGCGGTCGACTTCGAGAGCTGCGCTGCGAGCAGCAGGATCGAGCTGATGCACAGGAGCACGAGCGGCCGGTTCGACTGCAGCGTCTTGAGCGCCAGGCCGATGCGGATCGGCTCGCTCGAGCGCTGCACGGTCTCCTTGGCCGTGAAGAACGTGAAGAGGTAGAGCGCCATGCCGATGACGACGAACACGAGCGTCGCCGTCGTGAAGATCGCCTGCAGGTCGTTCTCCTTCGACAGCATCGGGGAGATGATCGCGGTCACCGAGGACGCGACCACGGCGCCGCCGATCGACCGCGCCGTCGCCAGCTTCGCGCGGCTCGCCGGCTGCTGGGTCATGGCCGCGGCGAGCGAGCCGTAGGCGATGTTGACGAACGTGTAGGCGAGCCCGAGCAACGCGTACGTGACGTACGCGTAGAGCAGCATCCCCGACTCGCCGATCTGCGGGACGTTGAACGTGGCGACCGACAGCAGCAGCAGCGGCAGCGAGCCGAAGAGGATGTACGGGCGGAAGCGCCCGAACCGGTTCGGCTTGGTCGCGTCGATGATGCGTCCCGCGAGGAGATCCGTGAACGCGTCGAAGATGCGCAGGACGAGGAAGAGCGTGCCTGCCGCCGCTGCCGAGATGCCCGCGACGTCGGTGTAGTAGATGAGCAGGAACATCGTCGCCATCATGAACGCGAGGTTGTTCGCGGCGTCGCCGGCTCCGTAGCCGAGGACGGTCTTCAGGCCGATGTCGCTCTTCGCGGATGCGCCTGGGTTGCGGGTGGTCGTCACCATGGCTCCTTCGCCGGTGGTCGGTGCGGTGCGGCGGCCGCGCGCGGCCGTCGGAGTCTCAGTCGGTCGTGGGGACTCGAGCGAGCCCGTGCGGTGCATCGCCGAGCCTGGCGTGCCCCGTCATGCTCACGCCTCCTCGGTGCCGGGCTTGCGCCCCCCGAGCCCGAGCCAGCGGCGACGGAGCGCGAACGCGGCGCTCTTCGGCCTGCGGTCCCGGGTGAAGATGCCCTTCTTGTTGCCGTCGACGCGAGCGACGCCTGCGGTGGTGCGGAAGTCCGCGAAGTTCCAGACGTGCTCGCCGACGAAGCCGGGGAACCGGTCGAAGACGCGGTGATGCATGTCGAAGTAGTCGACCTGGTACTCCTCGCTCCACGACGATCCGTGGAGCGAACGCAGGCCGGCGAGCGTGTCGGCGCCGTACTCGGTCATCATCACGGGCTTGTCGTGCCGCTCGAGCCAGGCGCGGATGTCCTGCTCGAGCCGCACCTCGGCCGAGCCGAGGTTGCCGTTGTCGATGTACCAGCCGAAGTACCGGTTGATGCCGATGACGTCGACCAGGCCAGCCACGCGGTCGTTCTCGGCGTTCGACATGAGCCACGAGGTGACGGTGGTGGGCCGCGTCGGATCGAGCTCTCGCGTGAGCTCGATGAGCGGGGCGAAGTACTCGTCGGCACCCACCTCCTGGCTCGCCGGCTCGTTCGCGACGCACCACATGACGACGCTCGGGTGGTTCTTGTCTCGCGCGATGAGCTCGCGCAGGTGCTGCTTGTGGGTCTCGAGCATCGCGACGCCGAGCCCCTCCTCGGAGAACGTGAGCGGTGGGTTCCGCGCCGTCATGCCTCCGGAGACGCCGAGGTTGAGACCGACCGCCGCCGTCTCGTCGATGACGACGAAGCCCTGGCGATCGGCGTAGTCGAGCACCTCCTCGTCATAGGGGTAGTGCGACGTGCGGAAGGAGTTCGCACCGATCCAGCGCATGAGCTCGAAGTCGTGCACGAGGTACGCGGGATCGTGCCCCTTGCCGCGCACGGGCGTGTCCTCGTGCTTGCCGAAGCCCGTGAAGTAGAACGGCTCGCCGTTGATGAGGAACTGCTGGCCGCGCACCTCGACCGTGCGCACGCCGACCGCCAGCGGGTAGGCGTCCACGAGCTCGTCGCCGCGCACCAGCTCGGTCTCGAGCTCGTAGAGGTAGGCGGCGCCCGGCTGCCACAGCGTCACATCCGGGACCTCGAGCAACCCCTCCGCGCCCATGCCCGTCGCGACGACCTCGCCGTCCGCGTCGCGCAGCGACACCCGCACCTCGGCGTCTCCGATGGCGTCGATGCGGTACGCCACCCGGCCGGTCGTTCCCTCGAAGCCGGTGGTCACCGTGACGTCGGCGATGTGTTCGCGCGGCATGCTGTGCAGCGTGACCGAGCGCGCGAGACCCGCGTAGTTGAAGAAGTCGTGGTGGTAGGTGAGCCGATCCACGCCATCCGCGCCGGTGACACGATGACCGGGCGGGAGCGTGCGCTTCGTCAGCTCGTTGTCCACACCGATCGTGAGGCGGAACCGCGCTCCGGGCTCGACGACGTCGGTGATGTCCGCGTCGAACGGCGTGTACCCGCCCGTGTGCTCTGCGACCTTCGTCCCGTCGACGTAGACGACGCCGTTGTGCGTCGCGGCACCGACTCGGATGAGCACGCGCTGCCCTTCCCAGCCGCGCGGCACGCGCACGTCCCGCTGGTACCAGGCCCACCCGATGTGGTCGCGCACCGCTTCGTCGATGAAGAGGTCGTTGTAGCTCGCCGGCACGGGCACCTCCCGGTCGCCGGCGAGCGGGCCGTTCCAAGGCTCCGGCACCTCTTCGCTGTCGAGCGCGAAGCGCCAGAGGCCGTCGAGGGAGACGAGCTCACGGGTGTCGGTCGAGAGGGGCTTCAGCATCGTGCTCGCTTCCTTGCGAATCAGTGCGGGACGAGACCAGTGAACCAGAGTCGGGCCAATTTGGCAAGCGATTGCCAAACCGATCGATCGAGGGCTTCCGATCGCGGAAGCGCTCCGCCAGGCGCACGCCGGCGAGCCTCGCCCAGCGCTCGGGCTCGGCCATCGCCTCACCGACCGAGCCCGCGAGCGTCGCGAGCTCGATGAGCTCGCCAGTGGCCGCGGCGAGCGCGCTTCCCGTGACGATCGCGAGCTCGGCACCGCCCTCGCGCGCGAGCTGCGCGGCGTGGCCCACGACCTTGCCGGCGCTCGACTGGCCGTCGTAGCGGCCCTCGCCGCTGACGAGCACATCGGCGGCGGCAACGCGATCGACAAGGCCCGTGAGCGCCGCGACGCGGCGCGCGCCGGACGCGACCTCGACGGGCCAGAGCGCCGCGAGCCCGAACGTGGTGCCACCCGCGGCTCCCATCCCCGGCCGATCGGGGTCACCGCCCACCACCGTCGCCCAGCGTCGCAGCGCCGCTTCGAACGTGGGACGATCCTCGTCGCTGACGCCCTTCTGCGGGCCGAACACCGCGATCGCCCCCTCGGGCCCCAGCAGCGGCGACTCGACGTCGGTGAGGATGCCGACGCCCCGCCGCGGCGACGGCGTCGCCGCGCGCAGATCGACGCGCGCGAGGCGCAAGAGGCCGAGCGCGCCGTCGGGCACCGCCGCGCCGTCGTCGTCGAGGAGCCGTGCACCCAGCGCTGCGAGCGCACCCGCGCCGCCGTCGCTCGACGCGGAGCCGCCGACGCACAGCTCGAGGCGCGTCGCGCCGGCTGCGAGCGCGGCGGCGATCGTCTCGCCGAAGCCCCGCGTCGTCGCGGTTGCCGGCGCCAGCTCGTCGAGCAGCGTGATCCCGCTCATCTGCGCGAGCTCGACCACCGCCGTGCCGTCGGCGAGCTCGAGCCACGTGCCCTCGACCGGCCGCCCGTCAGGGCCGGTGACCATGCCGGCGCTGCGCAGGCGCGATCGGGGATCCGCGGCGAGCATCGCGTCGAGCGTGCCCTCTCCCCCGTCGGCCTGCGGCACGATCTCGAGCCGGTCGTCGGGGCGCACCGATGCCCAGCCCTCGGCGATGGCGCTGCTCGCCGCAGCGGCGTCCATCGTGCCCTTGAAGGAGTCGGTCGCGACGACCACCGTGCGCGTCATCGGGCGTCGCGCCCGGACTCGACCGCGAGCACGCGCTGCACCGTCGTCGTCGTGAACCGCCGCGCTGAGGAGCCCGAGCGCTCATGCTCGGCGAGCGCGAGCACCGTCTCGCGCGCGACGCCCGTCATGCGCGCGATCTCTCGGATCGAGCGGCCCGATCCCGCCCAGCGCTGCACCGCGCGCGCGGCCGCGGTCGGGTCGTCGACGAGCGGCGCCGGCCGGATGCCGGCGCGCCGGGCGCGCTCGAGCGTGTAGCGACGCCGCGCCTCGCTGCACGTCGTGCCGAGCGCATCGCCCTCGCAGCGCGCCTCGTCCCGGCAGCCGGCGTGGTAGCCGGCGAGCGTGCCGTGGTCGATGCTCGAGCCCTCGCCGGAGACCCGCCGACGGCGGTAGTCCTCGAGGTAGCGTGCGCGCGCATCGGTGCACGTGAAGCCGCCGCGGCGCCAGTTGGGGCAGCTGCTGCGGTCGCGGCAGCCGCGGCGGTAGCCCCACGGGGTGCCGTGGACCTCGGGCTCGCTCGAGTGCGGCGTCGGCGCGACATCCTGGAGCACCCGGAGCGGCTGGTCGAGCGGCAGTCGCCGCAGCGACCAGTCGCCGCGTCGTCGCGTGGCCGCATCGACGCACGTGAGCAGCTCCTGGGAGCCCAGGTTCGGACAGCCGAGCGCCGTGGTGCAGCCCTGCTCGAACCCGGCCGGCGAGCCGTGCGGCGCCGGGCGCGATCGGCCGCTGCCGGCGCTCATGCGTGCGCGTCCTCGGCCTCGATCTCGGTGCGGTCGCCGGACCACTGGGTGTGGAAGGTGCCGTCGCGGTCGGTGCGGCGGTAGGTGTGGGCGCCGAAGAAGTCGCGCTGGCCCTGGACGAGCGCGGCGGGGAGGCGGTC
>JAPSIA010000037.1 GCA_031179215.1 Agrococcus sp.
GCGTCGTGTTGCGCAGCGTGCCGACGACGCGCGCCTCGAGCCACGCCCAGTCCTCGTCGGACTGACCCGCGAGGCCACCGCCGCCGCGCCAGCCGCCCACGAGGTGCACGAGCCCGTCGAGCTCGCCGACCTCGTCGGCGAGCGCCTGCACCGCGGCGAGCTCGGTGAGGTCGCACTCGAACCGCTCGCTCGCGTCGACGAGGCCGAGGCGGTCGGCGTTGGAGCCGACGGCGATGACGTGGTGGCCCGCGGCGATGAGGGCGGATGCGGTGGCGTGCCCGAGCGCGCTCGTGGCGCCGGCGATGAGGATGCGCATGGCGATCAGTCTGCCGTGCGAGCGGCGTCGCCGCGTCGACCGGACGGCTGCGCGCGCGCCAGGGCACCGGAGCGCAGACTCGCGCCGCACGACGCCCGCGCGCCCGGGCACCGCGGCAGCCGACGGCGCGCCGCGCGCGCCGACTAGTGCTGCTGGCGCTGCGCGCCCTTCCGGGCGTCCTGCACGAGCTGGCGCACCTCGGCCTCGGCTGGCACGGCGCCGCCCGCGTCGAGCTGCGAGAGCACGGCGGCGACCGCGTCGTCCTCGCTGCCCTCGAGCGGGATGGAGAGGCCGCTGCGCAGGAGCTGGCCGTAGTCGGGGACCCAGGGGATGCTCATGCCCCCACGCTGGCAGTCGCGCAGCCGGCGCGCCAGGGGCCGCCTGGAGAAGGCGGCAGCCGGGCGACCGCCGCCTCCTGGTCGGGCGACGGGATCAGTAGGCGAAGTGCACGTGCGCGAGGCGATGCTCGCCCGCCTCGATCGCGTCGACGACCGCGAGCGCGAAGTCGGGGCCGGAGATCACGGACTCACCGGAGCTGCTCACGAGCGGCGTGTCGCCGCTCGTGCGGTACGCGCCCTGGCGCGTCTGATCGGGCAGGTAGGCGCCGAACATGCCGGCGGGGGACACGTAGGTCCAGTCGAGGCCCTCGATGTCGCGCACGCGCTCGAAGGCGTCGAGGAGCTCGAGGGACTCCGGCCGGTACTCGGGCGCGAAGGCGTCGGTCTCGACGATCCGCTCGCCCGTCTCGTCCTTGAGCGAGCCGTAGCCGCCGATGATGATGAAGCGCGTCGGCGTGCCCGCGAGCCTGCGCGCGACCTCGGCGTACGCATCCGCGACCTTGCCCTCCATGTCACCGCGCGGCGAGAGCGCGCCGACCACGACGTCGGCGCCGTCGAGCGCCTGCGCGAGCACGTCGCCGTCGAGCACCGAGCCCTGGATGACGCGCGCGCCATCGGGCGCGGCCTGCGGCGTCGAGCGCGAGACGAGCGTGAGCTCGTGGCCGCGGGCGGCGGCCTCCTCGACGATGTGTCCGCCGGCGAATCCGGTCGCTCCGAGCACGGTGATCCTGGTCATGGTGTCTCCTTCGGTGGGAAGCATGCGCTCGGGACAACCCCGCTGCCGGACGACGCATTCCGGGGCGGATGCGCCGCGATCGCGCGGCGCGGGCGCCATCCAGGCTCGCGCCGAAGGCTGGGAGTGCACCCCATTGCGAGTCGTCCGGCGCGGGCATAGCGTGCCGGGCACGGCCCTGGGGCCGCCCGGTCCCGGGCTTCGACGAAGGAGGGACAGCACATGTATCTGCATCGCCAGGAACTGCAGCACCAAGCCAAGCCCGACAAGCCCGATGCGGTCTACGCCCGCAAGCTGCAGGAGGTGCTCGGCGGTCAGTACGGCGAGATCACCGTCGCCATGCAGTACCAGTTCCAGGCCTGGAACATGCACATCCCCGGCAAGTACCGCGACCTCGTCTTCGGCATCGGCGCGGAGGAGATGGGGCACGTCGAGATGCTCGCGACGATGATCGCGCAGCTGCTCGAGAAGGCTCCGCTCGGCGTCACCGACGAGGCCGTCCAGGCCGACCCGACCGTCGCGGCGGTCGTCGGCGGCACCGACATCCAGCACGGCATCGTCGCGGGCGCCGGTGCGCGTCCCGTCGACTCGATGGGCAACCCCTGGTCGGGCAGCTACATCACCGCGAGCGGCAACCTGCTCGCCGACTTCACCGCGAACGCGAACGCCGAGATGCAGGGCCGCCTGCAGGTGGCGCGGCTGTACCACATGACCGACGACCACGGCGTGCGCGATCTGCTCGCCTTCCTGCTCGCGCGCGACACGATGCACCAGAACCAGTGGATGGCCGCGGCGGCGGAGCTGCGCGAGGAGGGCATCGAGGACTTCCCGGTGCCGAGCAACTTCCCGCAGCGCAAGGAGGACACCGAGGTGTCGTACCAGTACATCAACTTCAGCGACGGGCAGCAGGCCGCCGAGGGCAGCTGGGCGAGCGGGCCCACGCCCGACGGGAAGGGCGAGTTCTCCTACGTGCCCGAGCCGCAGCCGGGCTCGCCGATGCCGCCGCCGACGGTGCCCGATGCGCGGTGGTACGGCACGACGGCGAAGTCGAACACCGCGGAGAAGATCGCGGGCACCGTGCAGGACAAGCTGCACATGGAGTGAGGGTGCGCCGGGGCGCAGCCCGGCACCGACCGGGGCGGTTCCGTGCGCTGAGGCTCGCGTGCGAGCCCTCGCGCGGAAGCGCCCCGGTCGCGGGCGCGCCGGCGCGCGTCACACGTCGGCGGGCACGATCCCCTTCGTCGAGGCGATGACGTCGCGCATCTTCTTCTCGAACGCCTCGTAGAACATCGACAGCGGGAACTCGTCGTCCATCACGAGGTCGGTCAGCTGGCGCGGCGTGCCCTCGAGCGGCAGCTCGCCGGCCTTCCACTTCGAGGCCGGGTGCGGCTCGACGACCGAGGAGACGAGCTCGTACGCGGCGAGCCAGTGGGCGACCTTCGGGCGGTCGATCGAGCGCCAGTAGAGCTCCTCGATCGCGGCGCCGAGCTTGTTGACGACGTCGGGCACCTCGTCCCAGTCGAACGCGAGCTGCGTGTCGGTCCAGTGGAGCACGCGGTGCTGGTGCAGCCAGGCGAACAGCAGCTGCCCGCCGAGGCCGTCGTAGTTGCGCACGCGCGAGCCCGTGATCGCGAAGCGGAAGATGCGGTCGAAGATGACCGCGTACTGCACGAGCTTCGCGTGCTTCGCGAGGTCGCGCTCCGCATCCGTCGCGTCGTCCTTCGCGGCGATGCGCCGCTCGATCGCGACCGACTCGCGGAACGCGGTCAGGTCGCAGCGCAGCTCCTCGAGCGAGTAGAGGAAGAACGGCATGCGCTGCTTGATCATGAACGGGTCGAAGGGCAGGTCGCCGCGCATGTGCGTGCGGTCGTGGATGAGGTCCCACATCACGAACGTCTCCTCGGCGAGGCGCTGGTCGCGCAGCAGCTCGCTCGCGTCCTCCGGAAGGTCGAGCTTCGTGACGTCGCACGCGGCCTCGACGACCCGGCGGAAGCGCGCGGCCTCGCGGTCCTGGAAGATCGCCCCCCACGTGAACGCGGGGATCTCGCGCATCGCGACGGTCTCGGGGAACAGCACCGCCGAGTTCGTGTCGTAGCCCGCGGTGAAGTCGATGAACCGCAGCGGCACGAAGAGCTTGTTGGAGTAGTCGCCCGCCTCGAGATCGGCGATGAACTCAGGCCAGATGACCTCGACGAGCACGGCCTCGACGAGTCGCTGCGAGGAGCCGTTCTGCGTGTACATCGGGAAGATCACGAGGTGCTTCAGCCCGTCGATGCGGTGCTGCTGCGGCTGGAAGCGCACGAGCGCGTCGAAGAAGTCGGGCTCGCCGAAGCCGCCCTCCGCCCACCGCTCGAAGTCGATCGCGGCCTGCTCGAGGTAGTCGGCGTCGTGGGGGAACTCGGGCGCGATCTCGCGGATGCCGCGGGTCAGCGCCGCCACGTGGGCGCGGGCGTCCGCGTGGTCCGCGGGATCCTCGATCGCGCCGCTCTTCGACTGCATGGGCTGCAGCGCGGTCGCGGCGGCCTTGATGCTGAGCCAGGCGGGGTGCTGGCGGAGGTCGGCGGCGGTGGCCTGGGTCATCGTCATGGGAGCCTCCCGGCGGTTCTCGAGGTGGCGGATCGTGGCGTGCGGGCGTCGATCCGTGCGTGTTTCCAGCGTAAAGCGGGCCGCGCGCATCTTTCTTGCGCGCGGCCCTGCCTTTCCTGCCCGTTCCGAGCGCGGCGCGGGAGGCCGCCGTCGGCCGCAACGGACTTGCGCGCGCCCTCCGCGTGGGGGACACGCGCGCGCCTCGACGCCGAGCGTCGGGTCAGACGAGCGAGAGCGCGACGAAGAAGGCGATCCAGCACCCGATCGCGGCCAGCACCGGCGGCACGACGGCCCAGCGCCGCGCGGTGGCCGCCGCGGCCGCGCCGATCGCGTTGCCGACGAGCGTGCAGCCGAGCACCGCGATCCAGTAGGTCAAGCGGGCGGGACCGAGGTCGGCGCCCGAGGCCTCGGCGTCGCGCACGAGTCCGCCGTCGCCGACGGGGGCGAGCATGAGCACCCCGAGCAGGTTGGCGAACACGAGGATCCACGCCGCGAGCCCCCAGCGCTGCGCGGGCGTCCACTCGCGCTGGGGCTCGAGCTCCTCCCACGACTCGTCCGCGCCGCGCGGCCCGCCCGGTGCCTCCATCAGAAGATCGCCTCCATCAGAAGATCATCGGCCGGTCGTCGTCGAGCTCGGTCTCGAGGTCGAGGTCGACGACGACGGGCACGTGGTCGCTCGGCGCATCGCCGCTGCGCTCGTCGCGGTGGATCGAGGCGCGGGCGACGAGCTCGGCGAGCTCCGGGGTGCCGAGCACGAAGTCGATCCGCATGCCCTCGTCCTTGTTCCAGCGGCCCGCCTTGTAGTCCCAGTAGGTGTAGCCGCTCGCGCGATCGCGCACGACGTCGACGAGACCGGCGTCGAGGAGCCCCTGGAACGCCTCCCGCTCCGGCTGCGACACGTGCGTGTGGCCCTCGAAGACCCGCATGTCCCAGACGTCCTCGTCGCGCGGCGCGATGTTGAAGTCGCCCATGAGCGCGAGGGGCTGGCCGCGCCACTCGTCGAGGAGCCCCGTGAGCACCCGCAGCCACTCGAGCTTGTAGCCGTAGTGCGCGTGCGTGAGCTCGCGGCCGTTGGGCACGTAGAGGCTCCACAGCCGCACGCCCTCGACCGTCGCGGCCATCGCGCGCGCCTCGACGACGGGGTCGCCCGTGTTGGCGTAGCCGGGCTGACCGGGGAAGTCGCGCTCGACCTCGGTCATCGGCAGCCGCGAGGCGATCGCGACGCCGTTCCACTGGCTGAAGCCGTGCGCCTGCACCTCGTAGCCGGCCGCCTCGAAGGCGTCATAGGGGAACTGCTCGGTCTTGCACTTGATCTCCTGCATGGCGAGCACGTCGACGTCGCTGCGCTCGAGCCAGTCGACGATGCGGCTCGAGCGGGCACGCACGGAGTTCACGTTCCAGGTGGCGATGCGCATGCTCCGAGCCTACGTGGCCGCCGGTCGTGGCTCGCTGCGACCGGCGCCACGCGCGCCCGGCCGTCGCCGCCTCGCGGGCGCGGTCGCGCGCGGGTGCAAGATGGACGGATGGGCACCGCGCGCGAACGCTACCTGCAGGCTCTCGACCTCTTCTCGGCAGAGGCGCGAGCCGGCGCCGACCGGCTGGGCCTGCCGTCGGCGTGCGCCGAGTGGTCCATCGCCGACGTCATCCGGCACGTGACGGGGGTGCAGGCCGAGTACGGCGGCGTCGCGCTGCTCGGCGAGGCGCCGAGCGAGCGCCGCCTCGCCCACGACCACGAGGCGGTCATGGCGCCGGGCACCGACTGGGAGGCCGTCGAGCGCTGGGAGTCGCTCGCGGCGCGGCTGCGCACCGCCGCCCACGACGCGGAGGAGGAGTCGTTCCGCTCGCTCTCGCTCCCCACGCTCGACATGGCCCTGCACGCGTGGGACGTGCGCTGGGGCGCCGTGCGCGTCGGCCTCGGGGTCAACCTCGAGTTCCCCGCCGAGCTGCTCGAGTGGATGGAGGCCTACCGCGAGCGGGCGGACGAGACGGCGATCCGCCGCCCGGGCGTCTTCGGCCCCGCCGTCGAGCCGCCCGCCGACGCCACGCGCTCGGAGCGCTTCGCCGCGTGGACGGGTCGCCGCCCCCGCATCGCGTTCGTGCCGTCGCGCGGCGCGTGACGCCGTAGCCTGGTCGTCGTGACCGCTCGCGACCAGCTCATCCAGCTCATCCGTGACGAAGCCGTGTTCCACGGCGACTTCGTCCTCACGAGCGGCAAGCGCGCGAGCTACTACATCGATCTGCGCAAGCTCTCGCTCGACCACCGCGCCGCGCCCCTCATCGGCGACGTGCTGCTCGACCTCATCGCCGACATCCCCGACGTCGCCGCGGTCGGCGGGCTCACGATGGGCGCCGACCCGCTCGCGAACGCCGTGCTGCACCGCGGCCTCGCGCGGGGCCTCGCCGTCGACGCGTTCGTCGTGCGCAAGGAGCCGAAGGACCACGGGCGCGGCCGCCAGATCGAGGGACCGGAGCTCGCCGGCAAGCGCGTCGTCGTGCTCGAAGACACCTCGACGACCGGCGGCAGCCCGCTCAAGGCGATCGAGGCGCTGCGCGAGGTCGGCGCCGAGGTCGTCGCCGTCGCGGTGATCGTCGACCGGGCGACGGGCGCGCAGGCGGCGATCGAGGCGGCGGGCGTCGAGTACCGGGCGGCGATCGCGCTCGACGACCTCGGCCTCGCCCCGCAGTAGGCCGCGGCGGCATCCGCCCCGAGCGGTCGGAGCGCTCGAGGCCAGGGCCGACGATCCGCGCGAGGGTGCGACACTGGATGTCTGACAAGCGGACGCGGGAGGTCACGTGGGCGGAGTGCTCATCGGGTTCGCGATCATCGGCTTCGTCATCCTCGTCGGCTGGCTGCTCGCCCGATCCGGCATCGTCTCCCAGGAGGGCCGCCTCGTCCTCAACCGGACGTCGTTCTTCGCCGCGAGCCCCGCGCTGCTGTTCACCGTGCTCGCCGCGTCGGATGTGCGGCTGCTGTTCTCGAGCGTGCTCGCGGTCACGCTCCTCGCCTTCGTCGCCGTCGCCCTCGTCTACATCGTCGTCGCGCGGCTCTGGCTGACGAAGGACACGAGCCGCCTCGCGCTCGCCGCTGCCGCCTCCGGCTACAGCAACGTCAACAACATCGGCCTGCCCGTCGCGATCTACGTCATCGGCGACGCGAGCTTCGTCGGCCCCATGCTGCTGCTGCAGCTGCTCGTGATCGCCCCCGTGCTGCTCGCGACCCTCGACATCCTCACCGCGGGTCGCGCATCGTTCGTCGGGATCCTCACGCAGCCGCTGCGGAACCCGATGCTCATCGCCTCGGCCCTCGGCGCCATCGTCGCCGCGCTCGACGTGCAGCTGCCCGCACCCGTGCTCGCGCCGCTGGAGATCCTCGGCGGCGCCGCGGTGCCGCTCATGCTGCTCGCCTTCGGCGTCTCGCTCGCCGGTGAGCGGCCGCTGCAGCCGGGCACGGGCCGCCGCGAGGTGTGGCTGTCGGTCGTGCTGAAGAACGCGGTCATGCCCGTCATCGCCTTCGCGCTCGCGAAGCTCGTCTTCGGCATGAGCGATCAGCTCGTCTACGCGTGCACCGTGATGGCCGCGCTGCCGAGCGCGCAGAACATGTACCAGTACGCCTTGCGCTACGACCGCGCGACGGTCATCACGCGCGACATCGTGCTGCTCACGACCGCGCTGTCGCTGCCGGTGATGCTCATCGTCGCCTGGCTGCTGAAGCCCGCTTGAGCCGGCCGGTCGCCCTGCGGCGGCCGCGCCTCAGCGCGCCGGCCACTCCGTGGCCGGAGGCGCGGGGCGCAGCAGACCGGTCTCCGGCACCGGCACCTCCCACGTGCGGGCGCTCGCGGTGACGTCGCCGAAGTCCTCGAGCTTCACCCGGATGCGCGAGGGCGTGACCTCGACGACGCGCACGCGCACCTGGGCGCCCTCGAGCTCGAGCAGCCACGGCTGGTCGATCCAGGCGATCGAGTGCGCGTCGAGCGCCTCCTCGGCGTCGAGCCAGTCGCCCGGCTGGGCGAGCGGCCGCCCGAAGAGGTCCATGGGCTGGAAGCCCTCGGCCGCCTCGCGCACGAAGCCGACGGTCTCCCCGTCGGCACGGCGGTGCGGCATCCAGTGTGCGGGGATCACGCTCGCACCCTAGTCGGGGCGCGATGCTGGCGCATCCGCTCGACTCGCCCTGTGGCGCCGCGAGCCGATGTCGCGGCCGCGAAGCCACCTGCCCTGCCGGCGGTCGAGCGAGCGCGAGCGAGCGGCGGGAGCGGCGGGAGCGGCGCGGGCGGGCGGCTGCATAGCGACCGCGACGGCGACGCCCGCGATCGGCGTAGCGTGGCGGCATGCGCTGGTCGCGCCGCCTCCTGCAGCCGCCGCCGCTCATCGTGGCGGGGGATCGCTCGAGCGCGTGGCTCGGGCTGCTCGTGGGATGGGTCGCCGTCGGCTACGGCGCGAGCGCGGCCTCGCGCGCCGCGGGGCTCCTCATCTCGGTCGACGACGGCGCGTGCGGCATCCACTCCGAGGCGATCTGCCAGGTGACCGGCTGGGGCGGCCTGGGGATGGGCGTCGTCGCGCTCGTCGGCGGCACCGCGCTGTGGATCCTCGTCGCGCGCGGATTCGGGCCGCCCGCCACGTGGTGGGCACCGCCGATCGCGCTCGGCGCGCTCGCCCTCGCCCCGTTCAACGCCGCGCCGGGCGCCGCGATGTCGCCGCTGTGGCTCGTGCTCGCGCTCATCGCCGGCTCGCTCTCGGTCGCGCTCGCGGTGCTCGTCGCGCGCCGCGGCAAGGCCGCCCGCTGCGGGTGGATCCGCCTCGACGGGCTCGACGCCCGCGAGGTGGCGCACCGCCCGGTCGATCAGCTCGTCATCCCGCTCGCCGCGCTCGCCGCCGCCGTCGCCGGCGGCGCATTCGCGGCCCACGTCCTGCGCCTGCTCGCCGACGCCTGACGCCGCGCGGCTCCCGCGGCTCGACCGGCTGCGGGCCTCGCGAGCGCTCGCCGCCTCGCCGAAGCGCCGCCGCCCCCGTCAACGGCGGAGCGACGGGCCGGCAGCAGCGTCGCGCGCCCTCGTCGAGCGCCCCGTCCGCCCCGCTCGGGCACCGGATCCTGAGCCGCTGTCACGTTCTTCGCACTCGCTCGTCCTCTGTAGTGGCGCTTCCTGCGCCCACGAGGAAGGAGCGGATCGATGGACACAGACCGACAGGCACGACCCGGCCGTGCGAGCGCGAGCACGAGCGACGTCACGGTCATCATCCCGGCCGTCGTCGAGCCCGACGTGCACCGGACGATCGAATCGGTGCTCGCCCAGACCGTCCTCCCCAGCCGCATCATCGTCGCCGTGAACAACGCCGGCGGCGACGATGCGACCCGGCGCTCCGCCGAGGCCGTCGGCTCCGAGCTCGTCGAGGTGCGCGACCTCGGGCAGATCACGGGCCGCAAGGCCGGTGCGCTCAACCGCGTGCTCGAGACGCTGCCGCGCGAGGGCTTCGTCATGGTGATGGATGCCGACACGACCATCGCGCCGACGTTCCTCGAGCGCGCGCTGCGCGATCTCGACGACCCGGCGATCGCCGCGACCGGCGCCGTCTTCTCCGCCGAGACCGCGTCGAGCTACCTCGAGCTGTGCCAGCGGCTCGAGTGGATCCGCTACGCGCAGGAGATCCGCCGCACGGGGCGGACGTGGGTGCTCTCCGGCACCGCTGCCGTGATCAAGTGGCCAGCGCTCGAGAGCGTCCGGGAGCGCTTCGGCCGCTGGTACGACGAGCGCTCGATCACCGAGGACGGCCGGCTCTCGGTCGACCTCAAGGTCTGCGGATGGCGCCTGACGTCGCCCCTCGAGTGCGCGGCCACGACCGAGGTGATGCCCACGTGGAGCCTGCTCGTCAAGCAGCGCACCCGGTGGTTCCTCGGTGCGATGCAGACCGTGCGGCGGGCGCCGCTCACGAAGGCGTCGGCGCCGTACCTCGGCCAGCAGCTCATGCTCCTGCTCTCGGTCGCGCTCCTGTGGACCCTGCTCATCCTCACCGCGGCGAGCGTGCTCGCGGGCACGGCCCAGCTGAGCCTGTTCTGGTCCGCCATCGGCCTCGTCTTCGCGGTCGAGCGGACCGTCACGATCCCGGGCGAGCCGCTTCGGCATCGCCTGTTCGCGGCAGCGGTCATCCCAGAGATGGTCTACGCCGTGGTCCTCCAGTGGGCGCTCCTGCGGGCGCTCGCGCAGTTCATCACTCGCTCGACGGGCGAGTGGACTCACGTCTCAAGAGAGAAGGTTGCCTGATGTATCACTCCGACCCCACCGGCACGGCCGCGCTCGCTGTCACCGCCGGCGGCGCGACTGCCAGCATGTTCAACATCATCGCGGCTGCGGTGCTCGTCTTCGCGGGCATCGCCGCGCTCACGGTGTACCGCCAGCTCAAGCTGCGTCGCGCCGCGCGCGAGCAGTGAGGCGTGCGCCGAGGGCGACGGCGCTCGGCGCCGCCGCCCTCGGCGCCGACCGCGACCGGCTGAGCGGTCGGCGAGCTCTGGCGCTCCGTGCGCCCATCGACCGGCGGCGAGCGCTCCTCGGATCCCGGCGCGGGATGCGCTGTCACGTTCTCGGCACTCGCTCGTCTGGTGAAGTGGCGCACCTCGCGCCGATGAAGGAGGAGGGCGTTCGATGGACACCACCCGGCAGCCGCGCACGCGGCGCATCCCCACGTCTGCCCTGGCCGTGCGCGCGCTCAGCGTGATGGTCGCCGCGACCGCGGCGACTGCCACGGCACTGCCCGGCGGGCCGATGCGCCGCTCGGCCTCGAGGCGGCCATCATGAATCAGGCGCGCCGCGACGGACCGCGCGCCGCTGCAGGAGGGAGCCGTGGTGCCGCTGGCGCTGAGCGTGGTCTCGAGGACCCCCGCATGACCGACGTGCGGGTGGTCCGGCACGAGCGGCTGCTGCGCCGAGCGCGCTCGGGCGACACGCGGGCCCTCGAGCGGCTGCTGGGCGAGCTGCGGCCGCTCATGTTCCATGTCGCCAACCGCCGCGCCTCCGACCGGATGCCCGCGGAGGACCTCGTCTCGATCGCCACGCTGCGGTTCATCGAGCGCCTCTCGGCAGGGGCCGGCCCCACCGATCACCCCGGCGCCTACCTGACGACCTCGATCCGGAACATCGCGGTCGACGAGCAGAAGTCGCGAGCGGCCTCGAACGTCTCCCTCGAGGTCACCGACGAGATGGGGGAGGCGCCGCACGACGAGCCGCGGCTCGAGCTGCTGCTCGAGCTCGCTGCCGTGCGCGAAGCCTTCGCCCGGCTCCCACCGGCGCAGCGCAAGGTGCTGCACGACACCGTGATCGACGGCCGTCGGCCGCGGGAGCTCGCCGACGAGTACGGCGTCCGCGCCAACGCCGTCTCGGCGCAGGCGTCCCGCGCGCGCCGGTCGCTCGCGATCGAGCTGCGCTTCGTGCTGCTCGAGCGGCACGGCTGCGCAGCGGGCGAGGAGCATCGCGAGGAGCTCGCGCGCACGGGCGAGGCCACGAGCGAAGCGGCGCGGGAGCACCTCGAGCACTGTCGCCGCTGCAGCGCGGCGCTCGCAGCCTTCCGGGCGATCCCGGGTGTGCTCGCCGTGCTGCCCTTCGTCGCGCTCGGCGGCGGCGCCGTCGCCGGTGCGGCCGGCGCGCACCTTGGCGGCGACGGCGGCTCGCCGGCCGTCGAGGCCGACGGTCGCCCGCGCGGCGCTCGCCGCGGCGCCGCTGTCGCAACCGTCGTGGGCGCGGGCGTCGTGGCGGCAGCCGCGCTCGCGGCGATCCTGCCCGGCTGGCTCTCGCCGGGCGAGACCGCGCCCGAACCCGTCGCCTTCGACGTCGCGGTGGCCGAGCGCGCCGGCGCGACCGACCTCGTGCTCGACATCGGCGCCTCCGAGCGGCCGGTCGACGAGCTGCGGCTCGACGTCGCGCTGCCCTCCACGATGACCGTGAGCGCGGCACCGGATTCGTGGGAGTGCTCGTGGAGCAGCGGCGGCGGCACGTGCGCCATCCCCGCGGAGGATGCGACCGCGACCCTCACGGTGCAGACGGTCGACGGCGTGGCCGACGCCGGCGACTACTCGCTCGATCTCGGCTACGCCGCGGGCGCGCTCGACGTCACCGCATCGGTCGAAGGCGTCATCGTCGTCCGCTGAGGCCGGAGAGGGTCACCCGCTCTGCGCGGATGCGGCTCGCACGGAGGGCGAGCGATCCTCAACGATCGCGCAGGCTTCGCCGAATCCGCCCCGCGCGGGCCGCGCTCACGCCTAGGGTCTTGACCGCCGCGCCCGCACGCCCATCGGCGCGCGCCGCGGCCGCCGAACCCATGATCGAGGCTCCCACCGTGCATGCCCGCGCGCGCCGCATCCGCCCCGCGCGCACTCGAGCGACCTCGATCGTGCTCGTGCTCGCGCTCGCGGCCGGCGTGCTCTGGGCAGCGGCACCGACGGCCGCTCGGGCGGCCGGTGCCGCGATGCAGGAGACCTACCGCGCGCAGGTCAACGGCGACTACGTCATGATCGGCAACGGCAGCCTCGTCGCGACCGCGGCACTGACGGGCGCGGCGACCCCCTCCCAGCTCCACGCCGGGGCACCGGGCGCCTACAACGACGAGTTCTCGATGGAGCACGTGCAGCAGGCGCCGGCGCTGCAGCGCGCGGGAGCCGCCAACTCGAGCAGCGCGACCGTCGAGATCCCCGCTGGCGCGTCGGTCGTGCACGCGACGCTCGCGTGGAGCGGCAACACCGGGCGCGTCGACGGCCGGGCCGACGCGTACTGCTCGACGGGCGCCTTCGCCGCGAGCCTCCCGACCGGCTCGGCGACCGAGGGTGCCGCGATGGTGCAGGTGGGCGACGGGGCCGTCTCGCACGTGCACGGCACGGTCACGACGGATGCGGCCAGCATCGGCTACTACTCGGCGCGCGCCGACGTCACGAGCCTCTTCGCCGGCGTGACGACCGGCGCCCCGCAGCGCGTCTCGGTCGGCGACCTCTGGCTGCCGCAGGGAGCGAACTGCTTCGGCGGCTGGACCGTCTCGCTCGTGTACGACTTCGGCCGCTACGTGCCGGGTGTGCCCGAGAGCGCCGCGCGCAGCGTCACCCTCTCGCACGGGCACGTGCGCGTGGACAGCTCGAGCACGGCCCTCCTGCCCTACAGCGGCTTCCGGGTCGTCGCCGACGGCGTGCGCGCGAGCTTCGGGCTCGGCGAGGGCGACGCCGCCATCGCGGGCGACTTCGCCGAGTACCGCGCGGGCACGACGGGCGCCTTCACGCGCATCCCCGGCGCCACGGGCGCGAGCGACAACGTCGGCACCGGCCACTCGTCGAGCGCCGTGCCGTACGCGCCCGGCGGGCAGCGCTTCCACAACGCCTCCATCGACGTCGTCGACGTCGCGCTCGACCGCGTCCCCGCCGGCTCGGCGGAGGTGCAGCTGCGCGTGGGCACGGCGAGCGACACCTTCCTGCTCCAGTCCGCCGCGTTCAGCGTGCCCGTCGCGGTCGTCGAGCTCGAGGAGACGAGCGCCGACGGCGCCGCCGACGTGCGCACGATGGTTCCCGGGCAGCGCCCGTCCTTCTCCTTCACCGTGCGCAATCCCGGCTCCGCGCCGCTCGCAGGCGTGCGTGTCGCGGCTCCCGGCGCCCCCGAGTGCGAGCGCGTGCTGCCCGTGCTCGCGCCGGGCGCCGAGGAGGCGTTCACGTGCCTCGGTCCGGCCGTGAGCGCGGCGGGCGCCGTGATCGCCGTGACGGTGAGCGCCACGGCGGGCGGCGCCACCGTCACCGACGCGCACGAGACGACGGTGCAGGTCAGCGCGATCGCGCTCGAGCGCGCTGGCGACATCACCGTCGCGGGAGGCGAGGGACGCGCGCCGCTCGAGGTCTCCAACGCCGGCTCGGCCGCCCTCAGCGGTGTCGCGCTGCGGACGACCGGCGCGTGCATGCGCGCCGCGGCGATCGACTGGGCGACCTCGAGCGACCCCGGCACCCCCGCGGGCACCCTCGCCCCGGGCGAGCGCGTCCGCGCCACGGCGAGCTGCGCGCTCGAGCTGCTGGAAGCCGATGACCGGGCCGTCGTCACGGTGCAGGGCATGGACGCGGCGGGCAACGTCGTCGAGGACGTCGTCGACCTCGCGGCCGCGCTGCGCGCCGCGGCGCCGCCTGTCGAGCCGGAGCCGACGCCGACACCGACGCCGACGGAGCCGACCCCGACGCCGCCCCCCACGCCGACGGAGCCGACGCCCACGCCGACGCCGACGCCGACGCCGACGCCCGCACAGCCCGCGCCCGAGCCGTCACGGCCGGCGCCCCAGCCTGCGCCGGCGCCGACCGAGCCGCGGCCGATCCCCGCGCCCGCCGTGCCGCAGCCACCGGCCGCTCAGCCCGGCTCGCCGAGCAGGCCTGGGCAGGTCGCCCCGGAGCGCACGCCGCCCGGTGAGTCCGTCTCGTCGCGCCCGAAGCCGGCGGCCGTGCGGCCGATCGAGCGCCCGGCGCCCGGCGCCGACGCCGCGGCCGCTGGCGGCCGCGGCAGCGATGCGCACGAGCGCGCCGCGCCGGCGCTCGCCCCCGAGCCCGCCCGGCGCACTGCGCCTGCAGGCATCGACGCGATCTCCAGCAGCGTCGACAGCTACGTCGTGACCGCGGTCAACACGGGGTCGACGCCGCTGATCGACGTGCGCCTCGGCGGCGTGCCGGCCGCGCTCGCCGACTTCGCCTCCGGCTGGCTCGAATCCGTCGCGGCGCTCGCGCCCGGCGAATCCGTGACGACGTCGGCGTTCGCCCGCATGCCCGCGGATGAGGCTGCCCGCTCCGGTGCCGTGCTGCCGGGCTGGGGAGGCATGGTGCCGCCGCTCGGCGTGCTGCTGAGCGCGCTCGCGCTCGTGCTCGCGCTCATCGCCCGTCGCCGACGCCGCGCGTAGCGACGCCGACGCTCACACGTCGGCGCGAGGCCCCTCGAGCTCCGACTCCGGCGGCGCCACGAGCAGCTCCTGGACGCTCTCGAGCATCTCGTCGGGCCGGAACGGGTAGGTCTCCACGACCGAGGGATCCGAGATGCCCGTCATGACGAGCACCGTGTGCAGACCCGCCTCCATGCCGGCGATGATGTCGGTGTCCATGCGGTCGCCGATCATGCCCGTGACCTCGCTGTGCGCGCCGATCTTGTTGAGCGCGGAGCGGAACATCATCGGGTTGGGCTTGCCGACGATGTAGGGCACGCGACCGGTCGCCTTCGTGATGAGCGCGTTGATCGCGCCCGTCGCGGGCAGGATGCCGTCGGCGCTCGGACCCGTCGCGTCGGGGTTGGTCGAGATGAAGCGCGCTCCGCCCGCGATGAGGCGGATGGCCTTCGTGATCGCCTCGAACGAGTAGGAGCGCGTCTCACCGATGACGACGAAGTCGGGGTCCGTCTCCGTCATCGTGAAGCCGATCTCGTGCAGCGCCGTGATGATGCCGGCCTCGCCGATCACGTAGGCGGACCCGCCCGGCGCCTGGTCGTGCAGGAAGTCGGCGGTCGCGAGCGCACTCGTCCAGATGCGCTCCTCGGGCACGACGAGCCCGGATGCGCGCAGTCGCGCGGAGAGGTCGCGCGGCGTGAAGATCGAGTTGTTCGTGAGCACGAGGAACTCGGTGCCGGCGTCCTGCCACTGCCGCAGCAGCTCCTTGGCTCCGGGCAGCGGTCGGTCCTCGTGGACGAGCACGCCGTCCATGTCGGTGAGCCAGCATTCGATGTCGGCGCGCTTGCGGTGCTTCGGCATGGCATCAGGCTACGCGGGCCATGTTGCCATCGGATGAACGGCGTCGACCGCTCGCCGCGCTCGACCGCGCCGCCGCGTCGCCTGAGCCGATGCTGAGGTTCTATGTCGATGCAGGCGCTGGCGGCTCACTAGGTTGAGAGGGCCCATGTGCGCATCGGCGGCGTCTGCCGCGGCGAGAAGGGCACCCTCGTCACGGAAGGTCACGTTCCTCATGCACTCGCGCGCGCCCAGAGCCCGACGCTCGTTCCGACTCACCGCCGCGGTCCTGACCGCCGCGGTGCTCGGAGCGCTCCTGCTGCCGCTGTCGCCCGTGGCACCGGCGCCGGCGGCCGAGGCCGTCAAGGCGAGCGGCGGCAGCGGCCAGTACCTGGAGTCGATCGAGTGGTTCCAGTGGGGCGCGCACGACGCGCCCGTCGGCAACGGACCGGTCACCAACGAGGTCGAGATCGCTGGCCGCACCATGCAGATCACCTGCACGATCTCGAACCTCTCGGGCTCGATCTCCGCGTACCGGCCCGGTGCGTGGCGGGGCGACGCGCTCGACGACATGTACAACCACGGCGGGACCGGCGGCAGCAACTCGCTCGTGGTGGGGCTCTCGGGGCCCAACGCCACCACGCGCACGTTCGACCTCGCGTGCGCCGCGACCTACGCCGGGGCCGACGTGCCGCTCGCGGGCCTCGTGTTCGCCGATGCCGAGCAGTCGGGCAACGCCGAGCACGTCGGCGCCAAGGCGCCGGAGGGATCGACGTGGCGCATCATCGACCGCTACCGCGACCCTGCCTGCACGCAGACGACCTACGCGCATCGTCCGGCCAGCGACCCCAATCGGCTCGACCTGTACGGCCCGTCCACGGCCAGCTGCGCTTCCGGACCGGCAGCGGTCGCCTTCGTGCAAGGCGCGCAGCAGCTGACCGCCGTGACCGTCGCGGGCGGCGGCAAGAGCGCGATCGCGCTCGGCGTGATGCTCTCGCTCGACACGGGCGACGCCCCCGCGAGCTATGGCGAGGCCGGTGCGATCCTGCAGGCCGCGGCCTACGAGGGCGGTGAGGTGCCCACCTCGAGTGCCTGGACGACGAGCGCGCGCGGCGTCAGCGTCTTCGACGGCTTCACGCTCGCCACGCCCTCGACCGACCTCACGACGAGCGTCGGCACCATCGGCGCGACGATCGACGGCGAGGGCGGCTACACCGCGAGCCTCGGCGACGCCGACGACCTCAGCGGCATCGACGACGAGGACGCGATCTTCACGTTCCCGAGCCCCGAGACCGGAGAGCCCGTCTCCGACGGCGTCCTCCGGGTGAAGGCCGCCGCGGGCATGCCCTACTCGATCTCCGTCTCCTGCCGGGGGACCGGCGAGATCCGCGGCTGGATCGACTGGGCGCGCGACGGCGCGTTCGGCGCCGAGGACGCGTCGAGCCAGGCGGCGTGCGCCGACGGGGCCGCGACCCTCGCGTGGTCGGTCCCCTCGACGATCGTCGACTCGCCGGAGGCCGCGCCCTCGTACCTGCGGCTCAGGCTCGGCGCCCCGGGCCAGGCGCTCGAGCCGACCGGCGTGAGCACGGTCGGCGAGACCGAGGACCACCGGATCACCGTCGCGCGCCAGCTCGGCGTCATCGCGCTCGAGAAGGATGCCGCGCTCGCGGCAGGCGCGAGCGGTGCCGTCGGCGACACGGTCGAGTTCTCCTTCGTCGTGCGCAACGACGGCGAGCTGACGCTCACCGACGTGGGGATCGACGACCCGATGCTGCCGGGCGGCGTCGCGTTCGGCGCGTGGCCCGGCACCCCCGGCACGCTCGAGCCCGGGCAGCACGTCACCGCGACCGCGTCGCACACGCTCACGCAGGCCGATCTCGACGCCGGCGGCGTCGTGAACGAGGCGACCGCTCACGGCACGCCGCCGGGCGGCGTGCCCGCCGTGCAGGACACCGACGACGCCACCGTGCCGCTCGCGACGACGCCGCTGCTGACCCTCGTCAAGGACGGCGCGCTCTCGGGCGACGGGGTCCGCGGCGACACGATCGACTACACGTTCACCATCACGAACGACGGCTCCGTCACGGTGCGCGACGTCGCGCTCGTCGACGACCTCGAGGGCCTCAGCGCCATCGTCTTCGGCGCATGGCCGGGAGCCGAGGGCGAGCTCGCCCCTGGCGACGTCGTGACGGCGAGGGCGAGCTACACCGTCACGCAGGCCG
>JAPSIA010000134.1 GCA_031179215.1 Agrococcus sp.
TCGGGGGTGTGGCCCTTGTCGCGCTGCCTCCCGGTCTTGGCGAGGTACGCCTGCGCGAGCTCGCCGACCTCCTCCTGCAGCTTGAGCATGAGCCAGTCGGCGTCGCGCTCGAAGCCGTAGATCTGCGCGTAGCGGCGCGAGATCGCGTCGATCTGCTGGGCGGTCGCGCGAAGCTCCATGCGGGCAATGCTCGCATGGAGGACTAGATTCGACTCCATGAACCACGGCTTCGACGATCTGCTCGCCAAGAATCGCGCCTTCGCAGAGAGCTTCGACCTGCAGGGCTTCGACGGCGTCGCCAAGGCGGGCGTCGCGATCGTCACGTGCATGGACTCCCGGCTCGACCCGCTCGGCATGGTCGGGCTGACGCCGGGCGACGCCAAGATCATGCGCAACCCCGGGGGGCGCGCGACCGAGCGCACGCTCGTCGCGCTCGTGCTCGGCGTGAACCTCCTGAACGTCGAGCGCGTGCTCATCGTGCAGCACACGCGCTGCGCGATGGCCTCGAAGTCGGAGCGCGCGCTGCTCGCCGACATCTCCGCCGCCGCCGGCACCGACGCGTCGTGGCTCGACCTCGGCGCGATCGAGCACCAGCAGCTCGCGATCATCGAGGACGTGCACCGCGTGCGCTCGCACCCGCTCATCGGCGACCGCGCGAGCGTCGGCGGCTTCCTCTACAACGTCGACACGGGCCTCATGGAGCAGGTCGCCTGACACCGGACGAGGTCGTGGTGCCCTACCTGCCGCCCGCGGGGGCGTGCAGGATGGGGGCATGACGAGCCCGTTCGAGCAGGTGCCCCTCGCCGACCTCCAGCAGCGCACGAGCCTGAAGTGGCGCTTCTTCGAGCCCGACGTGCTGCCCCTGTGGGTGGCGGAGATGGACGTGCTGCCGGCCGAGGCGATCACCCGCGCCGTCCACGACGCGATGCGGCGCGGCGACACCGGGTACCCCGCCGGCACGCAGTACGCCGGGGCGTTCGCCCGGTTCGCGGATGCGCGCTGGGGCGCCCCGGTCGACGTCGCGCGCACCGCGCTCGTGAGCGACGTCATGATGGGCGCCTTCGAGCTCATCCGGCTGCTCACGCCGCCCGGCGGCCGGGTGATCGTCACGAGCCCCGTCTACCCGCCCTTCCACGCCTACGCCCGCCACGCGGAGCGCCGCGTCGTGGAGGCGCCGCTCGACGACGACCTGCGGCTCGACCTCTCGGCGATCGAGGAGGCGTGCGCCGCCTCGGCGGAGGCGGGCGCGGTGCTGCTGCTGTGCAACCCGCACAACCCCACCGGCACCGTGCACACGCGCGCCGAGCTCGAGGCCGTCGCGCAGGTCGCCGCCCGGCACGGTGTGCGCGTCGTCTCGGACGAGGTGCACGCGCCGATCGTCTTCGACGCCCACTTCACGCCCTACTGGACGGTCGACCCGCGCGGGCTCTCGATCACGAGCGCGTCGAAGGCCTTCAACCTCGCGGGCCTGCGCACCGCGCTCATCGTCGGCGGCGCTGAGACGGGGAGCGACCTCGCGTCGATCGCCGAGGTCGTCAGCCATGGCCCCTCGCACATCGCCTCGATCGCGCACGTCGCCGCGTTCGACGAGGGCGGCGCGTGGCTCGACGCCGTGCTCGCCGGCTTGCGCGAGAACCGCGCCGTGCTCGAGCGGGCCCTCGCGGAGCACGCCCCCAGCATCCGCTGGCGGCGCGGCGAGGCGACCTACCTCGCGTGGCTCGACTGCCGGGGCACGCGCGTCGCCGAGACCGACGCGCGTGCCGACGCGGGCTACATCGGGCTGTCCTCGGGGCCGGCGAAGGCCTTCCTCGACCGCGCCCGCGTCGGGCTGAGCGCCGGCGAGGCGTTCGGCACGGGCGGCGAGAACCACGTGCGCTTCAACCTCGGCACTCGGCCCGACGTCATCGAGGAGGCCGTGCGGCGGATGGGCTCGGTCGCCTAGCTGCGCTGAGCGCGCAGGTCGTCCGGTCCCGACCCCTGCGTGCCGCGCGCGCGGTCACGGATGATGGCGGCGAGCTCACGAGGCCGGCTCCACATCGGCCAGTGCCCCGTCGGGAGGTCGATGACCTCGAGGTGCGCGGTGTTCGCGACCTCGGCGAACATGACATGGCCCGCGCGGGCGAGCTCCAGCATCTGCGCGGCCGGCATCGAGCAGCACACGAGCGTGGTCGGGACCTCGCGGCGGACCTCGTTCGTGAGCTCGACGGGCTCGCGGAGCACCGTGCCCGGCTGGGGGACGGCGCGCGCCTGGAAGCGCTCGAGGTCCGCCGCGCTGAGGCCCTCGAGGCTCGCCTGCTGCGCAAGGGCGTCGATCGGCGGCAGCGGGAGCTCGTCCACCTCCTCGGGAAGCGCAGGAGCGAAGGCGTCTCCCGGCGCGGCAGGCCCGGAGTCGACCCACACGACCCGATGCACGAGCTCGGGGTGCCGGTCGAGGACGAGGCTCACGGGAGCGTTCGCCCCGCTGTGCGCGACGATGATGGCGGGCTGATCCGTGGCCTCGAGGGTCGCGAGGACCTCCAGGATCGCAGCGGCTTGGTCGTCGAGCGTCTTCGACGCTCGCTCGGGATCGGCTGCATCGAGCCCGGGCAGCGTCATCGCGACCGCACGACAGCGGTCGGCGTCCAGGTGGGCGAGGACCGCATCCCAGGCCCAGGCGCCCAGCCAGTGGCCGCCGATGAGGATGATGGTCGGGTCGTTCGTGGTCGTGGTCATGGCACCACCTTCGAGGGCGGCGCGGGCAGGTGTGTGTCACCATTCGTGTCATGAATGCGCTGCGGGCTGTCGGATGAAGCGCGCGGAGCGACTCCACGCCCTCTCGGAGATGCTGCGTAGGAGCGGATCGCGGGGCTGCTCCGCCGAGCGGCTGGCGCGGGAGTTCAGCGTGTCCGTGCGCACCGTCAAGCGCGACCTCGCCGCGCTCGAGCGCAGCGGCGCGCCCGTGTGGTCGAGGCCCGGTCCGGGCGGGGGCTACGGCTTGGCGATCGGCGCGTCGCTGCCGCCCGTGACCCTCTCGCCGGCGCAGGCCGTGGCGCTCATGGCGGCGGTCTCCGCCGCGCAGGAGGCTCCCTACGCCGATCTGGCGAGAGCCGGGATCCACAAGATCCTCGACGCCCTCGATCCCCGGACTCGCGCCAGGGCCGACGAGCTGGCCGGGCGCGTCTGGGTCGACGCGATGCCCTCCCCCTCGCGCGCGGTCAGGTCGGCGCTGGAGGAGGCGATGACCGAGCAGCGCGTCGTCCGCATCCGGTACACCTCGAGCGACGGGACCACGACGGCCCGCGATGTCGAACCCGTGCTGTTCGCCTCCGCGAGCGGGCAGTGGTACCTCGTCGCGTGGTGCCGACTGCGCGACGCGATGCGATGGTTCACCGTCTCGCGCATCGAGCGAGCCAGCGTGACCGCGACCGCGTGCGGCAGCCACACCGTCGAGGAGGTCGGGCGGCCTCCCGCGAACGCCAGACCGGTGCACGGGCGCGCCTCGTGAGCGCGCCGGCCGGGCGGACATCGACCAGGGCCGGCGACGCGCGCGTGGGCGGCCGCGCGTAGCGTGCCCGCATGACGCTGCTGCTGCGCCCGCTGCGCGACGACGACCTCGACCTGCTCTTCCGCTGGGAGTGCGACGCCGAGGCGGTCGCGATGGCCGCCTTCACGCGTGAGGACCCGAGCGATCGCGCGGCCTTCGACGCGCACTACCGTCGTGTGCGCGCCGACCCCGCGAACCTGCTGCTGGTCGTGGAGGAGGACGGTGAGCCCGCAGGCACGGTCTCGAGCTTCACGATCGACGGCGATCGAGAGGTGAGCTACTGGATCGATCCCGCGCGCTGGGGCCGGGGGCTCGCGACGGCAGCGCTGCGGCTGCTGCTCGAGCGGGAGGCGACGCGGCCGCTGCACGCGCGCACGGCGGCGCACAACGTCGCCTCGGAAGCGGTGCTGCGGCGCTGCGGCTTCGCGCACGTGGGCGAGGAGACGGCATGGGCGCCCGGTGCGGGGCGGCACGTCGTCGAGCGCCTGCATCGCCTGGACTGAGGCGAGCGCCCGAGCGGGTCAGCGCGGCTCAGCCCCCGCGAGCAGGTCGACCATGCGCTCCTCGAAGCCGGCCTCGACCTCCATCACGACGCGGTGGCGCGCGCCCGCGAGCTCGGGCCACTGCCCCCACTCCCCCTCGAGCGTCGCGACGGTGCGGCCGCGCGACGGGCCGTCGGTGCAGTCGACCGTCACGTCGACGATCGGCGAGAGCGTCGTCCGCACGAGCCCCGTCGCGACCGCGAGCGCGAGCGCGTCGTGGTTGCCCGAGGCGCGGCGACCCGACCACGCCTCGTAGTAGCCCAGGTAGAAGTCGAGGATGCGGTCGCAGAAGCGGCCGATCTCGCCGCCCGCGGCGAGCCGCGCGCGATGCTCGTCGGTCAGCAGCGACGTCATCGTCACGTCGAGCCCGACCATCGTGAGCTCCCACGGCGCATCGAAGACGACGTGCGCCGCCTCGGGGTCGTGCCAGATGTTCGCCTCGGCGGTCTCGCTCACGTTGCCGGGCGCGAGTGCCGCGCCGCCCATGATCGTGACCTGGCGGATGCGCTCGGGCAGGGCGGGGTCGGCGTCGAG
>JAPSIA010000135.1 GCA_031179215.1 Agrococcus sp.
CCGCTCGAGACCGAGCGGGAGCGCGGGGGCGACGTCGTGAGCGGGGCGGCGGCAGGTCGCGCTACTCCGCCGCGAGCAGGCGCTCGCGCACCTCGCGGCGGAGCACCTTGCCGATGAGCGAGCGCGGAAGGTCGTCGACCACGACGATCCGCCGCGGCACCTTGTACGCCGCGAGCCGCTGCCTGGCGTGCTGGCGGATCGCCTCGGTGTCGGGCTCGGCTCCTGCCGCGAGCACGACAGCGGCCGCGACGGTCTCGCCCCCGCTCGGGCTCGGCAGGCCCACGACCGCGGCCTCTGCGACGGCGGGGTGTGAGACGAGCGCCTCCTCGACCTCCGAGGGCGCCACGTTGAACCCGCCCGTGATGATGAGCTCCTTGCGGCGATCCACGATCGTGACGAACCCCTCGCGGTCGACGCGCACGAGATCGCCCGTGCGCAGCCAGCCGTCCGGCAGCAGGGTCGCTCGCGTCTCCTCCGGCAGGTTCCAGTAGCCCGAGAACACCTGCGGCCCGCGCAGCAGCAGCTCGCCTTCCTCGTCGGGGCCGCGGTCGACGGCCGGGTCGTCGGGATCGACGACGCGGATGCCCGTGCTCGGGAACGGCACCCCCACCGCGCCGGGCCGGCGCGTCGGCCCCATCGGGTTGCCGATCGCGACGGGCGAGGTCTCGGTCATCCCGTAGCCCTCGATGAGCAGCCCGCCGGTCGCCCGCTCCCACAGCTCGACGGTGGAGACCGGCAGGCTCATCGCGCCCGAGATCGCGAATCGGATGCTGCGGAGGCTCACCTTCCGCTCGGCAGCGGCCTTCGCGAGCCGCTCGTAGATGGGCGGCACGGCGGGGAGGAAGGTCGCGGGGGCGGTGCGCATGGCTCGCAGCACGAGCGCGGGGTCGAACTTCGGGAACAGCACGAGCCGCGCGCCGATGCTCAGGGCGAACGTCGCGCACAGGGTGAGGCCGTACGCGTGGAACATCGGCAGCACGGCGTAGACGACCTCACGGCCGGGCGCGAGGCCCGGCACCCACGCCCGCCCCTGGGCCGCGTTCGCCCGCAGGTTGCGGTGGGTGAGGATCGCCCCCTTCGGGCGGCCGGTCGTGCCGCTCGTGTACTGCAGCGCGGCGATGTCGTCGACGGCGGGCGCCGGGTGCGACCGCGGGATGCGCCTGGCCTCCGCGACCTGCCGCCAGTCGACCGCGCCGCGCGCGAGCGAACCGGAGGTGAGCGCCTCGCGCGAGGAGCGCGCCTTGGCGATCGGCAGGCGCAGCGCCGCGCGCGTGCGCCACGGCATCGCTCGCGTGAGGTCGACCGAGACGACGCGCGTGACCCCGAGGTCGGCGGGGAAGTCGAGCACGACGGGCGCCACCTTGTCCCACACGATGGCGACCGTCGCGCCGTGGTCCTCGAACTGGTGGCGCAGCTCCCGCTCGGTGTAGAGCGGGTTGTGCTCGACGACGATCGCTCCGAGGCGCAGCACGGCGTAGAAGGCGATGACGTGCTGCGGGCAGTTGGGCAGCACGAGCGCCACGCGGTCGCCCGCACCGACGCCGAGCCGTCGCAGGCCGCCTGCGGCGCGCTCGATCGCCTCCCCGAGCTCGTCGTAGGTGAGCGTCTGGCCGAAGAAGTCGAGCGCGACCGCACGCCGATGGCGGCGAACCGAGTCGGCGATCATGTCGACGAGCGTCTCGGTGACGGGAGGGATGTCGCTCGGCACGCCCTCGGCATAGGAGGGCAGCCACGGCCGGTCGTCGAAGGGGCTCATGCCTCGATTCTGCTCGTCCCGGCTGGACGCCGGGTGGTGCGCGCGCATAGCACGCCGAGGTGACCTCGCGGGTCGCCTCCTCGTCACCTGGAGGTCATGCGCCATTCATCGGCGCGCGTCTTGCGATCCGTAGCGTCGGCCGCATCCCGACAACCCGAAGGTGATCGCCGTGCCCTCTGCTCGCTCGTTCCTCACCGTGGCGACCGCCACGTGCCTCACGGCAGCGGTGCTGCTGCCGACCGCGTCGGTGGCCGCCGCGGCGCCCGCGCCTGCGCCGCTGCAGGCCGCGGTCTCCGCTTCGACGCCGCCCCTCATCGTCACCGAGATCCAGGCGGACAACGTCGGGGCGGATCACTTCGAGTACTTCGAGGTGCACAACACCACCGGCGCGGCGCTCGACCTCGCCGCCGAGGGCCTCGCGTTCGCGTACTCCTCGAGCGACAGCACCGACACGGCCGCGGGCGCCGACCTCGCCCTCGAGGCGCCGCTCGTGCTCGCCGCCGGCGAGACGGCGCTCGTGTGGCTCAGCTACACGAGCGCGGATGGGGCCGTGGACTCGTACGCGCACACCGTCGACGAGTTCCGCACCCACCACTCGGTCGCCGCCGAGACGCAGGTCGTGCGCGCATCCGGCCAGCCCGGCATGGCCAACGGCGGCAACCGCGGCATCCGCATCGAGCAGGACGGCGCCTACCTCACGCGCTCCTACTACCCGACCGGCTCCATGGGCCCGGGCCAGTCGGTGCACTTCCGGCTCCCCGCCGATCCGGACGCGCTCGCGCTCGACGTGCTCGCGCAGCAGGCCGAGCCCTCGCCCGGCCGGCTCGAGGCCGACACGCTCGTGCCCGCCGAGCCCGCGCCCGAGCCGAACCCGCTGCCCGAGCCCGGCACGGGGGCCGCCGCCGGCTGGCCGCTCATCATCACCGAGATCGCGCCGGACTCCACCGGCTACGACCACTTCGAGTACTTCGAGGTCTACAACCCGACGGCCGAGGCGCTCGACCTCTCCGGCTCCCGCTTCGAGTACTTCTACGCGAGCAGCACGCCCGCCGTGCCGCTCACGCTCGAGGCGCCGGCGACCATCGCGCCCGGCGAGACCGTCGTCTTCTGGCTCAGCTACACCGACGGCAACGTCGACTCGTACGCGCAGACCGAGGACGACTTCCGCGCCGCGTGGGGAGCAGACGGCCAGGACTTCCGCATCGAGCGCATCACCGGGCAGCCGGGCATGGCCAACGGCGGCAACCGCGGCATCCGCCTCGTGCAGGGCGACGCCGTCGTGAGCTCCTCGCTCTACCCCTCGGGCTCCGTCGCGGCGGGCCAGACGGCGCACTTCCGCCTCCCCTCCGACACCGACTCGGCCGACATGGAGCTGCTCGCCGGTCCCGCAGCGCCCTCGCCCGGCACGGTCGCGCCCGAGGCGCTCGCCGACCCCGCCTTCGAGCCGCAGCCCGACCCCGACGTCACGACGGCGCCGCTCCAGATCACCGAGCTGCTCCCTGACGCGGCCACGAACGTCAACGGCGCCGACGGGTTCGAGTTCATCGAGGTCTACAACGCCTCGAGCGCGGCCATCGACTTCTCGGACTACTCGATCAACTACCTCTACCCCGAGAGCGGCGGCGAGACGCTCTGGCCCGCAGACCCTGCCGACGTCGTCATCCCCGCAGGCGAGACGCTCGTGCTGTGGATCAAGAACGGCGGCAACGGCGACCTCGATGCCACCGCCTTCAACCAGGAGTTCGGCACGTCGCTGACGATGGGGCAGGACCTCGTCGAGATCTCCGCCGGCGGCATGGCCAACGGCTCCGCGCGCGGCATCGAGATCGTCACCAACACCGGGTACACGGTCAGCAGCGCGTTCTACAACATGACCGCGGGTGTCGACGACGTGCACCCCGACCAGGGCATCCGCTACACGACGAGCCAGGACGACCTGACGAAGCAGGAGCTGCTCGACCTGCAGCCCGCGACCCCCGGCGCCGTGCAGCGCGACCAGGTGCCGAGCGGCCTCATGGTCGTGCCCGCCGACACGTCGGCTCCCGTCGTGGAGGACCTCACTCCGGCAGAGGTCGACCCGACGGAGGACTTCCCGATCAGCCTCCGCGTGAGCGATGACGTGCAGGTGCGCACCGTCGCCGTGACGCTGCGCAACGACGTCGACGCCGATCCGGTCGAGCTCAACCTCGTCGACCAGGGCGACGGGACGTTCGGCTCGCACATCGACTACGCCGATGTGACGGGCAAGCGCTGGTACGAGTACACCGTCCGCGCCTCCGACGGCACGAACGAGGTCGTGAGCGATCCGCGCCGCATCCCCGTCGCGGGTGCGAGCAGCGACCCCCTGCGCGTCAACCTCGAGGAGGGGCAGCACGTCGGCGGCACGACGTCCGTCGCGGTCACGAGCGACGAGCGCGCCGACGCGATCGAGCTCTCGATCGACGGCGAGGCGGTCGAGACCGCCGCGAACCTCGAGGACGCACCGATGTTCGCCTTCGAGGCGACCGGCGTGGACTACTACTTCAAGAACGGCGTGCGCGTCGGCGACGACGTGCTGCGCATCTTCGACGTCGGCATCTACACCGGCAGCGCGACGATCGCGACGCCCGTCCCGCTCGAGCACGTCGAGCAGGGGGAGGAGCTCGTCGTCAGCATCTGGGCTGGCACGAAGAAGGCGCCGGAGATCGACCTCGCCGAGAACAACGACGACTTCACCGCCTGGGACCTCCGCCTCATCCTGCCCGACGG
>JAPSIA010000136.1 GCA_031179215.1 Agrococcus sp.
CGAACCCGGTCCGCGGTCGCTCGCCGACCCGAGCGGGCTCTACCGGTCCTCGCGCGGCGCCTTGATGAGCAGCCCCGCCGTGAGGAAGGCGGCTGCGGCGATCCAGTGCGACCAGAAGAACGTGGCCGCGAGCGCCTCCCCCTCCCACGCGATCGGCGCGACCGGGTTCCACATGACGGCGATGGCGAGGAACACCGGCACCCACCACCAGTGCTTCGCCTGGATCGCGAACCACGCGACGATGAGCGCGAGGATCGAGACGACGTAGCGGAACACCTCATCCCACGCCCCGGCGAGCCACAGCTGCGACACGACGAGGGCGAGCGCGGCGAGCATGCCGGGGGCGAGCGCGTTGCGCTGGAAGGCGGGTCCGTAGCGGTTCTGATCCATGGTGCCTCCAGGCTAGGCGGCGAGCGCCTTGCGGATGCGCTGCAGCGAGACCGGCCCCGCGGCGCCGAGCTGCTGCGCGAACAGGCTCACGCGCAGCTCCTCGAGCAGCCAGCGCGCGGTGACGAGCCGCTCGGCCTTCGCCGACGCCTCGGAGCCCGGCGCCGCATCCGTCACCGTCGCGGGCAGCGGCAGGGAGCCCCCCGCCTCGCGGAAGAGCGCCGTCGCCTGCTCGACCTCGGTCATCCAGCCCCGGTCGCGGTTGGCCGTCTCGGGCAACCGCTTGACGCGGTGCTCGATCGCGCGCACGTACACCTCCAGCCGCGGCAGCCGCTCGAGGCCCGTGCGGCTGACGAAGCCGTCGAAGACGAGCTGGTCGAGGTGCGCGCGAGCGTCGGCGAGCGCCGCCATGTGGGCCAGGCTCGCGCCCTCGCGGATCGCGCGGTCGGCGTTCCTCGCGGCGGTGAGGATGCGCGCGACCTGGCTCGCGAGCGCGAACATGCGGTCGACGAGGCCGTCGGCGACACGGGCCCGCAGCGCCTCGAACTCCTGCGTCGTCGCGGGCGGCTCGGCGCCGAGCTCGGCGTCGATGATCGCGAGCATGAGGTCGGCGAAGAGCCGGTCGGTCGAGGGGTAGGGGCTCGCGCCGAGCGCGAGCTTCTCGGCGGCGGTGAGGTTCGACTGCACGTAGGGCGCCGGGCTCGGCACCTGCCGCAGCAGCAGCTGGCGCACCGCCGCGCGCTGGTCGCGCTGCTGCGCCTCGCGGGTCGCGGCGAGCCGGATGCCGACGCTCGGCCCGCTCGCGCCCTTGCCGGTGATCGCGTAGCCCGGGTAGGCGCGCACGGTGTTCCCACCCTGCTTGACGTCGATGTGCGCGGGCAGGTCCTGCTCGAAGCCCGCCACCTCGTCGCGCTCGAGGTCGCTCGTGACCTTGACGGCGACCTTCGCGACCTGCGTGCGCGCCTGCCCCGCGAAGCGCCGCTTGAGCGACTCGAGGTCCTTGCCCTGGCCGAGGCGGCGGCCGCGGGCGTCCTCGACGGCGAACGTGGGCTTCAAGTGGTCGGGGATGCGTCCCCAGTCGACGTCGGCGCCCGTCGCCTGCACGTAGGCGGTGCGGCTGATGCGCGCCGCGAGCACCTCCGCGAGCGAGCGCGCCGCGGCGCCCTCGCCCGCGGGCGGCTGGGCGGGCAGCTCGGCGAGCATGCCGCGCGCCCAGTCGGCCGCCGGCACGACGTGCTTGCGGATGTGCTTGGGCAGGCTCTTGATCATCGCCGTGAGCAGCTCCTCGCGCATGCCGGGCACGAGCCAGTCGAAGCCGGCCTCGCTGAGCCTCGGCAGCACCGCGAGCGGCACGTGCACGGTGAGGCCGTCGTCGACGGCGCCGGGCTCGAAGCGGTAGCTGAGCCGCAGCCGCTGCTCGCCCTGCTGCCACTTCGTGGGGAACTGCTCGTGGTCGACGCGGGCATCCTCGCCCGTGAGGTCCGCGCGCGTCATCGTGAGGAGCTCCGGAGCCTCCTCGCGGGCCTTGCGCCACCAGCCCTCGAAGCTGCGGGTCGAGACGACGTCGGCGGGGATGCGCGCGTCGAAGAACTCGAACACCGCCTCGTCGCCCACGAGCAGGTCCCGGCGCCGCTGGCGCTCCTCGAGCCGCTCGATCTCGCGGCGCAGCTCGCGGTTCTTGCGCTCGAACTCCTGCGGCGAATCCCACTCGCCCTCGACGAGCGCGTGGCGGATGAACAGCTCGCGCGCGTGCTCCCGGTCGATGCGCGCGTACTGGATGCGGCGGCGCTCGACGATCGGCACGCCGAACAGCGTCACCTTCTCGTACGCCACGACGGCGCCCTGCTTGCGCTCCCAGTGGGGCTCCGACACCTGCCGCTTCGCGAGGTCGCCCGCGAGCGGCTCCGCCCAGGCGAGGTCGACGGATGCGACGGTGCGGGCGAAGAGGCGGCTCGTCTCGACGAGCTCGGCCGCCATCACCGCTTGCGGCGGCTGCTTCGCGAGGCCCGAGCCGGGGAAGAGCTGGAAGCGCGCGCCCCGCGCACCGAGGTACTCGGCGCGCTGCCGCGTGCGGCGCTCGTGCTGGCGCTTGCTCTCGCCCGGCCGCGGCTGCTGCGCCTTGCCGGTCTCGTCGCGCACGCCGATGCGGCCGAGGAGGCCCGCGAGGAGCGCCTTGTGGATCGCGATCGCATCGGCCGATGCCGCGAGCGAGCCCCGGCCCTCCGCGCCGTCGCGCGCCGCTGCCGACTGACGCCCAGCGCCGGCGGCCGCGGGGCCTGGCTGCGCGACGTCCGCGAGCGCCTCGCGCTTGAGGCCCATGGCCCTCGTGAGCTGCCGCACGACGTCCTGCCACTCGCGCACCCGCAGGAACGAGAGGTGCTCGGCCTTGCAGAGCTTGCGGAACTGGTTGCCCGAGAGCGCAGCCTGCTGCGCCTGCAGGTAGCGCCACAGCGCGAGCAGCGTCAGGAAGTCGCTCGTCGGGTCGACGAAGCGCGCGTGCAGGCGGTCGGCCTCCTCGCGCCGCTCGAGCGGCCGCTCCCGCGGATCCTGGATCGTGAGCCCCGCGACGATCGCGATGACCTCGTGGGCGACCCCCGCATCCCGACCGGCCAGCGCCATCCGCCCGAACCGCGGATCGACGGGCAGGCGCGCGAGCTCGCGGCCGATCGCGGTGATCGTGCCCGCAGGGCTCACCGCGCCGAGCTCGAGCAGCAGGTCGTTGCCGTCCTTGATGTCGCGCGCGGCGGGCGGCTGCAGGAACGGGAACTCCGCGAGCGGGCCGAGCCCGAGGCTCGCCGCCTGCAGGATCACGGCCGCGAGGTTGGTGCGCAGGATCTCGGGGTCGGTGAACGCGGGGCGCTTCTCGAAGTCCTCCTCGCTGTAGAGGCGGATCGCGATGCCCGGCGCGACGCGGCCGGCGCGGCCGGAGCGCTGGTTGGCGCTCGCCTGGCTGATCGCCTCGATCGGCAGCCGCTGCACCTTCGAGCGGGCGGAGTAGCGCGAGATGCGCGCGGTGCCCGTGTCGATGACGTGGCGGATGCCGGGCACCGTCAGGCTCGTCTCGGCGACGTTCGTCGCGAGCACGACCCGTCGCCGCACGCCGGCGCGGGTCGACCGCTCGAACACGCGGTGCTGGTCGGCGGCGCTCAAGCGGCCGTAGAGGGGCAGGATCTCGGTCGTCGCGCCCAGGCGGCCCTCGAGCGCCGACTGCGCATCGCGGATGTCGGCCTCGCTCGGGAGGAAGACGAGCACGTCGCCGCTGTCGTCGCGCGCGATCTCGGCGAGCGCCGCCTCGATGCCGTCGATCGGGTCGAGGTCGACGTGCGCGTCCTCGTCGTCCTCGCCGTCGTCGGCGCGCCCCGACGCCGCCTGCTTCGCCCCCGCTCGCCTCGCCTCCGCCACGAGCGGCCGGTAGCGGATGTCGACGGGGAACGTGCGGCCCGAGACCTCGATGATCGGCGCGCCGCCGAAGTGCCGGCTGAACGACTCCGGATCGATCGTGGCGCTCGTGACGACGACCTTGAGGTCGGGACGGCGCGGCAGCAGGCGCTTCAAGTAGCCGATGAGGAAGTCGATCGTGAGGCTGCGCTCGTGCGCCTCGTCGATGATGATCGCGTCGTACGCCTTGAGGTCGCGATCGCGGTGCATCTCGGCGAGCAGGATGCCGTCGGTCATGACCTTGATGCGGGTGTCGGCGCTCACCTGATCGGTGAAGCGCACCTTGTAGCCGACCTCGCTGCCCATCTCGACGCCCAGCTCCTCGGCGAGGCGCTCGGCGATCGTGCGCGCTGCGAGTCGGCGCGGCTGCGTGTGGCCGATGCTCTCGCGGCCGAGTTCAAGCAGCATCTTCGGCAGCTGGGTCGTCTTGCCGGAGCCCGTCGCTCCCGCGACGATCACGACCTGGTGGTCGCGGATCGCCGCCATGATCGTCTCGCGCGCGTCGCTGACCGGGAGCTCGGCCGGGTAGTGGATGCGCATCCCGCCATTCTCCCGCACCGGGCGGCGGGACGCCCGCTCGGCGCGTGCGTCCGCCGCCGGTGAGCGCCCCGCGACGGCGCCCGCCCGCCCGCGGACCCCCTCCA
>JAPSIA010000038.1 GCA_031179215.1 Agrococcus sp.
TCGTCAAGGAGACGGTCGCCCACGGCGGCAGCGTGCTCTTCGTCGGCACCAAGAAGCAGGCGCAGGAGTCGATCGCCGAGCAGGCGACGCGCGTGGGCCAGCCCTACGTCAACCAGCGCTGGCTCGGTGGCCTGCTCACGAACTTCAACACGGTCTCGAAGCGCCTGAGCCGCATGAAGGAGCTCGAGGAGATCGACTTCGACGACACGACGCAGGGCTACACGAAGAAGGAGCTGCTGCTCAAGAAGCGCGAGCTCCTCAAGCTGCAGAAGTCGCTCGGCGGCATCCGCAACCTCCAGCGCACGCCGTCGGCCCTGTGGGTCGTCGACATGAACAAGGAGCACCTCGCGGTCGACGAGGCCAAGAAGCTCGGCATCCCCGTCATCGCGATCCTCGACACCAACTGCGACCCCGACGACGCGCAGTACCCGATCCCGGGCAACGACGACGCGATCCGCTCCGTCGCGCTGCTGACGAAGATCGTCGCCGACGCTGCCGCTGAGGGCCTCATGCAGCGCCACGGCGGCGGCGACGCCGCTGCTGAGCCGATGGCCGAGTGGGAGCGCGAGCTGCTCGAGCAGCAGGCCGCCGAGCCCGCCGCCGAGGCCGCTCCCGAGGCGCCCGCCGCTGAGGCCGCTCCCGAGGAGGCCGCTGCTGAGGCGCCCGTCGAGGAGACCCCCGCAGAGTCCACCGAGGACGCCACCGCGTCCGAGTCGAACTAAGGAGCAGCTGCATGGCCAACATCAGCATCGCCGACCTCAAGATGCTGCGCGAGCAGCTCGGCACCGGCATGAGCGACACCAAGGCCGCCCTCGAGGAGGCCAACGGTGACGTCGAGAAGGCGACCGAGATCCTGCGCCTCAAGGGCGCCAAGGGCAACGCGAAGCGCGCCGACCGCTCCACGAGCGAGGGCCTCGTCGCCACCGCCGAGAGCGACGGCGCCGTGACCATGATCGCGCTCGGCTCCGAGACGGACTTCGTCGCGAAGAACGAGAAGTTCATCGCGCTCGCGGAGCGCGTCGTCGCCGCTGTCGCGGCGGCCGGCGCCGCCGACCTCGAGGCGGCGCTCGCCGCCCCGGCCGAGTCGGGCACCGTCAAGTCGGTCATCGAGGAGCAGGCCGCGACCATCGGCGAGAAGATCGAGCTGACGAAGGTCGCTCGCGTCGAGGGCGAGCAGCACGCGATCTACCTGCACCGCACGTCGAAGGACCTGCCCCCGCAGGTCGGCGTGGTCGTCGCCTACACGGGTGACGACGCCGAGACGGCCCGCGCCGTCGCGCAGCACATCGCGATGTTCGACCCGGCGTACGTCACGCGCGACGAGGTGCCGGCCGAGCAGGTCGAGAAGGAGCGCGAGCTCGTCACCGAGATCGCTCGCGGCGAGGGCAAGCCCGAGGCCGCGCTGCCGAAGATCATCGAGGGTCGCCTGAACGGCTTCTTCAAGCAGATGGTGCTCCTCGACCAGGACTACGCCCGCGACAGCAAGCAGTCGGTCGCCAAGGTGCTCGAGGCCGCCGGCCTCACGGTCACCGGCTTCGCCCGCTTCAAGGTCGGCGCGTAGCCGCAGCGAACGCACGAAGAGGGCCGGGGGAGACCCCGGCCCTCTTCGTCGTCCTCAGCGCGATCGCGGTAGGCTTCTGCACGGTCCGCGCCCGGGCCGCGACTGCTCCAGGAGGATCCCCATGCCAGCACAGCCGCGCCGTCGAGTCCTCCTCAAGCTCTCGGGCGAGGCGTTCGGCGCCGGCAGCCTCGGGGTCAACCCCGACGTCGTGCAGGGCATCGCGCGCCAGATCGCCGAGGCCGCCGCGACCGTCGAGGTCGCGATCGTGGTCGGCGGCGGCAACTTCTTCCGCGGCGCCGAGCTCAGCCAGCGCGGCATGGACCGCGGCCGGGCCGACTACATGGGCATGCTCGGCACGGTCATGAACTCGCTCGCCCTGCAGGACTTCCTCGAGCAGGCGGGTGCCGAGACGCGCGTGCAGTCGGCGATCCAGATGACCCAGGTCGCGGAGTCCTACATCCCGCGTCGCGCCGAGCGGCACCTCGAGAAGGGCCGCGTCGTCATCTTCGGCGCCGGCGCCGGCCTGCCCTACTTCTCGACCGACACCGTCGCGGCGCAACGAGCGCTCGAGATCGGTGCCGACCAGGTGCTCGTCGCGAAGAACGGCGTCGACGGCGTGTACACCGCCGACCCCAAGCGCGACCCCGAGGCGACGCGCTTCGACGAGGTGACGTACCAGGAAGCGCTCGTGCGCGGCCTCAAGGTCGTCGACTCGACCGCCTTCAGCCTCTGCATGGACAACCGCATGCCCATGCGCGTGTTCGGCATGGACGGCGACGACCAGCTGCGGCGCGCCATCCTCGGCGAGGCCGTCGGCACGCTCGTGCGCGCCTGACGCGCACCGCGCGCAGATACACTCGACAGCGAGGGAAGGAACCACGTGATCAGCGACGTTCTGGCTTCGGCCAAGGAGAAGATGACGCAGTCGATCGAGGTCGCGAAGGACGACTTCCAGACGGTGAGCGCCGGCCGGGCGAACCCCGCGCTGTTCCAGCGGCTCAACGTCGAGTACTACGGCTCGCCGACGCCGCTCCAGCAGCTCGCGTCGTTCCAGCAGCCCGACGCGCGCACGCTCGTCATCACACCGTTCGACAAGAGCGCGCTCAAGGAGATCGAGCGCGCCATCGTCGCTGCTCCGCACCTGGGCGTCACGCCCTCGAACGACGGCAACATCGTGCGCATCGTCATGCCCGAGCTCACCGAGGAGCGGCGCCGCGACTACGTCAAGATCGTCAAGGACAAGGCCGAGCAGGCCAGGGTCGCGGTGCGCAACGTGCGCCGCCAGGCGATGACCGACCTCGACAAGCTCCGCGGCGAGGTCGGCGACGACGAGATCGCGCGCGCCGAGAAGGAGCTCGAGGTCCTCACGAAGCAGGCCGTCGAGGGCATCGACGAGGCGTTCAAGAAGAAGGAGTCCGAGCTCCTCGAGGTCTGACCGAGGGGTCGGGAGGCGACGCATGCGACGCGAGCATCGGAGCGCCGCCGAGATCGAGGCGCAGATCCAGGCCCAGATCCACGCCGCCCGCGACCAGATCGAGGCCACGCGCGACCGGGTCAACAAGCGCACGGGCCGCGACCTCGCGGCCGCCGTCGGCATCGGGCTCGTGCTCGGGCTCGTGCTGCTCGCGAGCCTGCTGTGGGCGAAGGTGCTCTTCATGGCCTTCGCGACCGTGCTGATCGGCTTCGCGCTGTACGAGCTCGCGAGCGCGCTGCGCTTCGCCGGGCGCGACGTGCCGCGCGTGCCGCTCGTGCTGCTCGGCTGCGCGATCGTGCCTGTGACGTGGTTCTTCGGTGCCGCCGGCATGTGGTGGTCGACGCTCGGCGCGATCGGGATCGTCGCCGTCGTGCGCCTCGTCGAGCTCACCGACCACCAGACCCGCACGGGGGCCGGCTCCGTCTTCGCCGACCTGACGGCCGGCGCGCTGTGCATCGCCTACATCGCCGTGCTCGGCGGCTTCGCCGTGCTGCTCGTCTCGCACGAGCGCGGCGAGTGGTGGGCGCTCGCCATGATCATCATGACGACCGTCATCGACACGGGCGCGCTCGCCGCGGGGGTGTGGCTCGGCCGGCGCAAGCTCGCGCCCCGCATCAGCCCCGGCAAGACCTGGGAGGGGCTCCTCGGCGGCGCGGTGCTCGCGATCGGCGCCGGCATCGCCCTCTCGGTGTGGATGCTCGAGCAGGAGTGGTGGTTCGGCCTCATCCTCGCCCCGCTGCTCGTGGCGAGCGCCACGATCGGCGACCTGGCAGAGTCGATCATCAAGCGCGACCTCGGCATCAAGGACATCGGGTCGTTCCTGCCGGGGCACGGGGGCTTCCTCGACCGGCTGGACTCGATCCTGCCGAGCGCCGTCGTCATGATGGCGCTGTTCCAGATCACGCACGCGTGAGCGCCGCCGCACCGCTGGCATGATGGAGAGACGATGAGCACGTTCCCGAGAGCCCGCAGGTCGCAGCAGGGCTACGACATCGAGCAGGTCGAGGACTTCCTCGAGGACGCTCGACGCGCGTACGCGACCGACGCGAGGGCGGCGACGGCGATCGACTCCTCGACGATCCGGCGCACGAGCTTCTCGATGCAGAAGGGCGGCTACTCGCCCGCGCACGTCGACGCCGCGCTCGAGCGGCTCGAGGAGGCCTTCGCCCGCCGCGAGCACGAGCGGGGGATCCTCGAGCACGGCGAGGAGGAGTGGTACGCGAAGGTGCGCGAGCGCGCGCTGGAGACGCTCGGCCGGCTCCGCAAGCCCGCCGGCGACCGCTTCCGCCGCGTGAGCCGCATCTCGCGCGGGTATCGCGTCGCCGAGGTCGACCGCTTCACGGATCGCATCGCCGCGTACCTCGAGGACGGCCCCGACATGACGGCGCGCGAGGTGCGCACCGTGCAGTTCGACGCGCAGTTCGGCGGCTACGACGAGGACGAGGTGGACGCGCTCCTCGACACGGTCGTGAGCCTCATGCTCGCGGTGCGGTGACGACCGAACCCTCGGTTTCGTTACCATTCCGTGATATCGTCGCTCCTCGTGTTCTCCCGATCGGCATCGTCCTCCGCGCGCTCGACGCGCACGCGCGGCGTGCTCTCGGGAGTCTCCCTGCTCGCGGCCGCCGGCTTCGTGCTCGTCTCGCTCGCCGCGAGCCCCTCGCTGCCGGTGTCGGCAGAGCCCGCCTCGCTCCCGAGCGAGCAGCGTCCCGGCCAGGCGCTCGACGCAGTGACGGGTGAGCAGGCTGCCCTCGTGCGCGACGAGATCGTCGTGCACACGCCGACGCCGACCCCCACGCCCACCCCGACAGCGACCGAGGAGGCCGCGGGCGCCGCGGCCTCGAGCGGCGGCGCTGCCGCGTCGATCGCCATGCCCCGCGCCGCGGCGCCGAACCCCGGCAGCGCGCAGGCGATCGCTCGAGAGATGGTGCTGGCTCGCGGCTGGGGCGAGGATCAGTACTCGTGCCTCTACAGCCTGTGGCAGCGCGAGTCGAACTGGAACGTCTACGCGCAGAACCGCTCGAGCGGGGCCTACGGCATCCCGCAGGCGCTGCCCGGCTCGAAGATGGCCACCGCCGGCGCGGACTGGCAGACGAACCCCGCGACGCAGATCTCCTGGGGGCTCGGCTACATCGCCGGCCGCTACGGCACGCCGTGCGGCGCCTGGGGCCACTCAGAGTCGGTCGGCTGGTACTGATGCCCTCGCGGCGGCCCAAGCGCCGCGCGCAGCCGCACGTGCCGCTCGACGTCGACCGCCTGATGCACGGCGTCGCGCGCATCGAGCGCCGGGCCTCGGGGGAGTGGCACGTGCAGCCGATGGCCGCGAGCACCGCCGTCAAGGACTACGCGTGCCCCGGCTGCGGCGGCACCGTCGTGCAGGGCACGGCGCACGTCGTCGTGTGGCGCGCCGACTCGATCTTCGGCGAGCGGGCCGTCGAGGACCGCCGGCACTGGCACAGCGGCTGCTGGCGCGTGGCCTGACTACTTCGCGTCCTGCCTCGGGATGATGACCTCCTTGAGGATCAGCTGGATCGCCGCCGCCACGGGGATCGCCACGAGCGCACCGAGGATGCCGAGCAGCGTGCCGCCGATGAGGGCCGAGAGCACGACGACGACGCCCGGCACCTTGACCGCGCGGTTCATGATCTGCGGGCTGATGACGTAGGCCTCGACCTGCATGTAGACGAGGTAGTAGATCGCGACCGGCAGCGCCGTCTGTGGCCCGTCGAGCAGCAGCACGAACAGCGAGATGAGGATCGAGGCGGAGATCGTGCCCACGAGCGGGATCGTCGAGGCGATGAGGGCGAGGAAGGCGTAGACGCCCGCGAGCTCCGAGCCGACGATCGAGAGCATGATGAACGAGAGCACGCCGTTGAGCACGCCGAGCGCGCCCTGCCCGAGCACGAAGCGACCGACCGACCGCATGATCTGCTCGGCGATCTCGATGAACTTGGGCCGGTGCGACGCGGGCACCAGCCGGTACATGCCCGACTTGAGCGCAGGCAGCGAGCCCGTGAAGTAGAGCATGAGCACGACGACGATGAGCAGCCCGCCCATCGCGAAGGCGACCTGCCCGACCGCGACGACGATCCCCGTCGCGATGTCGGCGACGAACGGCGGCAGCGTCGACCACGTCTCGAAGTCGGTCAGCGCTCCCTCGAGCTGCTGGAGCGCGAGGTCGATGTCGAACTGCGGGAAGGTGACCCGGATCCACTCGACGAAGCCCTCGAACGCTCCGTCCTCGACCTCCGACACGATCGACTGCACGAGGATCGTGAACTGCGTGCCGATCGTCGGGATGATGAGCCACGTCGCGCCGACGAGCACCGCGAGGATGACGAAGAAGACGAGCAGCACCGCAGCCCACCGCGGCACCTTGCGGCGGATGAGGAACTGGATGACCGGCTCGACGCCGAGCGCGAGGAAGATGCCGGCGAAGGCCCACACGAGCACCGTGCTGATCTGCTGCACGGCGGTGCCGATCGCGATCGCCAGCAGCACGCCGAGGCCGCCGGCAAGGCCGAGGAGGAAGCCGTTCCTGATCGTCACATCCCGAATCCTAGGGCGCGGCCCGAGCGCGAACCTCCAGGCGCGGCCCCGGATGGCGCACGCCAGGGCGGTTCCGGTACCCTGGAGGCTTGCCTGCCGGGCGCGGTCACTCGGAACGGCCCGCCACCACCTCGGCGAGCGTGAAAGGACCCCTGACCAGTGCGATACATCCTCGCGGCCGTGAGCCTCGTGATCTCGCTCGTCCTGCTCGGCCTCGGCATCGGACAGCGCACCATCTGGGCGCCGCCGGACACGATCGTCGCGCAGCTCGAGCAGTCGACCGACGCCCAGCTCATCGTCATCACGGGTGAGACGCTCGACCAGCACGACGGCCGGCAGACGGTGACGATCACCGCCGACGGGCCCGTGACGGCGGTCGTCGGCCGCGACCACGACGTGCTCGGATGGGTCGGGGAGACCGAGCACGCCATCGCCCGGCTCGGCGAGGGCGACGCGCTCACGCTCGACGAGATCGCCGGCGACGACGAGCCGGCGCCGTCGATCCTCGGCAACGACCTCTGGATCGAGGAGCACGAGGGCGACGGCCGCGTGCGGTTCCCCATCGACCTCCCCGCGGGCTTCGCGCTCGCGATCCAGGGCGAGCCCGGGCAGCCGGCGCCCGCCGACGTGCGCGTCGAGTGGCCCTTCGACGCCAAGACGCCGCTCTTCGGCCCCCTCGTGACGGCGGGGCTCGTGTTCCTCGCGCTCGCGCTCGTGCTGTTCCTCCTCGCGCTCCGGCGGCACCGCCGCAGCCGGGGACCGCAGCGCCGCTCGCACCGCGAGCTCAGCCGCGCGGAGCGGCGCGCGCTCGCGCGCGAGGCGCGCGCCGGGCTGCCGCTGCCCGAGCGGCCCATCACCCCCGGCACGGCGCCGAGCGCCGAGCAGGCGGCGATCGAGCGCGGCGATGCGCCCGCCGACCCGGCCGGCGAGGCCGCGCCCGCCGACGCGCCGTCCGACGGCGCGGAGCGCACCCCGGCGAGCGGCGACTCCCGCGAGGGCACCGGCCGCGACGCGGCGGACCGCTCCGAGCGCCGCGCGCACCCGGCTCGACGCCGCCTCGCGCTCGTCGCCCTGCCCGCGGTCGCCGCGATCGCGCTGACCGGCTGCGGACCGCAGTACTGGCCGAGCTCCGAGCCGAGCGCGACGTCGACCACGCCGACCCCGACGAGCCTCGAGGAGACGCTGCCGCGGGTCGCGCTCACCGAGAACCAGTTCGAGGGCGTGCTCGAGGACACGCGCGCCGTCGTCGCCGAGGCCGACGCGCAGCGCGACATCGAGCTCGCCTCGCAGCGCGTCACGGGTCCCGCCCTCGACGCGCGACGCGCGAACTACGAGGTGCGCGGCGCCGACGAGGAGATCCCGCCGCTCCAGGGCATCCCCGACGGCGACGTGCAGCTGCTGCTGCCGCAGCAGACCGAGACCTGGCCGCGCACGGTGCTCGCGGTGGTGGGCTGGCAGGACGAGGCCCAGGCACAGGCGACCCTCGTCTTCGAGCAGCCGGACGCCCGCAGCGACTACCGGCTCGTCTACCAGACCACCCTCGCCTCCGGCGTGCAGGTGCCCGCGGTCGCGAGCCCCTCGATCGGTGCCGCGAGCCTGCCCGGCAACACGCCGCTGCTGCTGCGCCCGCCGGCCGAGATCACCGCCGCGTACGCCGACGTCATCCTGCGCGGCGAGGAGTCGGAGTTCGACTCCTGGTTCCAGGCGGAGGGCGACGCGCTGCGCGAGCAGGTGGGCAGGCCCTGGAAGGACGAGCAGCAGGCGCGCCCGGAGTACGAGCTCACGAACCTCGAGTGGTTCGCTGAGGAGGACGAGCAGGCACCGCTGCTGCTCGTGACGAACGACGGCGGCGCGCTGCTGGCGACCTCCTACAACGAGACGCAGCGCACGACGCCCGCAGAGGACGGCGTCGAGGTCGAGGCCCAGGCCGGGCCCGCGATCCTCGCCGGCGTGACCGAGTCGGACTCGGGCATCGAGCAGACCTACCAGCTGCAGCTGGTCTTCTACGTGCCGCCGGCCGATGCGCCCGAGGGCGCGCAGATCCAGGTCGTCGGCTATGCGCAATCGCTGCTGGACGCGAGAGAGGTTGAGGGATGACGCAGGAGCACTTGCCCGCATCGATCGCCGGAGCCGTCGACCTGTCGGCCCTGGCCGCGCGGCACGAGCAGCAGGCCGCGCCGCAGGGGGCCGCTGGCGGCGCCGGTGCCGGCGGTGCGCCGGGCGTCGTCATCAGCGCGAGCGACGCCGACCTCAGCCAGATCGTCGAGCTCTCGAGCCGCGTGCCCGTCATCGTCGCGATCGTCGCGAGCTGGAGCGAGCCGAGCGCGCAGCTGCAGCCCGTGCTCGAGCGGCTCGTCGAGGCGCAGCGCGGCCGGCTCGTGCTCGCCGAGGTCGACGCGGATCGCAACCCGCAGATCGTGCAGGCGTTCCAGGCGCAGTCGGTGCCGACCGTCGCCGCCGTCATCGCCGGCCGGCCCGCGCCGCTGTTCGCGGGCGCGCAGCCGGAGGAGCAGATCGCCGACGTGCTCCAGAAGGTGCTCGAGTTCGCGGCGCAGCAGGGCGTGACCGGCTCGGTGCCCGTCGCCGAGGGCGCCGAGGGTGCGGAGCCCGCGCCCGCGCCGGTGCCGCCCCTGCACCAGGAGGCCTACGACGCGATCGAGGCAGGCGACCTCGACGCCGCGATCGCCGCGTTCGAGAAGGCGATCGCGCAGCAGCCGCGCGACGCCGACGCGATCGCCGGCCTCGCGCAGGTGCGGCTGCTGCAGCGCCTGCAGGGCAAGAGCGCCGACGAGGTCCGTGCGGCCGCCGCTGCCGCACCGAGCGACGTGCAGGCGCAGATGCTCGTCGCGGATCTCGATCTCTCGGGCGGCCACGTCGAGGACGCCTTCCTGCGACTGCTCGACCTCATGGCCTCGCTCTCGGGCGACGAGAAGCAGGACGTGCGGCTGCGGCTGCTCGACCTGTTCGAGATCGTCGGCGTCGACGATCCTCGGGTCAACGCCGCGCGCAAGCGCCTGACGACCCTGCTGTACTGAGGCCCGCGGCGCCGACGCCCCGGTCGAGCGTCGGCGCCGCGGCGCGCAGTCGCGAGCGGGCCTACGCCTCGAGCTCGGCCTCGGACGGCTGCTGCGCCTCGAGCTCGGCCTCGGTCGGCTGCTGCGCCTCGAGCTCCGCCGTCGGCAGGTGCCGCGGCTTGAGGATCAGGCCGGCCAGCGGCGGCACCGTGAGCGTCGCCGACGCGGGGCGCCCGCCCCACGGCTGCGCCTCCGCGTGCACCGTGCCGAGGTTGCCCGCGCCCGAACCGCCGAACTCGACCGCATCCGAGTTCACGATCTCGTCCCACTCGCCGGCGAACGGCAGGCCCATCCGGTAGCCCTCGATCGGCCGCCCGGAGAAGTTCACGATCGCCGCGACGGGGTCGCCGTCGGCGCCCCAGCGCAGGAACGCGATGAGGTTGTCGGAGGAGTTGCCGCCGTCGATCCACTCGAAGCCGCCGGGCTCGTTGTCGCGCAGCCACAGCGCCTCGGTCTCGCGGTAGACGCGGTTGAGCTGCCCCACGAGCGCCATGAGCCCCTGGTGCACGGGCTGGTCGAGGATCCACCAGTCGAGCCCGCGCGCCTCGCTCCACTCGCTCGGCTGCCCGAACTCCTGCCCCATGAACAGCAGCTGCTTGCCGGGGTGCGCCCACATGAAGGTCAGGTACGCGCGCACCGAGGCGAGCTTCTGCCACTGGTCGCCCGGCATCTTGCCCAGGAGCGAGCCCTTGCCGTGCACGACCTCGTCGTGGCTGATCGGCAGCAGGAACTGCTCCGAGAAGGCGTAGAGGAACGAGAACGTGATGTCGTGGTGGTGGTGCGAGCGGTACATGGGGTCGACCGCCATGTACTGCAGCGTGTCGTGCATCCACCCCATGTTCCACTTGAGCCCGAAGCCGAGGCCCGATGCGTCGGTCGGCTTCGTCACGCCCGGCCACGAGGTCGACTCCTCGGCGATCATGACGATGCCGGGGCAGCGGCGGTACACGGTCGCGTTGACCTCCTGCAGCAGCGAGATCGCCTCGAGGTGCTCGCGGCCGCCGTGCACGTTCGGCAGCCACTCGCCGTCCCTGCGGGAGTAGTCGAGGTAGAGCATCGACGCGACGGCGTCGACGCGCAGGCCGTCGATGTGGAACTCCTCGAGCCAGTACACCGCGTTCGCGACGAGGAAGTTCTTCACCTCCGGCCGGCCGAAGTCGAACACGTGCGTGCCCCAGTCGGGCTGGTCGCCGCGGCGGGGGTCCGGGTGCTCGTAGAGGGGCTTGCCGTCGAAGCGCGCGAGCGCCCACTCGTCCTTGGGGAAGTGGCCGGGCACCCAGTCCATCAGCACGCCGTAGCCGGCGCGGTGGAGGCGGTCGATGAGGTAGCGCAGGTCGTCGGGGTGGCCGAAGCGGCTCGTCGGGGCGAAGTAGCCCGTCACCTGGTAGCCCCACGAGCCGCCGAACGGGTGCTCGGCGAGCGGGAGGAACTCGACGTGCGTGAAGCCCGTCGTCTCGAGGTGCTCGATGAGCGCGTCGGCCATCTCGCGGTAGCCGAGCCCAGGCCGCCAGGAGCCGAAGTGGAGCTCGTAGACCGACATGGGGGAGTTGTGCGGATCCTTCTCGGCCCGCGCCCGCATCCAGTCGTCGTCGCTCCACGCGAAGCGGCTCGCGCCGACCTTCGAGGCGGTCGCGGGCGGCACCTCGGTGTAGCGCGCCATCGGGTCGGCGCGCGTCACCCAGCCGTGGTCGGTGAGGATCTCGAACTTGTAGGCGCTGTGCTCGAGGTCGCCGGGCACGAACAGCTCCCACACGCCCGACGCGCCCATGGTGCGCATGGCGTGGCCGCGCCCCACCCAGTCGTTGAAGTCGCCGATGATGCGCACGGCGCGCGCGTTCGGCGCCCACACCGCGAACGCGGCACCGGGGACGCCCTCGTGCTCGCGCAGGCGCGAGCCGAGCACCTTCCACGCCTGCTCGTGCCGCCCCTCGCGCCACAGGTGCAGGTCGAGCTCGCCGAGCGTCGGCGTGAAGCGATACGGGTCCTCCGCCTCCCAGCTCCCGCCGTCGGCGTAGGCGGTGCGCAGCCGGTAGGGGCGGATGGGCCCGTCGAGGCGGGCCTGCCACAGCCCGTGCCCCACGTGCTCCATCGCGGTCTCGAGGGGCGCGGCCTCGCCGGGCCCTGCCTCGCTCAGCACCGTGACGGCGTCGGCGAGGTGGCGCACGGCGCGCACGAGGTGCCCGTCGCCGTCGGGGTGCGCCCCGAGCCAATCGTGCGGTGCCGGGTGGGCGCCCTCGGCGAGCTGCTGGATGGTCGCGTCGTCGAGCATCATGCCCCCGATCGTCGCACGTGGATCACGTGCGCCGGCTCGATGAACGCGTCGAGCCGGACGAAGTTGTGGTCGCTCCACGTCCACGTCTCGCCCGTGATGAGGTCGTGCGCCTCGAAGCTCTCGCCGGGCCGCAGGCCGAGCTTCGCGAGATCCAGGTGCACGGTCGTCTGCCGCGCGGAGTGGGGGTCGACGTTCGCGACGACGATGATCGTGTCGCTCTCGCCCGAGTCGGTGAAGCGGCCGTCGAGGTGCTTCGAGTAGACGAGGATCGCGTCGTCGTCGCTCCAGTGGACGTCCATCGCCCAGAGCTGCCGGATGGCCGGGTGCTGGGCGCGGATCGCGTTGAGCTTCGCGATGTACGGCGCGATCGTCGTGCCGTTGCGCTCGGCCTGCTCCCAGTCGCGCGGCTTGTACTCGTACTTCTCGTTGTCGATCGCCTCCTCGGCCCCCGGCCGCGCGACGTCCTCGATGAGCTCGTAGCCGGCGTACATGCCCCAGGTGGGCACGGCGGTGGAGGCGAGCGCGGCGCGCACCTTGAACGCGGGCACGCCGCCGAACTGCAGGTACTCCGTGAGGATGTCGGGGGTGTTGACCCAGAAGGCGGGCTTGAACCACGCGGCCTGCTCGCCGGTGACCTCGCGCAGGTACTCCTCGAGCTCGGCCTTGGTGTTGCGCCACGCGAAGTACGTGTACGACTGCTGGAAGCCGACCTTGCCGAGCGCCTGCATCACCGCGGGGCGCGTGAAGGCCTCGGCGAGGAAGACGACATCCGGGTGCCTCGCGTTCACCTCGCGGATGATGAGCTCCCAGAACCACAGGGGCTTCGTGTGGGGGTTGTCGACGCGGAAGATCTCGACGCCGCAGCCGATCCACTGCTCGAGGATCCGCAGCACCTCGGCGACGATCCCCGCGGGATCGTTGTCGAAGTTGATGGGGTAGATGTCCTGGTACTTCTTCGGCGGGTTCTCGGCGAAGGCGATCGAGCCGTCGGGCAGCGTCGTGAACCACTCGGGGTGCTCGGTGACCCAGGGGTGGTCGGGCGCCGCCTGCAGGGCGAGATCCATGGCGACCTCGAGCCCCGCCTCCGCCGCCGCGCGGACGAACGCGCGGAAGTCGTCGATCGTGCCGAGGTCGGGGTGGATCGCGTCGTGGCCGCCGAAGCGGGAGCCGATCGCCCACGGGCTGCCGGGGTCGCCCGGCTGCGGCGTCAGCGTGTTGTTGCGCCCCTTGCGGTTGACCTCGCCGATCGGGTGCACGGGCGGGAGGTAGACGACGTCGAAGCCCATGGCCTTCACGGCCGGCAGGCGCTGCGCGGCGGTCGCGAACGTGCCGCTCTGCCAGGTGCCGTCGGGCCGCTGCACCGCGCCCTCGGAGCGGGGGAAGAGCTCGTACCAGGCGCCGACGGCGGCGCGCGTGCGCTGGACGTCGAGCTTGAGGGTCTCGGATGCCGTGACGAGCGACCGGGGCCGGTTGCGGTCGACGGCCGCGAGCACGCCGGGGTCGTTGACGGCCGTCCAGCGCTCCATGATGGGCACCCGGGTGTCGCCGAGCGATGCCGCGGCGCTCGCGAGCAGCGCGGCGTCGGCGCCCTTGGCGGCCTTCCCGGCGCGCTCGAGCAGCTCGACGCCCAGGAGCGCCATCAGCTCGGTGTCGATGCCCGCGGCGATCTTGATCTCGGCGTTGTGGTGCCACGTGCCCCACTCGTCGGCCCACGCCTCGACCTTCCAGCGCCACACGCCCTGCTCGTCGACGCGCGCGAGCGCGCGGTAGCGGTCGAAGCCGTCGTGCAGCGGCTCCATGGGCACGCGTCGCCGAGCGCCGCTGGGGGAGGCGAGCACGAGCGTGACGCCGATGCGGTCGTGGCCCTCGCGGAACGCGACGGCCTCGAACGGCACGACGTCGTCGACGACCGCTCGCGCGGGGAAGCGGTTGCCCGGCTGCTGCGGGCGCAGGTCGAGCACCGGGATCCGACCGGAGAGGACCTTCATGGGTACTGCATCGGGTGTCTTCGCCACGCCCACAACCTACCGAGTGGTCCCTGGAGCCGCACTGGCCCCGCGTGCGGGAGTCGCCACTAGGCTCAGTGGGCGTGAAAGCGATCCGCAAGTTCACCGTCCGGACGTCCCTCCCCGCGCGCCTCGCGCGCCTCGATGCGCTCGCGTCGAACCTGCGCTGGTCATGGCACGAGCCCACGCGCGAGCTCTTCCGCGAGATCTCGCTCGAGGGCTGGCGTGCCACGGGCCACGACCCCGTGCAGCTGTTGGGCTGGGTCGGGCCCGAGCGGCTCCAGCAGCTCGCGGCCGACGACGGCTTCGTCGCGCGGGTCGACGCGCTCGCCGACGACCTCGAGGACTACCTCTCGCAGGCCCGCTGGTACCAGTCGCTCGAGGACGTCCCCGAGTCGATCGCCTACTTCTCGCCCGAGTTCGGCATCACGAGCGCGCTCCCGCAGTACTCCGGCGGCCTCGGCATCCTCGCGGGCGACCACCTCAAGGCCGCGAGCGACCTCGGCGTGCCGATCGTGGGCGTCGGCCTCTTCTACCAGGCCGGCTACTTCAAGCAGGCGATCTCGCGCGAGGGCTGGCAGCAGGAGTCCTACCCCGTGCTCGATCCCGACGGGCTGCCGCTGACGATCCTCCGCAACCCCGACGGCACGCACGCGACGGTCGCGCTCGCCCTGCCCGGCGGCCGCACCCTCCACGCGAGGATCTGGCAGGCGACGATCGGCCGCGTGCCGCTGCTGCTGCTCGACACGAACATCCACGAGAACGACGACGCGCTGCGCACCGTGACCGACCGCCTCTACGGCGGCGGCGGCGAGCAGCGCCTGCAGCAGGAGCTGCTGCTGGGCATCGGCGGCGTGCGTGCGCTCGCGGTCTACAGCGAGCTGACGGGCGCCCCGGCCCCCGACGTGTACCACTCGAACGAGGGCCACGCGGGATTCCTCGGCATCGAGCGCATCTCGCGGCTCGTCGCCCAGGGGCTCGCGTTCGACGAGGCGTTGCAGGTCGTGCGCGCCGGCACGGTCTTCACGACGCACACGCCGGTGCCCGCCGGCATCGACCGCTTCGACATCGGCCTCGTGCGCAGCCACCTCTCGGGCGACCTCGTGCCGGGGCTCGACGTCGAGCGCGTGCTCGAGCTCGGCCGGGAGGAGGATCCGGGCATCTTCAACATGGCGCAGCTCGGCTTCTCGCTCGCGCAGCGCGCCAACGGCGTCTCCCAGCTGCACGGCAAGGTCTCGCGCCGCATGTTCGCGAGCCGGTGGCCGGGCTTCGACCACGCGGAGGTGCCCATCACCTCGGTCACGAACGGCGTGCACGCGCCCACGTGGACCTCGCCCATCCTCAAGCACCTCGCGGAGCGGGAGCTCGGCACGCTCGACACGGCCCGCTGCGACTGGGCCTCGGATGCCGTCTCCGACGAGACGCTGTGGGCGGTGCGGCGCGAGATGCGCGCCGCGCTCGTGGAGGAGGCGCGCGAGCGCACCCGTGCGAAGCACCGCCGCAACGAGGGCGTCGAGCCGTCGTGGATCGAGCAGCTGCTCGATCCGGACGTGCTCACGATCGGCTTCGCGCGCCGCGTGCCGACGTACAAGCGGCTCACGCTCATGCTCCACGACCGCGACCGCCTGCGCGCGCTGCTGACGCACCCCGAGCGCCCTGTGCAGCTCGTGATCGCCGGCAAGTCGCACCCCGCCGACGAGGCCGGCAAGGCGCTCATCCAGGAGCTCGTGCGCTTCTCGCAGGAGCCCGACGTGCGCGGCCGCATCGTCTTCCTCGAGAACTACGACATCGCGATGGCGAAGTCGCTCTACCCGGGCTGCGACGTGTGGCTCAACAACCCGCTGCGGCCGCTCGAGGCGTGCGGCACGAGCGGCATGAAGGCGGCGCTCAACGGCTCGCTCAACCTGTCGATCCTCGACGGCTGGTGGGAGGAGTACTTCGACGGCAAGAACGGCTGGGCGATCCCCTCCGCCCACGAGCAGATGGACGCCGCCGAGCGCGACGCGTACGAGGCGAGCGCGCTCTACGAGATCATCGAGCACCAGGTCGCCCCGCGCTTCTACGAGCGCGACGAGCGCGGGCTGCCGCTCGCGTGGATCGCGTCGATCCGGCACACGCTCGCGACGCTGAGCCCCGAGCTCTCGGCCGAGCGCATGCTCGCCGAGTACGTGCAGCGCCTCTACGCGCCCGCGGCGCGCGCTGCCGCGGTCGCGTCGTCCGACGATGCGCGCGCCGCGCGCGACTTCGCGGCATGGCGGCGCCGGGTGCGCGAGGGCTTCGGCGCGGTCGACGTGCGGCACGTCGAGGTCGACGGCGTCGACGTGCCGCCCGTCGTGGGCGACGACGTGCGCGTGCGCGCGTTCGTCGAGCTCGGCCCGCTCTCGCCGGAGGACGTGACGGTCGAGGTCGTCGCCGGCACGATCACCGAGGAGGGCGACCTGCGCCAGGCGCGTCGCTTCGCGCTCGGGCATGCCGGCGCCGAGGGATCGGACCACCGCTTCGAGGCGGCGATCGAGCTGCCGGCGGCGGGCACGTTCGGCTACACCGTGCGGGTCGTGCCGAGGCACCCCATGCTGGCCTCGGACGCGGAGCTCGGCCTCGTCGCGTATGCGCGCGGTTGAAGCGGGAGGCCCTTTCGGGCCTCCGGCCACCGCGCGCCGCGCCCCGTCTCGGGGCGCGGTCGGTTGAAGCGGGAGGCCCTTTCGGGCCTCCGGCCGCCGCGCGCCGCGCGCCGCGCCCCGTCCCGGGGCGCGGTTAGCTGAGCGAGAAGCGGGAGGCGCCTTCGGGTCTCCGGCAGCCGCGCGCCGCGCCCCGTCTCGGGGCGCGGCCGGCTGAGCGCCTAGCCCGCCGCGGCGACCGGCGCCTCGCCGTGCACGGCGTAGACGCGCATGCTCATCGCGGGCACGCCCACGCGCGCTCCCGGCGCGACGCGCTCGGCCCGGTGGTGCTCCTCCGCGGAGTCCCACAGCAGCTCCAGCTCGACGGCGCCGTCGGGAGCCGGCGTGCGCACGAGGGTGTCGCGCGGCGAGCCGTGCACGATGACGAGCACGCGCGAGGCGGGCTCGTCGACGGGCGTCGACTCGGCGAGCAGCTGCAGGGTGCGCTCGTGCGAGTGGTCCCAATCGTCGATCGTCATCGGGGCGCCGTCGCCGTTGCGCCACTCGAGGCGCGACGAGCCCTGGACGCGCTCGCCGGCGCGACCGTACCGGAGGGGCCGCAGCGCCGCATGCTCGCGCCGCAGCTGCAGCAGGCGCCTCGTCTGCGCGAGGAGCGCCTCCTGCCACTCCTCGCGATCCCAGCGCATCCAGGTGAGCGCGGAGTCGTGGCAGTAGGCGTTGTTGTTGCCGCGCTGCGAGCGGCCGACCTCGTCGCCCATCGTGAGCATCGGCACGCCG
>JAPSIA010000039.1:0-14537 GCA_031179215.1 Agrococcus sp.
CATGAGCGCGACCACCGAGAGCCAGGTGCTCGATGCCGTCCACGGCCAGCTGTTCATCGGCGGGGAGTGGATCGACGGCGAGCAGGGCACGATCGAGGTGCGTGACCCCGCGACCGGCGACGTCATCAAGCAGATCGCGAACGGCTCGGTCGCCGACGGCGTCCGCGCGCTCGACGCCGCGGTCGCGGCGCAGGACGCGTGGGCCCGCACGCCCGCGCGCGTGCGCGGCGAGATCCTGCGGAAGGCGTTCGACCTCCTGCAGGAGCGCAAGGAGGAGTTCGCGCTCCTCATGACGCTCGAGATGGGCAAGCCGCTCGCCGAGGCGCGCGGCGAGGTCGCCTACGGCGGCGAGTTCCTGCGCTGGTTCTCGGAGGAGGCGGTGCGCATCGACGGCCGCTACACGATGACCCCCGAGGGCACGGGGCAGATGATCGTCACGCACCGACCGGTCGGTCCGTGCTTCCTCATCACGCCGTGGAACTTCCCGCTCGCGATGGCGACGCGCAAGCTCGGGCCCGCGCTCGCCGCCGGCTGCACCGCGGTCGTGAAGCCCGCGACGCTCACGCCGCTGACGACGCTCGCGCTCGTGGCGCTGCTCGAGGAGGCGGGCCTGCCCAAGGGCGTCGTGAACGTCGTCACGACGACGTCGACCGGCGCGCTGTCGGAGACGCTCATGGCCGACCCGCGGCTGCGGAAGGTGTCGTTCACGGGCTCGACGCCCGTCGGCGTGCGGCTGCTGAAGCAGGCGGCCGACAACGTGCTCAAGGCGTCGATGGAGCTCGGCGGCAACGCGCCGTTCGTCGTGTTCGAGGATGCAGATCTCGACAAGGCGGTCGAGGGAGCGCTGCTGGCGAAGTTCCGCAACATCGGGCAGGCGTGCACGGCCGCCAACCGGTTCATCGTGCACGAGTCGATCGCCGATGAGTTCGCGCGCCGCATCGGCGAGGCCGTCAAGGCGATGAAGGTCGGCCGCGGCACGGAGGAGGGCGTCACGATCGGCCCGCTCGTCGAGGACAAGGCCGTCGACAACGCGGTGCGGCTCGTCGAGTCGGCCGTCGCCGACGGCGCGACGCTCGTCACGGGCGGCAAGGCGATCGAGGGTCCCGGCTCGTTCTTCGAGCCGACCGTGCTCGACGGCGTCGACGCGGGCATGGCCGTCTCGATCGAGGAGATCTTCGGTCCCGTCGTCGCGATCCAGCGCTTCTCGACCGAGGAGGACGCCGTGCGGCTCGCGAACGCGACCGAGTACGGCCTCGTCGGCTACGTCTTCACCGAGGACGCCAAGCGCGGGCAGCGGATGATCGAGCTCATCGACACGGGCATGATGGGCCTCAACGTCGGCGTCGTCTCGAACGCCGCCGGCCCCTTCGGCGGCGTGAAGCAGTCGGGCCTCGGCCGCGAGGGCGGCGCCGAGGGCATCCACGAGTACCTCGAGACGAAGTACACCCTCATGCCCAACCCGTTCGCCTGATCGACGGCACCTGACACCGAGGGCTCGCGCCCGGGCCACGGCTCGGGCTCGAGCCCTCGGCGCGTCCTACTCGGCGGGAGCGAGCAGCTGGTGCGCCGCGAGCTCGCGGTAGAGCGGCGAGGACTCCAGCAGCTCTGCGTGCGTGCCCGTCGCGAGCACGCGCCCGCCGTCGAGCACGACGATCTGGTCGGCGTCGACGACGGTCGCGAGCCGGTGCGCGATCACGAGCGTCGTGCGGCCCTCGCTCGCGACGTCGAGCGCGACCTTCAGCGCCGCCTCGTTGCGCGCGTCGAGGTTGGCGGTCGACTCGTCGAGCAGCAGGATCGGCGTCGACGCGAGGAGCGCTCGAGCGATCGCGAGCCGCTGCCGCTCGCCGCCGGAGAGCAGCACGCCGCCCTCGCCGACCTCGGCGCCGAGGCCCTGCCCGGAGCGGCTCACGAGGCCGCCGAGGTTCACCGCCTCGAGCGCCTGCAGCAGCTGCTCGTCGCTCGCCCCCGGCGCTCCCAGCCGCAGGTTGTCGCGCAGCGTGCCCGCGAGCACCGGGGCGTCCTGCTCGACGTAGCCGATGCGCGCGCGCAGCGACGCACGATCCACCTCGCGCACATCGGCGCCGCCCACGAGCACGCGGCCCGCGGTCGCGTCGTAGAAGCGCTCGACGAGCGCGAAGGTCGTCGACTTGCCGGCCCCCGACGGGCCGACGAGCGCGGTGCGCGATCCGGCCGGCACCGAGAACGAGACGTCCTCGAGCACGAGCCGCTCGTCGTCGGCCGCGGGATAGGCGAAGGAGACGCCCTCGAAGGCCACCATCGGCGCATCGGGCCGCGGCGAGAGCGCGACGTCGGCGTCGGCATCCGCCTCGCTCGGCAGTCGGACGATCTCCTGGATGCGGCCGAGCGCGCCGAGCGCGACGCTCACGGCGGCGATCGCGCCGGCGAGCTGCCCGAGCGGCATGACCATGAGGAACAGGAACAGCAGGAAGCCCACGAGCTGCGAGATCTCGATCTCGCCCGTCGCGACCCGCAGGCCCCCGACGCCCAGCACGACGACGAACGCGAGCTGCACCGCGACCCCGAGGATCGGCACGACGAACGCCGAGATGCGGGCCACGCGCACGCCGGCGCCGAACGCGTCGCCCGCGCGCTCGCCGATCTCGCGCACCTCGCGCTCCGTCGCGCCCGCCGCGCGCACCGTGCGCACGGCGCTGATCGCGCGCTCGAGCGCGCTCGTGAGGTGGCCGACCTGCTCCTGCGCCTTGCCGGAGGCGCGCGTGAGCAGCGGCATGACGGCGAGCATCGCACCGATCGCGACGGCGAGCACGAGCACCGTGAGGCCCAGCAGCAGCGGGTCGATGACGAGCATCGCGATCACGGCGCCGACGAGTGTGAGGACGCCGCCGATCGACTCGACGAGGCCCTGCGTGAGCACGGCGCGCAGCAGCGTCGTGTCGCTGCCGACGCGGCTCACGAGATCGCCCACGCGGCGCGCGTCGAACTCGGCGATCGGCAGGCGCAGCATGCGCTCCACGAGCGTTCGCCGCGTGCGCAGCACCACGTGCTCGCCCAGCACCTGCAGCAGGAAGTGCTGGAACCCGTCGGAGATCGCGCCGACGACCACGACGACCACGAGCAGCCACGGCAGCCACTCGAGCGGTCGCGACTGCTCGACGCGCGCGATGAGCTCCTGCACGAGCGCCGGCTGCGCGAGCGCGAAGCCGGCGCCGATGACCGAGAGCGCGATCGCACCCGCGAGCAGCCCCTTCTTCGGGAACAGGTAGGGCAGCAGCTCGCCGACGCTCGCGCGCGGCCCGTCGTCGTCGCGCCGCCTGCGGAAGATCCCTCGTCGCTCGCTCATCGCATCCATTCTCCCGCCTGACGGCACGTGCCGATGTCATGGGCACCCGCTAGCGTGAGTGCTCGTGCCAGCACCTGTCATCGAAGCCACGGGCCTCACGAAGCGCTACGGCGAGTTCACCGCCGTCGACGGCATCGACTTCGCGATCGAGCCGGGCGAGGCGTTCGGCTTCCTGGGTCCGAACGGCGCCGGCAAGTCGACGACGATGCGCATGATCGCCGCCACGTCGACGCGCACGTCCGGCGCCCTGCGCGTGCTGGGCTTCGACCCCGCCGAGCACGGCCCCGAGATCCGCGCGCAGCTCGGCATCGTGCCGCAGGCCGACCAGCTCGACGAGGAGCTGCGCGTGATCGACAACCTCATCGTCTACGGCCGCTACTTCGGGCTCCCGCTGCCGTACGTCAAGCGCCGCGCCGAGGAGCTGCTCGAGTTCGCGCAGCTCACCGAGAAGCGCAAGGCGCGCGTCGACGGCCTCTCCGGCGGCATGAAGCGCAGGCTCACGATCGCCCGCGGCCTCATCAACGCGCCGAAGGCGATGCTGCTCGACGAGCCGACGACCGGCCTCGACCCGCAGGCTCGCCACGTGCTGTGGGACCGCCTCTTCCGGCTCAAGGAGGAGGGCACGACGCTCGTGCTCACGACCCACTACATGGATGAGGCCGAGCAGCTGTGCGATCGGCTCGTCGTGGTCGACAAGGGCACGATCGTCGCCGAGGGCAGCCCCGCCTCCCTCATCCGGCAGTACTCGACGCGCGAGGTGCTCGAGGTGCGCTTCGGCTCCGCTCGCAACGCAGCGGCCGCCGAGGCGATCGAGGGCATCGGCCAGCGCATCGAGGTGCTGCCCGACCGCGTGCTCGTCTACGACGACGACGGCGAGGCGGCGATGTCGGCCGTGCACGAGCGCGGGCTCAGCCCGATCACGAGCCTCGTGCGGCGCTCGAGCCTCGAGGACGTCTTCCTCCGCCTCACCGGCAGGAGCCTGATCGACTGATGAGCACGCTCGCCCAGCACGACCCGGTCGCGGCCACCGGGGCCGTCGACCACGCGCTCGTCGCCCGCCGCTCCCGCACGTGGGGGTGGTGGTTCGTCGCCGAGCACCGCATCCGTGCCATGCGCTCGTACGTCGCCTCGTGGGTCGCCATCAGCGTCGGCTCGCCGTTCCTGTTCCTGCTGGGGCTCGGGCTCGGGCTCGGGCTGCTCGTCGACGCGAACCAGGGCGCGGAAGGCGTCGACGGCGTGCCCTACCTCGTCTTCATCGCACCGGCGCTCGCGATGGCGACCGCGATGCAGACCGCCGCCCAGGAGAACACCTACGGCGTCTTCGGCGGCTTCAAGTGGTTCCCGATGTTCTTCGCCATGCACGGCACGCCCATCGGGCCCGCGCACATCGTCGTCGGCTTCCAGGTGTCGGTGCTCGTGCGCGTGCTGCTGCCGCTCGTCGCGTTCTCCGCCGTCATGGCCGCGTTCGGCATCGGCACCCCGCTCGGCGCGGCGCTCCTGCTGCCGATCGGCCTGCTGCTCGGCACGGCCGTCGGCTTCGCGGTCATGGCATGGGTGTCGACGCAGACGGAGGACCGCGGGCAGCTCTCCTTCGTCGAGCGCTTCGTCGTCGTGCCGCTCACGCTCTTCTCGGGCACCTACTTCCCGCTCGAGACGCTGCCCTGGTTCCTGCACTGGATCGGCTGGATCTCGCCGCTGTGGCACGCGGCGGAGCTCGGCCGCGCCGCGCTCTACGGCGCGGAGCTCGACCCCGCGATGGCGCTCGTGCACGTCGGGTACCTCGTCGTGCTCGCGGCGCTCGCGTGCTGGCTCTCCATCCGCACCTTCCGACGGAGGCTCGACAAGTGACCGAGCTCATGCAGGCGCCCGCGCCCACCATCCGAGGACCGCTGCGCGGCATCTACGCGGGCAACACCCGCTCCGTCGTCATGCGCGGCCTGCAGGTGATGGCGCGCACGAACTGGGTCGTGGTGCTGACCGGCTTCTTCGAGCCCGTCTTCTACCTGCTCTCGATGGGCGTGGGCCTCGGCGCGCTCATCGGCACCGTCGAGTTCTACGGCGCCGACGTGCCCTACGCCGCCTACATCGCGCCGGCGCTCATGGCCGTGAGCGCGATGAACGGCGCGGTCTACGACTCGACGATGAACGTCTTCTTCAAGATGAACTTCGCGAAGCTCTACCAGCAGATGCTCTCCACCTCGCTCGGACCGCTCGACGTCGCGCTCGGCGAGATCCTGCTCGCGCTGTTCCGGGGCCTGCTCTACGCGTGCGGCTTCATGCTCGTCACGACGCTCATGGGGCTCAACCTCTCGTGGACAGCTGTGCTCGCCATCCCCGCGGCGCTCGTCGTCGCCTTCGGCTTCGCCTCGTTCGGCATGGCCGTCACGAGCTACATGAAGACGTTCCAGCACCTCGACTACGTGTACTTCCTCATGATGCCGATGTTCCTGCTCTCGGCGACGTTCTTCCCGATCGAGGTGTACCCGGCCGGCCTGCAGTGGGTGATCCAGGCGCTGCCGCTTTGGCACGGGGTCGACATGATCCGGCAGCTCACGACCGGCCTCATCCAGCCGTCGATCCTCATCCACCTGCTCTACTTCGGCGTCATGATCGTGCTCGGGCTCTGGTTCACGACGTCGCGGCTGCGGGCGCTCTTCCTCCGCTGACGCCCAGCACGCGTGCTTAGGGTGGTGGCCATGGCACGCGTCGTGATCTTCGCACCGGCACCGATGCTCACCGTCACCATCGAGGAGCTCGAGGACCAGCCCGACCTGCACTTCCACGTCGGCGGCCAAGGCGTGTGGCAGGCGCGGATGCTCGGCTCGCTCGGCGCCGACGTCGTGCTCGTGTGCACGGTCACGGGAGAGGCGGGCACGATCGTCCACCACCTGCTCGAGCGCGAGCCGTTCCGCGTGGTCGCGATCGAGCGCGACGGCATCAGCCCCGCCTACATCCACGATCGCCGCGGCGGCGAGCGCATCGCGGTCGTCGAGGCGGAGGGCGAGCCGCTCTCGCGGCACGCCCTCGACGGCCTCTACTCGGCGATGCTGCGCGAGGCGACCGACGCGGATCTCGTCATCCTCTCGGGGCCCGAGGGCGAGCAGTCGCTCGAGCCCGACGTCTACCGGCGCCTCGCGAGCGACATGCGCGAGCTCGGCAAGCCCGTGCTCGTCGACCTCGCCGGGGCGCGCCTCGCGGCCGCGCTCGAGGGCGGGGTCGACGTGCTCAAGGTCAGCCACACCGAGCTCGCCGAGGATGGCCGGGTCGACGACGCCGAGGACGAGGCTCAGCTGCTCGCCGCGGCGCGCGAGCTCGCCGCCGGCGGCATCGCGCTCGTCGCGATCACGCGTGCGGAGGAGGGCTCGATCGTCGTGGGGGAGCAGGGTGCCTGGCGCGTCGTCGCGCCGCAGCTCGAGCCCGTCGACACGCGCGGCGCCGGCGACTCGTACACGGCGGGGCTCGCCGCCGTGCTCGCCGAGGGCGGCGACCACGCCGAGGCGGTGCGGCTCGGCGCGGCAGCGGGGGCGGTCAACGCCACGCGGCGCGGCCTCGGCACCGGCGACGGCGAGGCGATCCGCGCGATCGCCGCGCGCGTGCAGCTGCACGCGATCGAGGACGACGAGCGAGGGGACGACTGATGCGCGCACTGATCACCAACGACGACGGCATCGACTCGCCAGGGCTCGCGGCGCTCGCGCGGGCTGCCGCCGAGGCGGGGCTCGAGGTGGTCGTCGCCGCGCCCGCCCACGAGCACTCCGGCGCGAGCGCCTCCATCATCGCCACGCAGGGCGCGGCCGTGACCGCGGCGGGCGGCAAGGGCACCGTGCGCTCCGAGCGGCGCTCCCTGCCCGGTCTGGAGGGCGACGCCTTCGCGGTGCACGCGGCGCCCGCGCTCATCACGCTGCTCGCCCTGCACGGCTCCTTCGGGCCGGCGCCCGACGTCGTGCTCAGCGGCATCAACCGCGGCGCCAACGTCGGCAGCGCCATCATGCACTCCGGCACGGTGGGCGCGGCGCTCACGGCCGCCGCGGGCGGCGTGCGTGCGCTCGCCGTCTCGCTCGACGTCGGGCTGCGCGAGGACGGCGTCGCGCACTGGGCCACCGCCGCCGCGATCGCGCGCCGCGCCCTCACGACGCTCCTCGGCGAGCCGGCAGGCGCCGTGCTCAACCTCAACGTGCCCAACGCGCCGGATCCCGAGGGGCTCGCGCTCGTGGAGGCCCCGCTCGCCCCCTTCGGCATCGTCCAGACGACGATGACCGAGGTCGCCGGCGACGAGGTGCGCCTCTCCATCCGCGAGCACCGCGCCGACGAGGCGCCCGGCAGCGACATGGAGCGGCTCGCCGCCGGCCTCGCGACGATCACCGCGGTCAAGACCATCGGCGATCGCGGCATCTGAGGCGCAGCGACGCGAACGGCCGGCCGCCCTCTCGGGCGACCGGCCGCGCATCCGTCATCGGCGCGAGCGCCGCGATCCGTCAGCGCTCGATGTCGAGGTCCTTCGTCTCCTTCGACAGCAGCAGCGCGATGAGCGTGAGCGCACCCGCCGCGGTCAGGTAGACGCCGACCCAGAAGGGGCTGCCGCCGCCGGCGGTCCACAGCGCCACGGCGATGAACGGCGCGACGGCCGCGCCGATGATCGACGAGACGTTGTAGCTCACGCCCGAGCCCGTGTAGCGCACGTTGGTCGGGAACAGCTCCGGCAGCAGCGCCCCCATCGGGCCGAACGTGAAGCCCATGAGCGACATGCCGAGGATGAGCCACAGCATGACGCCCACCGTGCCGCCGCCGGTGAGCGGCACCCACAGCAGGCCGAAGGCCATGATGCCGAGCGTCACCCAGATGAGCATGCGGCGGCGGCCGAAGCGGTCGGCGAGCGGGCCGGAGACGAGCGTGAAGATGCCGAAGAAGACGACGCCCACGATGAGCATGAGCACGAACGTGTTGTACGAGTAGCCCAGGCCCGGCACCGGCGCGTCCACCGGCGCGCGACCGTACGTGAGCGAGAAGGCCGTCATGAGGTAGAAGAGCACGTAGGTCGCGAGCATGAAGAAGGTGCCGAGGATGAGCTCCTTCCAGTGGCCGCGGAAGACCGTCGCGAGCGGGAGGCGCTGGATCGTGCCGCTCGTGCGCGCCTTCTCGAACGACGTCGACTCGACGAGCTTGAGCCGCACCCACAGGCCGACGATCACCATGACGGCCGAGAACAGGAACGGGATGCGCCAGCCCCACTCGAGGAACGCCTCCGAGGGCATCGAGGGGTCGTCGCTCGGCAGCAGCGCCGCGATGATGAGGAACAGGCCGTTGGCGATGATGAAGCCGATCGGCGCACCGAGCTGCGGGAAGGTGCCGTACCAGGCGCGCTTGCCGGCCGGCGCGTTCTCGGTCGCCACGAGCGCGGCGCCCGACCACTCGCCGCCGAGCGCGAAGCCCTGCGCGAGGCGCATGAGCACGAGCAGCGCCGCGGCGATCCAGCCGATCTGTCCGTAGGTCGGCAGCAGGCCGATGAGGAACGTCGCGATGCCCATCGTCAGCAGCGCCCCGACGAGCGTGAGCTTGCGGCCGTGCTTGTCGCCCAGGTGGCCGAAGACGATCGAGCCGATCGGGCGCGCGACCATCGCGGCGCCGAAGGCGGCGAACGAGGCGAGCAGCGCCGTCGTGTCGTCGCCCGTGGGGAAGAAGAGGTGGGGGAACACGAGCACGGCGGCGGTCGCGTAGACGTAGAAGTCGTAGAACTCGATCGTCGTGCCGATGAGGCTCGCGAAGATGACGCGGCCGCGGGAGTTGGCCGGCTGCTGCGACGACACGGCGGTCGCCTGGGAGGTGGTGGACATGCTGCTTCCTGAGATGGCGTGCGCGCGCGTGAGGTGCGGGTGTGCAGCGCGCGGGTGATCGACGCGCTTGTGGCGCGCCGGCCGCATCGGAGTCTGCTTCGGCTCCCGGTGGACGACAGCCCATCGTAACGCCCGCTCGCTCACCGGCTTCGCGCCCCGAGCGGCGCGCGATCGCCCGCGCCGAGCGAGCGGATGCGTCGGGCCGCCGTCACGCAGGGAGCGCCGCCGCCCGGCGTCAGGCCGGCGGCGCCCTCACGCGAGCCGCGGCGTCAGGAGCGCAGCGAGCGGAGCGCGAGCGCCGCCTCGACGACCGCCTCTGCGGCCTCGCGGCCCTTGTCCTCCTTCGAGCCGGGGAGGCCGGCGCGGTCGAGGCCCTGCTGCTCGTCGTCGAGCGTGAGCACGCCGAAGCCGACGGGCTTGCCGGTGCGCACGGCGACCTCCGTCAAGCCGAGCGTCGCGGCCTCGGAGACGTACTCGAAGTGGGGCGTGCCGCCGCGGATGATGACGCCGAGCGCCACCGCGCCGTCGTGGCCGGCCTCGAGCGCGGCTTGAGCGACGACCGGCAGCTCGAACGAGCCGGGCACGGGCAGCTCGGTCACCTCTGCCCCCATCTCGGCGAGCGCGCGGCGCGCGCCCTCGAGCAGCCCCGCGGCGATCTGCTCGTGCCAGCGGCCGTGCACGACCGCGATCCGCAGCCCCGCAGCATCCAGTCCCGTGCCCTCCGGGCGTCCTTCTCCAGCCATGCTTCAGCCTTCTCCCTGCTCGTCGTTCTGCGTGATGCGCTCCGGCAGGCGATGCCCCATCCGGTCGCGCTTGGCCTCGAGGTAGTGCGCGTTGTGCGCGCCGACGCCCACGAGCAGCGGCACGAGCTCCTGCACCTGCACGCCGTGCTGCTCGAGCGCCTCGCGCTTGCGCGGGTTGTTCGACAGCAGCCGGATCGAACCCACGCCCTGCTGCCGGATGATCGCCGCCGCCGCACCGTACTCGCGGGCGTCGGCGGGCAGGCCGAGGGCGAGGTTGGCGTCGAGCGTGTCGAGCCCGTCCTCCTGCAGGCGGTAGGCGCGCAGCTTGTTGATGAGGCCGATGCCGCGCCCCTCCTGGCCGCGCAGGTAGACGACCATGCCGCTCCCGGCCTCCTGGACCTGCTGCATCGCGTCGTCGAGCTGCGGGCCGCACTCGCACTTGAGGGAGTGCAGCGCCTCGCCCGTGAGGCACTCCGAGTGCACGCGCACGAGCGCCCCGTCGGCCAGGTCGCCCGCGATGATCGCGAGGTGATCGGCACCCGTCTGCCGGTCGCGGTACGCGGCGATGCGGAAGGTGCCGAAGCGCGTCGGCACGACCGTCTCGACCTCGAACGAGACGCGCGCCGATTCCGCGTCGTCGCCGCCGCACGCGGTCGGCAGCCCGCCAGCGTCGAGGTAGTCGATGAGGTCGGCGATCGTGATCACGGGCAGGTCGTGCTCCTCGCCGAACGCGATGAGCGAGGGGAGGCGGCGCATCTCGCCCGAGTCCTCGACGAGCTCGCCGATGACGCCGACCGGCTCGAGGCCCGCGAGCTGCATGAGCTCGACGGCCGCCTCGGTGTGGCCCTGGCGGGCGCGCACGCCGCCCTCGACCGCGCGCAGGGGCACGACGTGCCCGGGCCGGCGCAGGCTCGAGGGCGTGGAGGCGGGGTCGGCGAGCACGCGCAGGGTGTGCGCGCGGTCGTCGGCGGAGATGCCCGTCGTCGAGCGGTCGGCGGCGTCGACCGTGATCGTGTACGCCGTCTGCCGCTCGTCCTCGTTCTCGAGCACCATGAGCGGCAGGTCGAGCGCGTCCGCGCGCTCGGCGGTGAGCGGAGCGCACAGGTAGCCGGAGGTGTGGCGCACCATGAAGGCGATCCACTCGGCCGTCGCGAGCTGCGCCGACATGATGAGGTCGCCCTCGTTCTCGCGCCCCTCGTCGTCGACGACGATGACCGGCTTGCGCTCGCGGAGCGCGCGCAGGGCGACGTCGATCGTGGTGATGCTCATCGCTTCGCCTCCAGCTGCAGCATGCGCTCGACGTGCCGAGCCACGATGTCGGTCTCGATGTTCACCCGGTCGCCGACGGCCCGGAAGCCGAGGGTCGTCGATGCGAGCGTCTCGGGGATGAGCGAGACCTCGAACCACTGCTCGGGCTCGTCGGGATCGCTGATGCGCGAGACCGTCAGCGAGACGCCGTCGACGGCGATCGAGCCCTTCGTCGTCACGAGGTGCGCGTGCTCGGCGTCCAGCGAGCAGCGCACGGTGCGCTGCCCGCCGCCGTCGGTGATCGCGAGCACCGTCGCCGTGCCGTCGATGTGGCCCTGGACGATGTGGCCGCCGAGGCGGTCGCCGACCGCGGCCGCGCGCTCGAGGTTGACGCGGTCGCCCGGGCGCAGGTCGGCGAGGGTCGACATGTCGACCGAGACCTGCATGACGTCGGCGGTGAACGCATCCGCGGTCTGCTCGACGACCGTGAGGCACAAGCCGTTGACGGCGATGGAGTCGCCGTGCGACGCGTCGCTCACGGCGAGGGGACCGCGGACGGTGAGGCGCCACGCCTCGCCGTTGGGCTCGAACGAGACGATCTCGCCGAGCTCTTCGATGATGCCGGTGAACATCACTGCTCGCTCTCTGTCGTGGCCTCGACCAGGAGGTCGCGGCCGAGCTGCTCGAGCCGTGCCACCGTGAGGCGGCGCTGCTCGTCGATGGACTCGACGCCGAGGTCGTCGAGGGCGGTGCGCGGGCCCCCGAGGAGGGTCGGCGCGAGGTAGATCGTGAAGCGGTCGGCGAGGCCGGCCCGGATGAAGCCGCTCGCGAGCGTCGGCCCGCCCTCGACGTAGAGGGTCTGGATGCCGTCGGCGGCGAGCGCGCGGAGCTCGCGCTCGAGCTCGTGGCCGGCGGTGCGGAGGGGCTTGGGGTGCTGCCGGACGGCTGCGGCGTCGGGGATCTCGCGGGAGCCGAACACGACCGGGATCGGCTGCGGCGCGTGCGGCTCGCCCTCGATGCGCGCGGTGAGCTTGGGGTCGTCGGCGAGCACCGTGCCGGTGCCGACCGCGATCGCGTCGTGGGCGCTGCGCTCGCGGTGCACGTGCGCTCGCGCCTCCGCGCCCGTGATCCACCGGCTCGAGCCGTCGGCTGCGGCGGCGCGGCCGTCGAGCGACTGCGCCCACTTGATCGTGACGCGCGGGCGCCCGGTGCGCTGCACGAAGAGCCAGTCGGCGATGAGCGCCTCGCCCTCGGCCACGTCGAGCCGATCGACCTCGACGCCCGCGGCGCGCAGCCGCTCGCTCCCGCCGCTCGAGGCGTCGCCGGGGTCCGCGGCGGCGTAGACGACGCGCGCGACCCCTGCGTCGAGGAGCGCGACGGCGCACGGGCCCGTGCGGCCCGTGTGGTTGCACGGTTCGAGCGTGACGACCGCGGTCGCCCCGCGCGCCTCGCCGGGCGCAAGCTTCGAGAGCGCGTCGACCTCGGCGTGCGCGGTGCCGGCGCCGCGGTGGAAGCCCTCGGCGAGCGTGCGTCCGTCGGAGGAGAGGAGGACGGCGCCGACCTGCGGGTTCACGCCCCTCGGACCGCGCAGCGCGAGCTCGCGCGCGTGCGCCATCGCGGCGCGCTCTGCGGCGGTGATCCTCGACATCCGTTCCTCTCCGAACGCGCGCGGGGATCGAGGGGTCGCTCGCGACCCCACGTGCGCCTCCCCTCCGGACTCTCACCGTCGGTGCTGGAATTCCACCAGCTCAGCCGGGCGATCGCTCGTGGGGACGCGGATCGCTCGGGTCGCGGACTCTCACCGCCGGTTCAGACTTGCACTGACCCCGGGCACGTTGCACTGCCACCCTACAACTCGCGCCCCGCGTGCCCCATTCCCGGTGCGCAGCCTCGCGGCTCCGGCCTGGCCCCGACCCCCGGCTCTCCTTCGCGCGCCCCCCCTGCGCTCCGCTCGCAGCCGCCCCGCCCGCTCGCTGCGCTGCTCCCGCTCGCTGCGCTGCTCCCGCACAACGCAAGCCCGCGAGCCGCGGTCCGCGGCAAGGGCGCAGCTGCCCCGCAGAGGCGACGACGCTGACCGCCGCGGCTTGCGTTGTGCACAGGGGAGCTCGCGTCGGCCGCGGCGCGGCCCGGGCTTCGCGATCCTGCCCGCATGTCGACCCTTCGCCCCTTGCCCCAAGGAGCCACGCTCGTCGAGGAGTACCAGGAGCTCCGCGCGCAGGGCTTCTCCCGTCCGCAGATCGAGGCGGGGCTGGCGCTCGGGCTCATCGTGCGCGCGCGGCGCGACGTCTACGTCAGGCAGACGGCGTCCGAGGCACTCGTGCGAGCGCTGCGGATCGGCGGCCGTCTCGCGTGTGCGTCCGCCGCAGTCGAGCTCGGGCTCTGGGCGCCGAGCGACGACCGCCTCCACGTGCATGTATGGGATGGGTCGACTCGCCTGCGTGACGCCGAGGATCGCCGGAAGCGCCTCGTGCGACGCGACGGCGTCGTGCTGCACTGGAAGGACCTCGACGCGGCGGATGGCACGCGTTGCGCGACCTCGGTGAGCTCGGCCGTGCGGTCGATCGCGCGGTGCCTCGGCGTCGTCGACGCCATCCGGGTCGCGGACTCGGCGCTCCAGCGCGGCCTCGCAGAGCACTCCGAGATGCAGCGCGCGCTCGAGGGCTTCGCGTGGAACGAGGAGCCTGCGATCGAGGCCGTCACCGCGCTGTGCGGCTCGGGGTACGAGACCGACGCGAAGCTGTTGCTGCTGGCTGCCGGCCTGGCGTTCGAGCAGCAGGTGCACGTGCCGCGCGTGGGCATCGTCGACTTCGTCGTCTGCGGCTGCGTGATCGTCGAAGTCGATGGCCGCGAGCACCATGCCGCGACGTTCGCGGAAGACCGACGGCGCGACGCCGAGGCCATCCTGCAGGGCTACCTGCCGGTGCGGGTGTCCGCCGCCTGGATCGAGCGCCAGCCCGGCCGCTTCATCGACCTCGTGCGGCACGCGCTCGCCCTCCACCCGCGGGGCTGAGCCCCTGGCGACGCGGCCGCCAGTTCGAGGCGCCGGCGCATGCGCCGCCCCCGCCGCTCACAACGCAAGCCGTTCGAGCTCGATGCGCGGCGATGCTCGGAGCGGCCCCGCCCCTGCGCCGCAAGTGGGCGCGCGGGCTTGCGTTGTGCGGAAGCGGGCGCGGCGGCGAGCGTGCGGAGCTGGGGCTCGGCTGCAGCCTGCGGGCTGCAGTGTGCGAACCCGGGGGGGGGCTGCGGGCTGCGGCGCGGATCGCCGGGAGAGGGCTGGAGCGAGGGGCAGCGATCCGCGCCGCGGCGGCGCACAACGCAAGCTCTCGAGGCTTGGCCCGCGGAGCACCGCCGCTCGAGCCGCGCCGCGCCGCGGCTCGTCCCGAGCCGGCTTGC
>JAPSIA010000039.1:14547-17271 GCA_031179215.1 Agrococcus sp.
GGGGGCGGGGCGGCGGAGCGCGGGGGGGGGGCGGGCGGGGGGGGCCCCCCCCCGCCCCGCGGCGGCGCACAACGCAAGCCGGCTCGGGACGAGCCGCGGCGCGGCGCGGCTCGAGCGGCGGTGCTCCGCGGGCCAAGCCTCGAGAGCTTGCGTTGTGCGCGTGCGTAGCGAGGGTTCGCGAATGATGGGAAGGGTGCCGGAGGAGCCCGGGAGGCTGCGGCCGGTCCGCGGGTGCGGGCGCGCGGCCGAGCGCCGCCGCGGGGCTCAGTCCAGCGGCGGCCAGGGGCGCACGCCCGCGGGCATGCCGCTCGCGACGCGGACGGCGCGGTGCTGCAGCGCAGGCTCGCCGCGCTGGGTGCCCTCGCGCGTGCCGAGGTAGGAGAAGCCCGCGGCCTTCGCGACGCGCATCGAGCCGATGTTGCCGTCGTAGCAGCTCCAGTAGACCTCTGGCCACGTGAGGCAGCCCTCGGCGTGCCCGACCGCGGTGCGCAGCGCATCCGCCATGAGGCCCTTGCCCTGCGCATCGGGATGCAGCCAGAAGCCCACCTCGGCCTCGACCGAGCGCAGGCCGATGACCCCGGCGAGCGGGCCGCGCAGCGACTCGCGGATCGCCCACACGCGCTCCTCGTGCTCGCCGCGCCAGCCGGCGGGCGCGAATTCGCGCACGAAGCCCTCGCCGTCGGCGCGCGAGTAGGGCCACGGCGTCTCGAGCCAGCGCCGGGCCTGCTCGGTCGAGCACGCTTCGACGACGCGGTCGATGTCCTCCTCGCGCAGCGCCGTGAGCACGGCCTTGCCGCCCATCACGGGCAGCGACGGCCCGGCGAGCGCGCTCATCGGAGCCCCATCGCCTCCATCGCGCGCGCGAGCGTCGCGTCGGCGACCTCTGCGGCACGCTCGGCGTTCGCCGCGAGCAGGCGGTCGAGCTCCGCCGGGTCGGCGAGCAGCTCGAGCGTGCGCTCGCGCACCGGCGCGAGCTCCGCGACCACGGCGTCGGCGACCTCGGTCTTGAAGGCGCCGTAGCCCTGGCCCTCGAAGCGCGCCTCGAGCGCCGCGACGGGCTCGCCCGTCATGGCGGTGAGGATCTCGAGCAGGTTCGTCACGCCCGGCTTCGCCTCGCGGTCGGCGCGGATCGCGCCGTCGGTGTCGGTGACGGCCGAGCGGATCTTCTTGGCAGTCTTGGTGGGCTCGTCGAGCAGCCAGACCACGCCCTTGTCGGTGTCGGCGGACTTCGACATCTTCGACTGCGGGTTCTGCAGGTCGTAGATGCGCGCGCCGTCCGCGAGGATCTGCGGCTTGGGCACCGTGAAGGTCTTCCCGAAGCGCTTGTTGAAGCGCTCGGCGAGGTCGCGCGTGAGCTCGACGTGCTGCTTCTGGTCGTCGCCGACGGGCACGATGTCGGCGTCGTAGAGCAGGATGTCGGCGGCCATGAGGATCGGGTAGGTGAACAGGCCGACGGAGGCCGCCTCCTGCCCGCCCTTCGCGGTCTTGTCCTTGAACTGCGTCATGCGGCTCGCCTCGCCGAAGCCCGTGATGGTGCTGAGCAGCCACGCGAGCTGCGCGTGCGCGGCGACGTGCGACTGCACGTAGAGGCATGAGCGGTCGGGATCGATGCCGCCGGCCATGTACTGCGCGGCGAGCGTGCGCACCTGCTCGCGCAGCACCTCCGGGCTCTGCGGCACCGTGATCGCGTGGAGGTCGACGATCGAGAAGAACGCGTCGTAGTCGTCCTGCATGCGGCGCCACTGCTGGAGCGCGCCGATGTAGTTGCCGAGGTGGAGCGAGCCCGAGGAGGGCTGCATCCCCGAGTAGATGCGGGGCTGTGCCATGAGGTTCCTAGAGGTCGTAGTCGACGATGACGGGCGCGTGGTCGGACCATCGCGTGTCCCACGCGCTCGCGCGGTCGATCCGGTAGTCGCGGGCGGTGGCCGCGAGCGCGGGGGAGGCCATGTGGTAGTCGATGCGCCAGCCCGTGTCGGTGTCGAAGGCCTTGCCGCGCTGCGACCACCACGTGTACGGCCCGTCGACGTCGGGGTGCGCCGCACGGCCAACGTCGACCCAGCCGTGGCCGCGGCCGCGCTTGCCGTCGACGCCCGTGACCATGCCGGTGCCGAAGAAGCGATCGAGGTAGGAGCGCTCCTCGGGCAGGAAGCCGGCGTTCTTCTGGTTGCCGCGCCAGTTCTTGATGTCGAGCGGGGTGTGGCCGACGTTGAAGTCGCCCATCACCACGACGTGCTCCGAGTGCGAGCGCAGCTGCGGCAGGCGCTTGCTCATCGAGTCGAGGAAGCGGAACTTGTCGTCCTGCTTCTGGCTGCCGACCTCGCCGCCGGAGTGCACGTAGGCCGAGACGACGGTCAGCAGCGTCTCGCCCAGGAGGAAGTCGGCCTCGAGCCAGCGCCCCTTGGTGTCGAAGGTCTTGAGCCCGATGTCGGTGCGGTGCTCGATCGACGGCTCGCGCGAGAGGACCGCGACGCCCGCGCGGCCCTTGGCCGTGGCCGGGTCGTGCAGCACGTGCCAGCCCGGCACGAGCGGCAGCAGGTCCTCGTCGAGCGCGCGCACCTCCTGCAGTGCGACGATGTCGAAGCCGCCGGCCTCGAGCCACTCGCCCATGCCCTTGCGGAAGGCGGCGCGGACGCCGTTGACGTTGACGGAGGCGATGCGGACCATGGCCTCGAGCCTACCGAGGCGCGCCGACACCGCGGTGCCACCGGCGCGCTCGGAAGCCCG
>JAPSIA010000137.1 GCA_031179215.1 Agrococcus sp.
GTCGCGCCGATCCACGAGTTCGAGCCCGAGATGTGGCGACGCATCCACACCCTCATGCTCGAGGCGCCGTTCCTGCTCATCCGCGCGGCGCTGCCCGGCATGGTCGAGCGCGGCTTCGGGCGCATCATCAACCTCTCGAGCGTGCACGGCATCCGCGCCTCCGCCTTCAAGTCGGCCTACGTCGCGGCGAAGCACGGCCTCGAGGGGCTCTCGAAGGTCACGGCGCTCGAGGGGGCACCGCACGGCATCACCTCCAACTGCATCAACCCCGGGTACGTCAAGACGGCGCTCGTCGAGCGGCAGATCGCCGATCAGGCGGCGACGCACGGGATCCCCGAGAGCGAGGTGCTCGAGAAGGTCATGCTCACGGAGGCCGCGATCAAGCGCCTCGTCGAGCCCGAGGAGGTCGCCTCGCTCGCGACCTGGCTCGCCGGGCCGCACGCGGGCATGGTCACGGGCACCTCGTACGTCATGGACGGCGGATGGAGCGCTCGGTGAGCGATGGCGGCTCCGAGGCGCCCTTCCGCGCGCCCGTCGAGGGCGGCGAGCTCGTCGGCACGCTCTGGCGCGCGGGCGCGGCCGGCACGCCCGTCGTGGCGATCCACGGCATCACGGCGAACCACCGCTCGTTCGCGCCGCTCGCGGCACGCCTGCCCGGCCCCGTGCTCGCGCTCGACCTGCGGGGTCGCGGAGGCTCGCGCGCCCTGCCCGCGCCGTTCTCGCTCGAGCAGCACGCCGACGACGTCGCCGCCGCCGTGCGCGCGGCGGGCTTCGAGCGCGCGGTCGTCGTCGGCCACTCGATGGGCGGCTTCGTCGCGGTGCGGCTCGCGCACGCGCACCCCGAGCTCGTCGCGGCGCTCGTGCTCGTCGACGGCGGCCTGCCGCTGCGGCCGGCGCCGGAGGGCACCGCGCCCCAGGACGTGCTCGGGCCAGCGATCGAGCGGCTCGGGATGACCTTCGCGTCGATCGACGCGTACCGCGACTACTGGCGGCAGCATCCGGCCTTCGGGCCCTACTGGAGCGGTGCGATCGAGGAGTACGTCGACTACGACCTCGTGCCGCTCGCGAGCGGCGACGGCGCCGGTCGGCCCTCGGCGAACCCCGAGGCCGTCGTCGCCAACCTCGTCGAGCTCGACGGCCGGGGCGGCTTCGCGGAGGCGCTCGAGTCGCTCGCGCTCCCGATGGCGCTCCTGCGCAGCCCGCGGGGCCTCTTCGACGAGTCGCCCGGCCTCTACGATGATGCGTGGCTGTCGACGTGGACGTCGCGGCTGCCAGGGCTCGCCGTCGAGGACGTCGAGCGCACCAACCACTACACGATCCTCATGGGTCGGGGGGTGGGAGCGGTGGCCGACGCGGTCGCTCGCCTCGCCCCCGCACCACCGGCGCACGCAGTGCAGAAGGAGGCAGGCTGATGATCGACAAGACCTACGCGTCCGCGGCCGAGGCGGTCGCGGACATCCCGGACGGCGCGACGCTCGCCGTCGGGGGGTTCGGCCTCTCCGGGAACCCCATGGCGCTCATCCGCGCGCTCGAGGAGCGCGGCGTCACGGGCCTCAAGGTGGTCTCGAACAACTGCGGCGTCGACGACTGGGGCCTCGGGCTGCTGCTGCGCAACGGCCAGATCGACAAGATGACCTCCTCCTACGTGGGTGAGAACAAGGAGTTCGAGCGCCGCTACCTCACGGGCGAGCTCGAGCTCGAGCTCACGCCGCAGGGCACGCTCGCCGAGAAGCTGCGCGCGGGCGGCTCGGGCATCGCCGCCTTCTACACCCGCACGGGCGTCGGCACGCAGGTGCAGGAGGGCGGGCTCCCGCAGCGCTACAACCCCGACGGCACGGTCGCGAAGGCCTCCGAGCCGAAGCCCACCGCGGTCTTCGAGGTCGACGGCGAGCCGCGCGAGTTCGTGCTCGAGGAGGCCATCACGACCGACTTCTCGCTCGTGCACGCGCTGCGCGGCGACCGGCACGGCAACCTCGTCTTCAACAAGGCCGCGCGCCAGTTCTCGCCGCCCGCGGCGATGGCCGGGCGCATCTGCATCGCGCAGGTCGAGGAGCTCGTCGAGCCGGGCGAGATCGACCCGGATGCCGTGCACCTGCCGGGCGTGTTCGTGCACCGCATCGTCGAGGTCGGCACCGACATCGAGAAGCGCATCGAGCGCCGCACGGTTCGAGAGGAGTCCTGAGATGGCACTGACCCGCAACGAGATGGCCGCGCGCGCGGCGAAGGAGCTCGAGGACGGCATGTACGTCAACCTCGGCATCGGCCTGCCGACGCTCGTGCCCAACCACGTGCCCGACGACGTGACCGTCGTGCTGCAGAGCGAGAACGGCATCCTCGGCGTCGGCCCCTACCCGACCGAGGATGAGGTCGACCCCGACCTCATCAACGCCGGCAAGGAGACCGTCACGACGCTGCCGGGCACCTCGTTCTTCGACTCGGCGACGTCCTTCGCGATGATCCGCGGCGGCAAGATCGACGCGGCGATCCTCGGCGCGATGCAGGTCTCGGCATCGGGCGACATCGCCAACTGGATGATCCCCGGCAAGATGGTGAAGGGCCCTGGCGGCGCGATGGACCTCGTGCACGGCGCGGCGAAGGTCATCGTGCTCATGGAGCACGTGGCCAAGGACGGCTCGCCGAAGATCGTCCAGTCGTGCTCGCTGCCGCTGACCGGCAAGGGCGTCGTCGACCGCATCATCACCGACCTCGCCGTGCTCGACGTCACGCCCGAGGGGCTCCGGCTCGTCGAGCTCGCGCCGGGCGTCACGCTCGAGGAGCTCCGCGAGAAGACCGAGCCGGAGGTGCTCGCGTGACGACGATCCTCGACGGCATCGAGGCCGTGACCGTCGAGACCGACCGGCTCCGGGCATCCGTGCTGCGCCGCACCCCTTCGGGCGCCGAGGGTGCGCCCGTCGTGCTCGTCCACGGCAACGTGTCGTCGTCGCTGTTCTGGCAGCCGCTCATGCTCGCGCTGCCGCGGCCGACGATCGCGATCGACCTGCGGGGCTTCGGCGACAGCGAGGCGCTCCCCGTCGACGCGACGCGGGGGCTGCGCGACTTCTCCGACGACGTCGCGTCGGTGCTCGACGCGCTCGGCGTCTCGAGCGCGCACGTCGTGGGCTGGTCGATGGGCGGCGGCGTCGTGCTGCAGCTGCTGCTCGACCGTCCCGACCTCGTGCGCTCGCTCACGCTGCAGGCGCCCGTGCCGCCGTTCGGCTTCGGCACGCGCCTCGACGGCTCGCTGTGCGCTCCGGATGCCGCGGGCACCGGCGGCTGGGGCGCGAACGCCGACTTCGTCGCGCGGCTCGCGGCGGGCGACACGACGGCCGAGGCGCAGTCGAGCCCGCGCAGCGTCTACCGCTCGAGCTACGTCGCGCCCGGCTTCGACGACGGCCGCGAGGACCTCTGGGTCGAGTCGATGCTCTCGACGCGGACCGGCGAGGACAACTACCCGGGCGACGGCGTCCCCTCCGACTCGTGGCCGGGCTTCGCGCCCGGTGACCGCGGGGTGCTCAACGCGATGTCGGCCAAGCACCTCGACCTCAGCGGCATCGTCGACGCGCCCGAGAAGCCGGCGATCCTGTGGGTGCGCGGCGCCCACGACGCGATCGTCGGCGACGAGTCGTTCTTCGACTTCCACACGCTCGGCAAGCACGGGATCGTCCCCGGCTGGCCGGGCGACGAGGCGGCGCCGCCGCAGCCGATGATCGCGCAGACGCGCGCCGTGCTCGAGCGCTACGCCGCGAGCGGCGGCTCCTTCGAGGAGGTCGTCTTCGAGGGGGCGGGCCACTCGCCGCACCTCGAGGACCCCGAGCGCTTCCGCGAGCTGCTGCTCGCCCACGTCGCCGCCGCCGAGTAGCCCCGTCCGCCCCCGAGCCGCGCCCCCTCCGCTCCGCCCCGCGGCCCCCGACTGGCGCCTCCCAGCACCCATTGGCGCCTCCCGGCACCGGTTGGCGCCTCGCAGCGTCGGTTGGCGGCTCGCAGCGTCGGTTGGCGCCTCCCGGCGTCGCTTGGCGCCTCGTAGCGTCGGTTGGCGCCTCCCAGCGTCGATTGGCGCTTCGAGCATCGGCCGCATTCGGTGCGGGAAGCGCCAATCGATCGCGGGAGGCGCCACTCAGGGCGCGGAGGCGCCACTTGGCGTGCGGAGGCGCCACTCAGCGTGCGGAGGCGCCACTCAGCGTGCGGAGGCGCCACTCGGCGTGCGGAGGCGCCACTCGGTGTGCGGGGGCGCCATTCGGCGATCGCGGGAAGTCGGGCGTTGGCCTAGCGGGTCGACGCGCGGCCTAGGCGGTCAGTGCCACCAGGGCCGCTCGCGCTGCGCCGCCCGGCGCCGCGCCTCGAGCTCCTGCAGCTGCTCGTGGCGCTCGCCGATCTCGTGGATCGCGGAGACGCAGCGCGAGACGAGGCCG
>JAPSIA010000040.1 GCA_031179215.1 Agrococcus sp.
GGCCGCATCATGCAGGGGCGCCGCTTCAACGAGGGCATCCACCAGGCGATCGAGGCGAAGGAGGGCGTGCAGATCAAGGCCGAGAACCAGACGGTCGCGACGGTCACGCTGCAGAACTACTTCCGCCTCTACGAGAAGCTCTCGGGCATGACGGGCACGGCGGAGACCGAGGCCGCGGAGTTCATGTCGACGTACAAGCTCGGCGTCGTGCCGATCCCGACGAACAAGCCCGTGCAGCGCATCGACCGCCCCGACCTCGTCTACGCGACGGTCGAGGGCAAGTTCAAGCACGTCGTCGACGACATCGCCGAGCGGCACGCCAAGGGCCAGCCGGTGCTCGTCGGCACGACGAGCGTCGAGAAGAGCGAGTACCTCTCGACCCTGCTCGCCAAGCGCGGCATCGCGCACGAGGTGCTCAACGCGAAGAACCACGCGCGCGAGGCATCGATCATCGCGCAGGCCGGTCGCGTCGGCGCCGTCACGGTCGCGACCAACATGGCGGGCCGCGGCACCGACATCATGCTCGGCGGCAACGCCGAGCACCTCGCGGTCAGCCGCATGCAGGAGCTCGGGCTCAGCCCCTCCGAGACGCCCGAGGAGTACGAGGAGCGCTGGGACGAGGTCTTCGCCGAGGTCAAGGAGGCCGTGGCGCGCGAGGCCGAGAAGGTGATCGAGGCCGGCGGCCTCTACGTGCTCGGCACCGAGCGCCACGAGTCGCGCCGCATCGACAACCAGCTGCGCGGTCGCGCCGGGCGTCAGGGCGACCCCGGCGAGAGCCGCTTCTACCTCTCGATGCAGGACGACCTCCTGCGGCTGTTCGGCGGCTCGGTCGCGCAGCGCTTCATGACGGCGGATGCGGACGAGGACGAGATCCCGCTCGAGTCGAAGATCTTCTCCCGCACCATCCGCTCCGCGCAGGCGCAGATCGAGGCGCGCAACGCCGAGATGCGCAAGAACGTGCTCAAGTACGACGACGTCATGAACCGGCAGCGCGAGGCGATCTACGCCGACCGCCGCCGCATCCTCGACGGCGACGACCTCGACGCGCGCGTGCAGACCTTCCTCGAGGGCACCATCCGCGAGATCGTCGAGGAGCACGCGGTCGGCGGCGACAGCGACGACTGGAACCTCGAGGCGCTGTGGAACGACGCCAAGCGCGTCTTCCCCGTCAGCATCTCGATCGACGAGGTCGTCGCGGAGGCGCAGCCGCGACTCACGGCCGACTTCCTCTACGAGCAGCTGCTCTCGGACGCCCGCATCGCCTACGCCAAGCGCGAGGAGGAGCTCGGCTCGGCCGCGATGCGGCTGCTCGAGCGCCGCGTCGTGCTGTCGGTCATCGACCGGAAGTGGCGCGACCACCTGTACGAGATGGACTACCTGCGCGAGGGCATCGGCCTGCGCAGCATGGCGCAGCGCGACCCGGTCGTCGAGTACCAGAACGAGGGCTTCGCGCTGTACCAGCAGATGATGTCGGCGATCCGCGAGGAGTCGGTGACGTTCCTGTTCAACCTCGAGGTCAAGGTGCAGCAGGGCGCGACGCCCGAGGCGGCGCCGGCGCTCGAGGGCGGCGGCCTCGAGGAGACCGAGGACGACACCTCGAAGCTCACCTACACCGCGCCGTCCGAGGACGGCGAGGCCTCGGTGCACGACGCGAGGGGCGCGGAGCTCGGCGCCGCGACCGGCAAGGCGCGCGCGAAGAGCGGCAACCCCGCCGTCGCCGCCAAGGCGCAGGCGCAAGCTGGCGGCAACCGCCAGCAGCGGCGGGCAGCCGCCAAGCAGGCGCAGTCCGCACCGAAGAAGGTCGGTGCGTTCGGGCAGGCGGAGGACGCCGAGCAGTAGCCCGTTCGGTGCCCCTCCGGCTTCCGCTGCCGGAGGGGCGCCGTCGTCTCCGAGGACGCGCAGCCCCGCCCGCGGGGCGCTTGGGAGGATGCTGAGCCGGCACTGAGCGATGCTCAGGCTTGAGGCTTGCCCTTCGTTGCAGGGTGAGAAAAGGTGGGACGCGGCGCAACGCGTGCCCTGTCGCAGATGTTCCGACAGCGGCATCCTGCGCCGATCCCCCTCACCAAGGAGTCCCATGCGCGCCTCGCTCACGATGCGTACCGGTCGGTCCAAGCGACTCGTGGCAGCAGTGCTGGCACTGCTGGTCGCGATCCCGCTCAGCATGGGACACGCGGCGCCCGCGCGCGCCGCGGAGGGCGAGTTCCTCCAGATCACCAAGACGGTCGACGCGTCGCAGCTCGCTCCGGGGCAGACCTTCACGTACCGCATCCAGGTGACGTGCTCGGAGGTCGACTGCGAGGGCGCGGTGCTCGACGACAGCCTCCCGGCGCAGCTCGCTGGCTTCCCGCTCCAGAACGTCACCATCACGCCCTCCGAGGCGACCGTGCCGCGCACCGTCACCTGGTCGACGGCCGCAGGCAGCAGCGCGAGCGCTCCCACCGTCGTCGACGCGCAGACCGCGCTCCACATCGACTACCTCCAGCCGACCCAGCAGGGCACGGGACTCGTCGCCGGCCAGACGGCGACCGTCTCCCTGACCCTCCAGGTGCCGGCCGACTACCCGCCGGGCAACAGCGGCGAGATCCACAACACGGCCCTCACGCGCGCCGACAACGCGCTCGAGGTCGAGTCGACGGCGACGATCGTCATCGACTCGGCGATCGAGGTGGCCGTCGACGTCGACAAGGCGTGGACGCCCGCATCGCAGCCCTTCCGGCCCGGCGCGACGTCGACCATCGGGCTCTCGGTCGCGAACGCCTCGAACGTGCCCGTCGAGCGCCTCGTGCTGCAGGAGCCCAAGGCCGCGCCCGACGGCGCCACCGCGCTCGACGCCTCCAACCCCTTCTCGATCACCGACTTCACGGGGTTCGGCACGAGCGCGCTGCCCGCCGGCGCCGAGCGCGTGCAGGTCGACGCCTACGTGCGCGGCGAGGACGGCACGTGGTCGTGGACCTCCGGCGCGCCCGGCACCGAGCTCGCCCTGCCGCAGGGCGTCTCCCCGGAGCAGGTCGACGGCCTGCGGCTGACGTACACGGGTGCGGCGATCGAGCCCGACGCGAGCGCGAGCATCGAGCTCCGGCTCGTGCAGCAGCCCGGCCTCGCCTTCGGCGAGTACGCGGTCGACAACGTCGCGACCGGCACGGCGACCGCCGCTGGGCAGCCGCAGGCCTCGGCCGACGCCGCGGCGAGCCACGCGATCGTGCCCGAGCAGCCCACGGTGGAGGCGCAGAAGGACATCGCTCCCGCGCGCATCGCCGCCGGCGGATCCGCCGTCGGCACGATCCGCGCGACGAACGGCGCGGTGCGCGCCGAGACGCTCGAGCTCGTCGACGCCGACTACTTCACCGCCGACATCGCCTTCGGCGGCTTCGAGGGCGGCGTCGCCTTCCCGCGGGGCGCGACGAGCGGCAGCGTGACCTACGCGTTCCTCGACGGCGGCAGCGAGACGGTCGCGTTCGCCGACGGCGCCGTGCCCGCCGCCCCTGCGCGCGCCATCTCCGGCTTCGCGCTCGCGTTCGCGGGCGGCATCGAGCCCGCCGCGACGGTGCAGGCGCGCTTCACGATCGCGACGACCGAGACCGCCGCCGGCGATGCCGCGGAGCTCGCGACCACGAACGAGCTCACCGCCGAGGTCGAGGACGCGAACGGCCAGGCCGCGACCGACACCGACGACGCGCGGCTCGCGCTCGTCACGCCCGGCATCGACGTCACCCTCGACAAGACCGTCCGCCCCGCCACGCCCATCGAGGTCGGCGGCTCGGCCGTCGTCGCGCTCTCGACGCACGCCCGCGCGCTCACCGACACCTCCCGCATCCACGACATCGTCGTCGAGGACGTCTGGGGCCAGGGCGCCGACGAGTTCTGGAACGCCTTCGACCTCGCGTCGGTGGCCCCCACGCAGGTCCCCGCGAACGCCTCGCTCGCGATCGAGGTGCGCGACGCCGACGGCGCGTGGCACCGCGTGCTGGTCACGCCCGCCGCCGCCCAGGCGCGCATCGCGCAGCTGAGCGCGAGCGACCTCGATGCCGCGCTGCCGGACGGCGTCGCGCGCGACGAGCTCACGGGCATCCGCTTCGCCTTCGCGAGCGACGCGGGCTTCGCCGCCGACACGACCCTCACCCCCTACGTGTCGTTCACCGCGCGCGGCGCGCAGCGCACCGGCGACGTGCAGGCGCCCGGCACGACGCGCACCTTCGTCAACGCGGCGGACGCCGTCGCGACCGGCGCGTCGACGGCCGGCACGGCGCTGCGCGACGCCGCGGAGGACGCGGCCCAGGCGCAGGTGATCACCCATGAGGGCGGCCCGGGCCGAGGCGACATCGACAAGCAGTGGCGCAAGGACTTCGTGAGCGCCCAGTCGGGCGAGCAGGCCCAGACCCGCCTCACGTGGCGCGTCGCGCCCGGCCTCGACAGCGTCGCGATCACCGACGCCGCGAGCGGCCACGACGCGCCGGCGGGCACCGTCCACGACGCGTTCGACCTCGTCGCGATCGACGGGATCGCGGCGAGCGGCACGCCCTACTCCAACGGCTGGTACCTGCGGTACGACCGCATCACGGCGATCGAGCTCTGGGACGCGCGCACGGGCGAGTGGGAGCTCGTCGCGGCACCCGCCGCGGGCTGGGTGCAGAGCGGCCGATTCGTCGGCTACACGCTCAGCGCCGCCGAGCGCGCCTCGACGCAGGGCGTGCGCCTCACGCTCGCCGAGAACGCCGAGGCTCGCACGGCGGCCACGCAAGCGGGCGGCGCGTACGACCCGTACGCGCCCGCCGCCGGGACGGGCGTCGCATCCAGCTCTGCCGGCCGGTCCTTCGACCTCACGTGGCAGCTGCGCGACCGCACCCGCTCCGACGGGGCCTGGGTCACCTCGCGCGAGGGCTACAACGCCGCCGACGCGGGCGTCGTGGAGAACGACGCGCGCATCGAGGGCTTCGAGGGCGGCACCGTCGCCTTCACCGACGAGGACGCCGACACGATCGGCATCCTCGACGCCGATCCGGGCGTCGCGGTCGCGAAGGGCGTCACGCCGACGAGCGAGATCTTCGTGCCGGTGCTCGGCACGCCCGCCGAGGAGTACCCGACCGCGTCGTGGTCGATCGACGCGCGCAACGGCTCCGTCGCCCGCGCATCGTTCGTGCGCGTGACCGACCCGGCCACGTGCAGCGACACGGCGCTCGCCGAGTGCCAGCTCGCGGATCCCAACGCGAACCCCTTCCAGGGCGACGGCTGGCTCGACGGCGCCGACGGCGCCGGAGCGATCTTCGACCGGTTCGACCTCACGGACCTGCGCATCGGCGCGAGCATCGGCGCGCAGGTGAGCCTCGACGCGACGGTCGTCTGGCTGCTGCGCTACGACGAGGAGTCGGGCGTCACGGCCGCCGAGCGGCTCACCGCGACCGAGGCCAACGCGCTCGGCGCCGCCGAGCTCGCCGATGTCGTCGGCGTGAGCGCGACCTTCCAGGCGGCCGATGCGGGCGCCGACGGCGTCGGCGGCACGATCACGCAGCAGAACGAGCTGAGCATCGACCTCGACACGCGGCTGCGACCGACCATCCGCTCGACGGGCGCGCCGCAGACGCTCCGCGCCGGCGACACCGTCGGACTCGTGAACCGCGCCTTCGCGCAGTCCTACGACCCCGTCGTGAGCCCCGGCGTCCCCACCGGCGACGTCGACGACGCGGGCACCGTGCTCACGGGCGGCGTCATCAACATCCGCCCGACCAAGACCGTCAGCCCCGAGCAGGTGCTGCAGGCGGACCCCGGGGCCCCCGTCACCATCACGCTCGGCGCCGATCAGGGCGTCGATCCGCGCAGCACCCTCTCGCCGGCCGTCGTGACGATCGAGGACATGACCGGGGCCGAGGCCTTCTGGAACGACTTCGCCTTCACGGGTCTCGGAGCGATCGCGCTGCCCGCGGGCGCCACGCAGGTGCGCGTCGACGTGCACGGCGCGTTCGGCGCAGACGGCGCCGACGCGTGGGTCGAGGGCACGCCCGCCGCCCCGGCGGCCGCGACCGTGCCGGTCGACGAGGCCGACTACGCCGCGATCACGGGGGTGCGCTTCACGTTCACGAACGGCGACGACGGGGCGCTGTTCTCGGACACCGTGCCCGCGCCCGATTGGAGCGCATCCGCCGCCTTCACCGTGCAGCTGCGCGACGAGGGCCTCGACGGGCAGCCGATCACCTTCGACCGCACGTACGAGAACACGCAGACGTCGCGGGCGAGCCGGCCCGACGGCAACGACACCTCGGTCGTCGCCGCCGCCGACGTCATCGCGACCTCGGTCGGCACGCGCGAGCTCGCGATCAACAAGCTCACGAACGGCGGCAACCGCGTCGGCACCGTCGGCGAGGGCGTGCCCTTCCGGATCACGCTCGAGAACAGCGGCACCGGGTGGCTCACGCTCGAGCAGGTGCAGGACCGGCTGCCCGAGGAGCTGCAGTGGCTGGGAGCGCCCGCGCCGGTCTACACCGCCGCAGAGGGCGGCACCCTCTCGGAGGACGTCGCCCTCGAGGTCGCGCCCGACGGCAAGGCGCTGACGTTCACGTGGCCCGACGGCGGCCGGATCATGCAGCCCGGCGAGGTCTTCACGATCGACCTCGTGCTCGAGCTGCAGCCGGGCCTCGGCCGTGGCGAGTCGGCGCACAACACCGTCGTCGCGCGCACCGCCGAGACGCTCGCGGCGTGCTCGAACCCGAACGCACCGCGCCAGGGCACGACCGACGACTGGTCGACCGACCCGCGGACGTGCGGCACGAGCGACTACGTCACGCCCGCGAGCGGCCCGAACCTGTTCACGGTCAAGGGCGTCCGCGGCGCGCTCGACGGCGCATCGGTGCCGACCGACCCGACCGCGACGTGCGCGCCGACGCTGCGCACCGAGCTCGACGGCAGCTTCTACCGCACGCCCTGCGTCGCCGACAGCATCATCGGCGGCACCGACGAGTGGCTGCTGCGCGCCGTGAACGCCGGCACGAGCACGGTGACCCGGATGGTGCTGTTCGACCAGCTGCCGACCCCCGGCGACCAGTCGCTCGTCTCGGGCGCCGGCCGCGGCACCGAGTACCGCCCCGAGCTGCTCGACTCGATCGAGGTCGACGCGCCGGAGGGCACGGCGACCCGCATCGAGGTCACCGAGAGCCCGAACGTCTGCGTCGGCACGTGGGGCACCCTCGCCGGCAACCAGGCGCAGCCCGCGTGCGAGCAGTCGGGGGAGGCCTGGACGACCGTCGGCGACGACACCGACTGGTCCGCCGTGACGGGCCTGCGCGTCTCGCTGGACTTCAGCGCGCTCGCCGGCGGCGGCCTCGTGAGCGGCCAGGGCGTCGACGTGCGCTACGCGACGTACAACGTGCTCGCCTCCGAGGCATCCCCGCAGGGAGCGCCGGCGGCCGTGCCCGCCGACGCGACCCTCGCCTACAACCAGTTCGGCGTGCAGTACGTCGACGAGGCCGGCACGAAGAAGATCGCCCCCGCGGTCGTCGGCGTGCAGCTGCGCACCGGCTCGCTGCTCGTCGAGAAGGAGATCACGGGACCGGCGGCCGCCTTCGCGCCCGACGCGTTCGCCGCCGACGTCGCCTGCTGGATCGGCGACGTCGAGCTCGACCTCGGCGAGGGGGCCACCGTGGCGCTCACCGCCGACGGCGAGCACGCCGCTCGCATCGACGGCATCCCGCTCTCGCTCGACGCGCCCGCGCGCTGCGTCGTGGCCGAGAGCGGCGCCGAGTTCGGCGAGACGACCCGCTCCCTCGAGCCCGTCGGCGGCGCCGTCATGATCGACGAGCCGACGTCGGCAGGCGAGCCCGTGCCCGACGCGCACACCGTGACGATCACGAACGACTACCGCTTCACCGGCCTGTCGGTGACGAAGGTCGTCGACACCGACGCGCTGCGCGACGACGAGGAGCCGCTGTTCGGGCCGTTCGGCTTCACGCTCTCGTGCGTGTCGCCGCTCGGCGACCCGGTCGCGCTCGACGACGCCGGCACCACGACGCTCGCGTTCGAGCTCTCGGACGGCGAGACGTTCACGGCACCCGAGGACCGCATCCCCGCGCGCTCCGAGTGCACGCTCACCGAGACGGACGCGGACGAGGCCGACAGCATCGTGATCGTCGGCGACGACGTCGTCGACGACGGAGCCGGCACGGCGACCGTCACGCCCGGCGCGACGCCGGCGAGCGTCGTCGTGACCAACGGCTACCAGGCGGGCGTGCTGCAGGTCGAGAAGGCCGTCGAGGGCGCGGGAGCCGCGAGCTTCGGCGCCGGTCCCTTCGACTTCTCCGCGGTCTGCACCTACGACGAGCGCACGGTGCTCGACGAGGCGTTCCAGCTCACGGGCGGCGGCACGCGCTCCTTCGGGCCCTTCCCGACGGGCACGCAGTGCCTCGTCGAGGAGACGGCGGCCGCCGGGGCGACGTCGACCGACCTCACGGGCGGCGGCGCCGCGACGATCGCGGCCCAAGCGGAGGGCGAAGCGCCGAGCCTCGTCGAGGTCGTCGCGACGAACACGTTCGACGTGGGCGCGCTCGAGATCGTCAAGGACGTCGTCGGCGACGGTGCGGCGCTGCACGGCGCTGGCCCCTTCGAGGCGCAGGTCGACTGCACCTGGGAGCGGAACGGCGAGACGCTGCCGATCGCGCTCGCGGACGGCGGCGCCGTGCGCCTCGCCGAGGAGAACGGCTACCGCGCGAGGATCGACGGGCTGCTCGTCGGTGCCGAGTGCGCCGTGACCGAGACGGCCACGGGCGGCGCGACGTCCTCGACCGTGTCGGACGGCGGCGCGGTCGTCATCCCGCCGGTCGAGGACGGCGCGGCGCAGACGGCGACGGTCACCATCACGAACACCTTCGACACCGGCTCGCTCGAGGTCGTGAAGGAGGTCGTGGGCGACGGTGCGGCGCTGTACGGTACCGGCCCGTTCACGGCGGAGGTCGCGTGCACCTGGGTGCGCGACGGCGAGACCGTGCCCCTGTCGCTCGCGGACGGCGGCGTCGTGACGCTCTCGGAGGAGGGCGGCTACCGCGCGACGATCGACGACCTGCCGGTCGGCGCCGAGTGCGCGGTGACGGAGACGGCCACGGCCGGCGCGACGTCGTCGACCGTGTCGGACGGTGGCGCGGTCGTCATCCCGCCGGTCGAGGACGGCGCCGCGCAGGCGGCGACCGTCACGATCACGAACGCGTTCGACGTGGGCTCGCTCGAGATCGTCAAGGAGATCGCCGGCGCGGGCGCCGACGTCTACGGCGCGGGCCCGTTCACGGCCGAGGTGTCGTGCACGTGGCTGCGCGACGGCGAGACCGTCCCCGTGGCGCTCGCGCACGGCGGCGTCGTGACGCTCTCGCAGGAGGGCGGCTACCGCGCGAGGATCGACGACCTCCCCGTCGGCGCCGAGTGCGCGGTGACCGAGACCGCCGATGGCGGCGCGACCTCGACGAGCGTGTCGCCGGACGGTGGCGCGGTCGTCATCCCGCCCGTCGAGGACGGCGCGGCGCAGGCCGCGACCGTGACGATCACGAACCGCTTCGACACCGGTTCGCTCCGCATCGTCAAGGAGCTCGTGGGCGACGGCGCCGCGCTGTACGGCGCGGGCCCCTTCACCGCCCAGGCGACGTGCACCTGGGTGCGCGACGGCGAGGCGCAGCCGATCGCGCTGCCGCACGATGGCGTGGTCGTCCTCTCCGAGGACAACGGCTACACGGCGAGCGTCGACGGGCTGCTCGTCGGCGCGCAGTGCACCGTGGCCGAGACCGTCGACGGCGGCGCGACCTCGACGAGGCTCTCGCCCTCGGACGGCACGGTCATCGTGCCCGCGCAGCTCGAGGGGTCGCAGGCGGCGCAGGTCACGATCACCAACCGCTTCGATGTCGGCTCGCTCGAGATCGTCAAGGAGGTCGTGGGCGACGGTGCGGCGCTGTACGGCGCCGGTCCGTTCACGGCGGAGGTGTCGTGCACGTGGGTGCGCGACGGCGAGACCGTGCCGGTCGCGCTCGCGGACGGCGGCGTCGTGACGCTCTCGGAGGAGGGCGGCTACCGCGCGACGATCGCCGACCTGCCGGTCGGTGCCGAGTGCGCGGTGACCGAGACCGCCACGGGCGGCGCGACGTCGTCGAGCGTGTCGGACGGCGGCGCGGTCGTCATCCCGCCCGTCGAGGACGGCGCGGCGCAGGCGGCGACGGTCACGATCACGAACGCCTTCGACGTCGGCTCGCTCGAGATCGTCAAGGAGGTCGTGGGCGACGGTGCGGCGCTCTACGGCGCCGGCCCCTTCACGGCCGAGGTGTCGTGCACGTGGGTGCGCGACGGCGAGGTCGTCCCCGTGGCGCTCGCCGACGGCGGCGTCGTGACGCTCTCGGAGGAGGGCCGCTACCGCGCGACGATCGACGACCTGCCCGTCGGCGCCGAGTGCGCGGTGACGGAGACCGCCGACGGCGGTGCCACCTCGTCGACCGTGTCGGACGGCGGCGCGATCGTCATCCCGCCGGTCGAGGACGGCGCGGCGCAAGCGGCGACGGTCACCATCACGAACACCTTCGACACCGGCTCGCTCGAGGTCGTGAAGGAGGTCGTGGGCGACGGTGCGGCGCTGTACGGTACCGGCCCGTTCACGGCGGAGGTCGCGTGCACCTGGGTGCGCGACGGCGAGACCGTGCCCCTGTCGCTCGCGGACGGCGGCGTCGTGACGCTCTCGGAGGAGGGCGGCTACCGCGCGACGATCGACGACCTGCCCGTCAGCGCCGAGTGCGCGGTGACCGAGACCGCCACGGGCGGCGCGACGTCGTCGAGCGTGTCGGACGGTGGCGCGGTCGTCATCCCGCCCGTCGAGGACGGCGCGGCGCAGGCGGCGACCGTCACGATCACCAACCGCTTCGACGTCACGAGCCTCGTCGTGTCGAAGGTCGTGCAGGGCGATCTCGACGCCGACGGCGCGAGCGGTCCGTTCACGGTCGTGCTCGAGTGCACGAGGGTCGTCGACGGCGTCGACGCGCCCGTGGCGATCCCCGGCGGCGCCGAGCGCACCCTCTCGGCCGAGCACGGCTACCGCGCCGCGTTCGAGATGCTGCCGGCAGGCAGCTCGTGCGCGATCACCGAGAGCGAGACGGGCGGCGCCGACAGCACCCTCATCACCGTCGCGGTGGACGGCCGGGAGCGGACGGACGTCGAGGGCACGACCGCTCGGGTCGACCTGTCGTCGACCACGGCGCCCGGCCAGGCGCAGGTCGTCGTGACCAACGCGTTCGACGCGCCCGTCGTGCCGCCGACCCTGCCGGAGACCGGCGCGCCGGTCGCGCAGGGCGTCGTCGCGGGCGGGCTGCTGCTGCTCGGGCTCGGCATCGCCCTGCTCGTGCGGCGCCGGCGCGAAGCGGCGCTCGGGGCCTGACAGCCGTGACGAGCGAGCGCGGGGCCGAGGTGATCGGCCCCGCCCTCCGTCGTCGCGCGCTCAGCGATCGAGCGCGCTCAGGCCGTTCCACGCAGTCACGCCGAGCGGCGGGCCGTACGCACCCGTCGCGCCGCCGTTGGAGTAGACGGCCGTGATCGTGCCCGCGCCCGTCGCGGGATCGAGGTTGGAGACGAAGGCCGAGCCGGAGGCGCCGTCGCCCATGCGGCAGTCCGCGCCGTAGTTCGCGTCGCCGCCGTCGCCGTAGCTGAGCTCGTCGTCGGCGCAGTGCCGCAGCACCTCCGCGTCGAAGTCGTCGTTGCCGGGATAGCCCGCGATGACGGCGCCGTTCGTCTCCGCGGTGAAGCTCACGCCCTGCCCGCCGACGGCCTCCTCGAGGGTGCGCCCATCCTGCGGGGCGAAGCGCAGCATCCCGAAGTCGAAGCCCATCCAGCCGTCGTCGTCTGCGCCGTCGAGCCAGCGCAGGTTCGCCTCGAGGTACTGCTCCGGCACCCAGAGCTCCTCGGCCTCCCACGTGCCGAACGGCGCCTCGCCGCGCTCGTAGCCGGGGGAGAAGGTGATGCGGTCGTAGTAGTCGCGGGTGTCGTCATCCCACACGCAGTGCGCGGCGGTGACGACGACGAGCCCCGAGGCGCTGTTGATGACGGTGCCGGTGCAGGTGTACTCGCCCGCCTCCGACTCCAGCACGAGCCGGCCCGTCGTCGTCAGCAGCAGGCTCCCGCCCGCCGCGTGCGCGGCACCGGGCAGCAGCTCGTCCCCGGCATCCGTCACGGGCATCGCGATGCCGGGCGCGACGCGCGGAGCGCCGACGGTCGGCTCGAGCACGAGATCGTGCGCGGCGTCGGGGAAGTAGCCGTCGTCGGTGCGGCCGGGGGAGCCGGCGTAGAGCGCGCCCGTGTCGGCGGTCGTCGCATCGGTCGTCGTGATGGGCTCGTCGGGCTCGACCGGCGCGACGTCGACGTACGGTCGCGCCGCGCCCGGCTCCTGCGTCGGCGGCGCCACCGGGGTCGTCGACGGCAGCGGCCGCGCGGGCAGCGGCGGCGGCAGGATGCAGCCGGTCACCGAGAGCACGGCGGCCGACGCGACCGCGACGGCCGCGATCCGGACCCTGCGCATGGGCTCCACGCTAGGTCGGCGCGCCGAGCGGGTGCTGTGAGCCTAGGCCGGCGGCTCGACCGCGACGAGCAGGATGCCCGTCCAGTGGCACAGGAACGCGAGCACCGTGCAGACGTGGAAGATCTCGTGGAAGCCGAAGTGGAGCGGCGACGGGTTCGGCTTCTTCAGGCCGTAGCAGATGGCGCCGACCGTGTAGGCGAGCCCGCCGGCGATCACGAGCATCGCGGTGACGGCGTTCGCCTGCCAGATGTCGGCGAGGAAGGCGACGGCCGCCCAGCCGAGCGCGAGGTAGATGGGCACGTAGAGCCAGCGCGGCGCGGTGAGCCAGAACATGCGGAAGGCGATGCCGAGCAGCGCGCCGACCCAGATGACGCTCAGCAGGATCCAGTCGGTGGGGGAGCCGAGCGTCAGCAGGGCGATCGGCGTATAGGTGCCCGCGATGAGCAGGAAGATGTTCGCGTGGTCGAAGCGCTTGAGCACGACCCGCGTGCGCTCCTCCCAGCGGAAGCGGTGGTACACCGCCGAGACGCCGAACAGCAGCAGGCTCGAGAGCGCGAACACCGCCGTCGACCACGTCGCGACGGCGCCCTCGGCGAGCACGACGAGCACGACGCCCGCCACGAGGGCGAGCGGCGCGGTGGCCGCGTGGATCCAGCCGCGCCACGTCGGCTTCCGCTCGACGGCCGCCTCGGTGATCGCATCGCCCGCCGCCTCGATGAACGGCAGGTGCGCGTGCTCGGGATCGCTCGAGCGCGCCGCCTCGCCGTCGCCGGCGAGGCGCGGCGGCTCCTCGCCGGGATCCGGCGTGCCGCTTCCGGGAGTGACTGCCATGGGGACAGCGTAGGTCGTACGCAGTGCGGCTGCCTGCATGGCGTACCGCCCGGAGGAGCCCGCGCGGCGCGCGTGATCCGCGCGCGATCGCTCCAGCGGGGAGGTTCCCGAGACGTCGGATCGAGGCGGCTCGTCGCCCGGGCGGGTAGATTCAGCACGTGCGACTGCGCAGCGCCCGGGGGTCACGGCTCGTCTACCGCTACTACGAGCGGCGACTGCGGCACGACCTCGCGCGCGGCGCGGTGCCCCGCCACATCGCGATGATCATCGACGGCAACCGCCGCTGGGCTCGCGAGCAGAACCTCGCATCGGTCGGGCACGGCCACCGCGCCGGCGCCGCGCGGCTGCGCGAGTTCGTCGACTGGTGCGCCGAGATCGGGGTCGAGGTCGTGACGCTCTACCTGCTCTCGCGCGACAACCTCACGGGGCGCGCGCGGGAGGAGCTCGGCGAGCTGTGCGAGATCATCGCCGAGCTCGCCGACGACCTCTCCCGCCAGCCCGGTCGACGCATCCGCCACGTCGGCGACGCGGCCGGGCTCCCCGAGCCGCTCGTCGCGGCGCTCGACGGCGCGGTCGCCCGCACCGCCGGCAACGACGGCATCCAGGTGAACCTCGCCGTCGGCTACGGCGGTCGGCACGAGCTCGTCGAGGCCGTGCGGAAGATCCTCGCGAGCGCCGACACGGCGAGCCCCGCGGAGCTCGCCGAGCGGCTCACGCCCGAGCTCATCGCCGAGCACCTCTCGACGGCCGGCCAGCCCGATCCCGACCTCGTCATCCGCACCTCCGGCGAGCAGCGGCTGAGCGACTTCATGCTGTGGCAGAGCGCGCACAGCGAGTTCTACTTCGTCGAGGCGCTCGGGCCGGATCTGCGCGAGGTCGACTTCCTCCGCGCCGTGCGCGCCTACGGGCTGCGCGAGCGCCGCTACGGCAAGTGACGACGCTGAGGTTTCCTGTGGGTGAACACTCGCATCGCTCCCGTGTGTCGGCGCTCGGGATGCTCGGGCAGAGCGCGTAGATTCAGCCGTGTCGGGCAGTTCCGCCCGGCGAGCGAGCGGCCATCGCGCCTGCGAGCACCACGGGAGGCGATGGCCGCGTGATCCGACCAGAGGTCGGAAGGGAGCATCACGTGCCTGAACTCGCCACCACCCCCGCAGCCGCAGCCGTCGAGGTCGACAGCCTCGAGACGCGCCAGCGCACCTACGTGCTCGACACGAGCGTGCTGCTGTCGGACCCGGGGGCGATCCACCGCTTCGCCGAGCACGAGGTCGTGATCCCCGTGATCGTGATCGCCGAGCTCGAGAAGAAGCGGCACGATCCCGAGATCGGCTACTTCGCGCGGAAGGCCCTGCGGAACCTCGACGACCTGCGCACGGCGCACGAGCGGCTCGACTTCCCCGTGCCGACCGAGGGCGGCGGCTCCTTGCGCGTCGAGCTCAACCACTCGAACCAGCACGTGCTGCCGAGCGGGCTGCAGCTGGGCGACAACGACTCGCGCATCCTCGCCGTCGCCTCGAACCTCGCGGGCGACGGCCTCGACGTGTGCGTCGTCTCGAAGGACATGCCGATGCGCGTCAAGGCCGCCTCGATCGGGCTCGCCGCCGAGGAGTACCTCGCCGAGCAGGCCGTCGACTCCGGCTGGACCGGCACCGCCGAGATCGCGCTCTCGGGCGAGCAGATCAACGCGCTCTACGAGCACGAGCGGCTCGAGACCGACGTGGTCGCCGACATGCCGCTCAACACGGGCCTCGTGATCTCCTCCGAGCGCGGCTCGGCGCTCGGCCGCGTCACGCGCGCCGGCGAGATCTCCCTCGTGCGCGGCGACCGCGACGTGTTCGGCGTCCACGGCCGCTCGGCCGAGCAGCGCCTCGCGATCGACCTGCTGCTCGACGACGAGGTCGGCATCGTCTCGCTCGGCGGCTCCGCCGGCACCGGCAAGTCGGCGCTCGCCCTCGCGGCGGGGCTCGAGGCCGTGCTCGAGCGGCGCCTGCACAAGAAGGTCATCGTCTTCCGCCCCCTCTACGCCGTCGGCGGCCAGGAGCTCGGCTACCTGCCCGGCGACAAGGAGGAGAAGATGAGCCCCTGGGGGCAGGCGATCTACGACACGCTCGGCGCGCTCGTGAGCGACAACGTGCTCGACGAGGTCGCCGACCGGGGCCTGCTCGAGGTGCTGCCGCTCACGCACATCCGCGGTCGCTCCCTGCACGACGCCTTCGTGATCGTCGACGAGGCGCAGTCGCTCGAGCGCAACGTGCTGCTGACGGTGCTCTCGCGCATCGGCCAGAACTCGCGCGTCGTGCTCACGCACGACGTCGCGCAGCGCGACAACCTGCGCGTCGGCCGCCACGACGGCGTCGCGAGCGTCATCGAGACGCTCAAGGGCAACGAGCTCTTCGGCCACATCACGCTCCAGCGCAGCGAGCGCTCGCGCATCGCCGCCCTCGTGACGAGCCTGCTCGAGGGCTGAGCGGGGCCGCCGCGCCTCGCCGTCGCGGCGTCGCGCGGCGGTCGCCCGCCTCGCGGACCCCTCCCGTTGAGCCGGACCCGGTGCACCGGGTCCGCTCCGGCGGGAGGGGGCCGCTGCGTGCGGGCGCGGCGGGCGCGGCGGGCGCGGCGGGCGCGGTGCGCGCGTGGGAGGGCCGCGCTAGCGTGAGCGCGTGCCAGCGACGACGGAGCCGAAGCTCACGCGATCCGAGGCGAGGCGGATGCGGCTCGTCGCGCACGGGCTCGACGGAGCCGCGCGAGCGGGTCGGGCTGCGACGTCGCCAGGCGCCGCGCTGGCTGCGGCAGTCCGCCTCGAGACTGCCTCGCACGCCGAGCCCGGACCGGCGCGTCGGGGCCTGGACGGCTCGACCGCCGCCGGTCCGACGCCCCCCGAGGTCGTCCGCCGCATGGTCGCGATGCAGGGGCAGGACCTGCCGCAGGTGCTGCGGGCGATCGCCGTGCGCTCGGCGCCCGGCACGACGCTCGCCGACGTCCGCGCCGCGTTCGACGCGGGCGAGCTCGTGCGATCGTGGGCGATGCGCGGCACGCTCTTCGTCGCGACGCCCGACGATCTCGCGACCATCCATGCCGCGACCGCGGATCGGCTGCGGCGCCAGGAGTGGCGGCTGTGCACCGACCGGGGCATCGACGCGACCATCGCGCAGCGGGCCGCCGACGTGCTCGTCGAGCAGCTTGCGGGCGGCCCTCGCACCCGCCCCGCGGTGCTCGCCGCGTGGGAGGCGGCCGGCGTCGAGACGACCGGCGGCCGGGGCTACCACTTGCTCGCGCTGTGCGCCTACGACGGGCTCGTGCAATTCGGGCCGTTCGACGGCGATGCGCAGCTGCTCGTCGGCGGCGAGCCGCTCGCGGTGCCGGAGCCGCACGCTGCGCTCGCCGAGGCGCTCGGCCGCTTCGTCGCGGCGCGCGGGCCCATCCCCGCCGACGACGCGGCGTGGTGGACGGGGCTGCCGAAGTCGCTCGTGCGCGAGGCGCTCGCGGGCGCCGAGGGCCTCGAGCGCGTGCTGGTCGACGGCGAGCCGATGCTCGTCGCCGCCGACGCCGAGCCGGGCCGCCGCACCGGCGTGCGGCTCGTGCCCGGCTTCGACGAGTGGGTGCTCGGCTATCGCGACCGCTCGCACACCGCGAGCCCGGCGATGCTGCAGGCGATGGTGCCCGGGGGCAACGGCGTCTTCAAGCCGCTCGTGCTCGTCGACGGCCGCGCGGTCGCGGTGTGGCGCTGGCCGCTCGGCAAGGGCGCGCGGTCGGCCTCGCCCGTGCTCGAGGTCGTGGAGGCCGTGTCGCCCTCGGTGCTCGC
>JAPSIA010000138.1 GCA_031179215.1 Agrococcus sp.
GAGCCGCTCGCGCGCCGCGCCGAGCGCATCCGCGTCGGGCACCGCGATCTCGACCCGGCCGAGCCCGAGCGTGTCGGCGCGACGGCCCGCACCGCGGGAGTTCCACACGTTCATCGCCATGTGGTGGTGGTAGCCGCCCGCGCTCACGAACAGCGCCGTGCTCCCGAGCACCGCCGTCTCGGCGAAGCCGAGCGCGTCGACGTAGAACGCGCGCGCGGTCGGCACATCGCCGACCTGCAGGTGCACGTGGCCGACCTTCGCGCCGACGGGCGCGGTCGACGCCGCGCTGCGATCGAGGTGCTCGGCGACGAAGCGGTTCGGGTCGATGAACTCGGTCGTCATGAACACGTGGCCGTCGGCCCAGCGCCACTGGTCGCGCGGCCGGTCGACGTAGAGCTCGACGCCGTTGCCGTCGGGGTCGGCGAAGTAGAACGCCTCGGAGACGTGGTGGTCGCCGGTGCCGGCGAAGCGGATGCCCGGCAGCTGCGACATGCGCACGATCGCGGCCGCGAGCGCGGCGTGGGTGGGGTAGAGGATCGCCGTGTGGAACAGGCCTGCGTCTTGAGGGTTCGGTCCGCGCAGATCCGGCGCCTCCTCGAGCACGAGGATCGTGCGGCCCCCGACGCCGAGCTCGACGACGCCTGGCCGCTCGGCCACCGGCTCGAGGCCGACGCCCGCGATGTACCAGCGCTCGAGGCGCGCCAATGCCGCGGTCTTCAGCAGCACGGGGCCCATGTCGGTCGCATCGGGCAGCAGGTCGATCGTCGTCATCGTCTCCTCCACCCGGTGCAACGTGCGGGATCGCGCGGCATTCCGCAGCAGGCGGCCAGGCGCGGCGGCTACGCTCGGCGACCGTGAGCGAGAGCCTCTGGTCGTTGCCCGCCGACGAGCTGCTGCGGCGCGCGGCGTCGTCGTCCGCGACGCCGGGCAGCGGCGCGGTCGCCGCGATCTCGGGCTCGCTCGGGCTCGCCCTCGTGCTCATGGCGCTCGAGATCTCCGACGCCGACGCGAAGCTGCGCCGGCGCGGCGAGTCGCTGCTGCCGCGCCTGACCGCGGCGGCCGATCGCGACGTCGCCGCCTTCGCCGCGGTCATCGACGCGCGCGGGATGGGCAAGGACGGCGAGGAGGAGCGCGTCGAGCGCGATCGGGCGGTCGAGCGGGCCACCGTCGCCGCGACCGAGGGGCCGCTCGACCTCGCTGGACTGCTCGAGGAGGGCCTCGAGCTCTCGGAGCTCGCCGAGCCGCTCGTCAAGGCCGAGCTCGTGAGCGACGTGCGCTCCGGCGCCGAGCTCATGCGCGCCGCCGCGAGCGTCGCCGTCCGCGCCGCTCGGCTCAACCTCGGCGCCCTCGAGCGCGAGGGCGCCGCGCCCGCCGACGCGCTGCGCGAGCGCCTTGAGCGCCTCGAGGCCGCGCTCGACGGGCGCGGCTGACGGCTCCGCGTCAGCGGCCGAGGTCGCGCTCGAGCACGGGCGCGAGGCGGAAGGGGATGAGCTCGCCCATCGAGAGCCACGTCTCGGTGCGCTCGACGCCGTCGCACGCGAGCACGAGCTTGTTCACGCGGTAGAGGTCCTCCGCGTCGCGGCACACGACGCGCACGAGCACATCCGCCTGTCCCGAGAGCCCGAACGCCTGCACGACCTCGGGGATCTGCCGCAGCTGCTCGACGACCGAGTCGATGCGGGGCTGGTCGACGTGCGTGGCCATGAACACCGTGAGCGGATAGCCGAGCGCGGCCGCGTGGAACCTGCGGTCGAAGCCCTGCAGCGCATCCGAGGCCTCGAGCGCGGCGACCCGGCTCTGCACCGTGTTGCGGGCGAGTCCCAGCTGCTCGGCGATGGCCGCGTTCGTGATCCGCGGATGCCTCGTGAGCTCGAGCAGGATCTTCCGGTCGGTGTCATCGACGATGCGCATGCTGCGCAATCTAGCGCAGGGTGACGGGAGCCGGAATGCGCGGGCTGCGCAGCGAGCGTGTCGCTGATTGCGCGAGGTGCCTGTCGCGGCTACGTTCGGAGCACAGATCCGCGGACGACCCGTCCGCAAGATCCGACCGGCGCCCACGAGGCGCTTCGAACAAGGAGGTTCGATCGTGTCGATCATCGTGCCCGCCCCGCACCCCGAGCTCGCCGTCGGTCTCGACAGCCCGCTGACCGTGCTCGACCTCGATGGCACCCGCATCGCCAACGAGCTCCTCGACCCGCACCTGACCGACATCGACGAGTCGGCGCTCACGACGCTGTACGTCGACATGGTGCGCGTGCGCCGCCTCGACACCGAGGCGTTCGCCCTCACCCGGCAGGGGCACCTCGTGCTGTGGCCGCCGCTGCTGGGGCAGGAGGCAGCGCAGGTCGGCCCCGCCCGCGCGCTCGCCCCGCAGGACTGGGTCTTCGGCTCCTACCGCGAGCACGGCTTCGCGCTGCTGCGCGGCGCCGACATGGCCGAGTTCGCGCGCATCTGGAAGGCGTTCGCGCACGGCGGCTGGGATCCGCACGAGATCCGGATGGCGCCGTCGCAGATCATCATCGGCGCGCAGACGCTGCACGGCACCGGCTACGCGATGGCCGCGAAGATGGACGGCGCCGACGAGGTCGCGCTCACGACCTTCGGCGACGGCGCGACGAGCGAGGGCGACGTCAACGAGGCGCTCGTGTGGGCCTCCGCCTTCCAGGCGCCCGTCGTGTTCCTGTGCCAGAACAACCAGTACGCGATCTCGGAGCCCGTCGCGGTGCAGTCGGGCGTGCCGCTCGCGCTGCGCCCCACCGGGTTCGGCATCCCGTCGTTGCGCGTCGACGGCAACGACGTACTCGCGATGCACGCCGCCGCGCGGATCGCCTTCGACCGCGCCCGCTCCGGCGGCGGTCCGACGTTCATCGAGGCCGTCACCTACCGCCGCGGCCCGCACACGACGACCGACGACCCCAAGCGCTACCGCGACGAGGCCGAGATGGAGGCGTGGATCGCGAAGGATCCGATCGACCGCGTCGAGCGGGCGCTCACGCGCATGGGCGCGAACATGGAGGCCGTGCGCGCCGAGGCGAAGATCCGCGCGGATCAGCTCGCCAAGGAGTTCCGCGCGGCCGCCGAGCACGCCGAGCCGCCCACCGCCGACGCGATCTTCGACCACGTCTACGCGCAGCCGACGAAGCGCCTCGAGCGCCAGCGCCTCGAGCACCGCGCCTTCCTCGCGAGCATCGAGGGGGACCGATGAGCGAGACCCTGACCCTCGCGAAGGCGGTCAACGCCGCGCTCTCCGACGCCCTCGAGGGCGACGACCGCGTGCTGCTCATGGGCGAGGACATCGGCAAGCTCGGCGGCGTCTTCCGCGTCACCGACGGGCTGCAGGCGCGCTTCGGGCCGCAGCGCGTCATCGACTCGCCGCTCGCGGAGTCGGCCATCATCGGCACGGCGATCGGCATGAGCTACCGCGGCTTCCGCGTCGTCGCCGAGATCCAGTTCGACGGCTTCATCTACCCCGCGTTCGACCAGATCGTCGCGCAGGTCGCGAAGCTGCGCTACCGCTCCCGCGGCCGCGTGGCGATGCCGCTCACGATCCGCGTGCCCTACGGCGGCGCGATCGGCTCGGTCGAGCACCACTCCGAGAGCCCCGAGTCCTACTTCGCGCACACCGCCGGCCTGCGGGTCGTGACGGCCTCGACGCCGCAGGAGGCCTACTCGACGCTGCGTGCCGCGATCGCGAGCGACGACCCCGTGCTGTTCTTCGAGCCGAAGGGCAAGTACTACTCGAAGGGCGAGGTCGACCGGTCGATCGTGCGCGACCTCGAGACGGCGAACGTCGTCGCGAGCGGTCGCGACGTGACGATCGCCGCCTACGGCCCGACGGTCGAGACGGCGCTGCGCGCGGCGATCGCCGCCGCCGACGAGGGCATCGAGGTCGAGGTGATCGACCTGCGCGCGATCTCGCCGCTCGACGTCGACACGGTCGTCGCCTCCGTGCGCCGCACGGGCAGGCTCGTCGTCACGCACGAGGCGCCCGCCGAGTCGTCGGTCTCGAGCGAGCTCATCGCGAGCGTCGCCGAGCGCGCCTTCCCGTTCCTCGAGGCGGCGCCGGAGCGCGTCACCGGCTACGACAGCCCCTACCCGCCCTCCGCGGTCGAGCACGACTACCTGCCGAGCCTCGATCGGCTGCTCGACGCCGTCGACCGCACCCTCGGCCGCCGCAACTCGCGCACCGGCCTCGACGACCCATCCGCACTCGCCCCTGCCACGACGGGAGCCGCACGATGAAGACCTTCCTGCTGCCCGACCTCGGCGAGGGCCTCACCGAGAGCGAGGTCGTCGCCTGGCGCGTCGCCGAGGGCGACACGGTCGAGCTCAACCAGCCGCTCGCCGACATCGAGACGGCGAAGGCCGTCGTCGAGCTGCCGAGCCCCTACGAGGGCCGC